>JBAYUM010000070.1:0-9195 GCA_041675125.1 Candidatus Nanopelagicales bacterium
CAGGTTCGGATTTCGTCGAGATGTTCGTCGGCGTCGGCGCGAGTCGAGTGCGTGACCTGTTCGAGCAGGCCAAGGCCAACGCTCCGTCGATCATCTTCATCGACGAGATCGACGCTGTCGGCCGGCATCGCGGTGCAGGCCTTGGCGGAGGTCACGACGAGCGTGAGCAGACGCTCAACCAGATGCTGGTCGAGATGGACGGCTTCGACGTCACCGGCGGCGTCATCCTGATCGCAGCGACGAACCGTCCTGACATTCTCGATCCTGCGCTCCTGCGACCTGGTCGCTTCGATCGGCAGATCTCCGTCGACCGTCCCGATCTCAATGGACGCTGCGCCATTCTCGAGGTGCACGCCAAGGGCAAGCCGATGGCCGACGAGGTCGACCTTCGTGCTGTTGCCCGCCGAACTCCCGGCTTCACCGGAGCGGATCTGGCCAATGTGCTCAACGAGGCCGCACTGCTGACAGCCCGCTTGGGCAAGACCCGCATCGACGACGAGGCACTCGACGAGTCCATCGACCGAGTCATCGCCGGACCGCAGAAGCGCACGCGGGTCATGGACAGCCATGAGAAGAGCATCACCGCGTACCACGAAGCAGGGCACGCACTCGTTGCAGCCTCATTGCCGGGCAATGACCCCGTGCACAAGATCACGATCCTGCCGCGTGGGCGTGCGCTGGGCTACACCATGGTTCTGCCTGACCAGGAAAAGTACTCAACCACGCGCAGCGAGATGCAGAACCAGCTCGCCTACATGCTCGGAGGCCGCGCTGCCGAGGAACTGATCTTCCATGATCCGACAACTGGCGCATCGAATGACATCGAGCGTGCAACTGCGCTCGCCCGCGCAATGGTCACTCAGTATGGAATGACGGAGCGGCTCGGCGCGATTCAGTATGGCCAGCCGAACACCGAGGTCTTCCTGGGCCGCGACATGGGGCATGTGCGCGACTACTCGGAAGAGATCGCGTCGGCAATCGATGAGGAGGTGCGCACCTTCATCGAGAACGCACATCAAGAGGCCTATGACGTGCTGGTGGCCAATCGCGATGTGCTCGATGCGCTGGTGATCGCTCTCCTCGAGAAGGAGACCCTCGATCGTGCGCAGATCGACGAGGTGTTCGCCGCCCTGCAGTTGCGCGAGCCTCGTCCAGCCTGGACCGGATCAGCGCGTCGCCAGCCCGACTTCCGCGAACCGATCAAGACTGTCAAGGCAGACCTGAACGGCCACCACAACACAGATGAGGCGCAATGACCATCGATCGTGTCCGCCTGGATCCCAATGCAGCTGTAGGAGAGTTCGACGCAGTTGGTGTCGAGCGGGCGATCCGTGACCTGCTGATCGCCGTGGGCGAGGACCCCGATCGTGATGGGCTGAAGGACACGCCTTCTCGCGTGGCGCGCTCCTACCAGGAGATCTTCGCCGGCCTGCACATGCAGGCAGAGGATGTCCTGACCACGACCTTCGACCTCGGACATGACGAGATGATCGTGGTGCGCGATATCGAGATGTACAGCACCTGCGAGCACCATCTCGTGCCGTTCCACGGTCGCGCGCACATCGGCTACATCCCAGCCGAGAACGGTCGCATCACCGGTCTTTCCAAGCTCGCGCGACTCGTCGATCTCTATGCCCGCAGGCCCCAGGTGCAGGAGCGTCTCACAACGCAGATCGCAGACTCGCTGGTGCGCATCCTCGAGCCACGGGGCGCGATTGTCATCATCGAGGCCGAGCACCTGTGCATGTCGATGCGTGGCATTCGCAAGCCAGGTTCGACCACACTCACAAGTGCCGTGCGCGGATCACTTCTCGAGCCGGCAACGCGCGCCGAGGCAATGGCACTCATCCAAGGCCGATGAGCAGCAGACACCCTGCGGGGCTGCCCGCCTCGTTGCGTGGTGTCGACCGATCGCTGGTAGTCGGCGTGCTGAACGTGACGCCGGACTCCTTCTCCGATGGTGGGCGCTTTGACTCACCACGAGCCGCCATCGACTTCGGGATTGCCCTGCATCGGCAGGGTGCTGACTTCGTGGATGTCGGCGGCGAGTCAACCCGACCAGGGGCAGCGCGCGTGGACGCAGTCGAGGAGCAGCATCGCGTGCTGGAGGTCATCACCGGACTCACCTCGGCCGGCGTGCCGACCAGTATCGACACCATGCACGCCCCCACCGCCGTGGCGGCAGTACAGGCCGGCTGCTTCCTGGTGAACGACGTCAGCGGGGGATTGGCCGATCCGGAGATGTGCAGCGCGGTCGCTGGGCTCCAAGTGCCCTTTGTCGTGATGCACTGGCGCGGGCACAGTACCGAGATGCAGAGCCTGGCGGTCTATGACGATGTCGTTGCTGACGTGCGTGCCGAGCTCGAGGTGCAGGTCGAGGCGGCACTCGCTGCGGGCATCGCGAACGAGTCGATCGTGGTGGATCCCGGCCTGGGCTTCGCCAAGGACGCCGATCACAACTGGGCTCTTCTGCATCGCCTGGACACGCTCATGGCGTGGGGATTTCCGTTGCTGCTGGGGGCTTCGCGCAAGCGTTTCCTCGGGTCGCTGCTGGCAGATGACGAAGGCCTGCCAAGGCCCCTGGACGGCAGGGATCTGGCGACCGATGCCATCTCGGCGCTGGCTGCGGCTGCTGGAGTCTGGGCGGTGCGCGTGCATGATGTCACTGGCAGCGCTGATGCTGTGCGCGTTGGCCGGGCTTGGCGATTGGGGCGAGGATGAGCACTGACCGGATTGTCATCACCGGCATCAGGGGCACCGGGCATCACGGAGTGTTCGACCACGAGCGCCGGGATGGCCAGGAGTTCGCCGTTGACCTGACCCTGCACCTGGCTCCGAGCAGGGCAGCGCACAGCGATGATCTCAACGACACTGTTGACTACGGAACGGTGTCCCAGGCGGTCTACGACCGCATCATCGGAGAGCCGGTCGCGCTCATCGAACGGCTGGCTGAACTGATTGCTGATGATGTCCTGGCGATCAACGGCGTCACCTGCGTTGAAGTCACCGTGCACAAGCCGCAGGCACCTATTCCTGTGCCGTTCGACAATGTCGAATTGCGGATCATTCGACCATGACCAAGGCAGTGATTGCATTGGGCGCCAATCTCGGAGACGCCAGGGCGGCCTTGCAGGGTGCGGTGCAAGCGCTCGAGGAAACAGTTGGCATCGAGGTCACGGCCTGCTCGCAGGTATTCGAGACCGACCCCGTGGGCGGCCCTGATCAGCCGGTCTATGTCAACGCCGTCGTGCTGATCGAGACCACTCTCGAACCGCTGCGGCTGCTCGAGCGGGCCAATGAAATCGAAGAGCAGTGGCACCGCACGCGGGAAGTGCGCTGGGGGCCGCGCACCCTCGATGTCGACATTGTCAGCATCGACGATGTCGAGCTGGACACTGAACGACTCACCCTCCCGCATCCGCGTGCGCATACTCGCGGCTTTGTCCTGGTCCCCTGGCTGTCCGTCGACCCCGATGCGCAGCTGCGCCGCGTACCGGTGCGTGAGCTGCTGCTGACTGTCGACGTTGCCGGAGTGCGAGCCCTGGATCCCGTGCTGATCCTGCGAGCAGAGCGATGACCCCCACGCGCATCCGGCTCCTGATCGTGCTCGCAGTGCTGGCCGGAGCCATCGGCTGGGCCTGCGCGGTGCTCATCTCCGGTCAGCTGGGCCGTGTGGTCCCGGTGACCTGGCTGGCGCCGCTGACCCTCTGGTCCCTCGCGATCGCCCTGTTCATCTGGGCCCTGCTCGCTCGGCCCAAGCTGCGGCGCAAGCGCGGCAGCCGTCGAATGGCGCCGCTCGTAGCCGCCCGTACTGCTGCCCTGGCCATGGCGGCCTCGCGAACAGGCGCACTTGTCGCCGGGTTCTATCTCGGACTGGCCACGGGCAGCCTGCCCTCGCAGCAGACGCAAGCAGGCTCGGAGACCCTCTGGGCGTCGCTTGTCTCAGCGGGTGGTGCCATCGCCCTGGCAGCGGCGGCGTTATGGCTCGAACACATGTGCCGATTGCCGTCAGACGGTGACGACGATGACACCGGGCTGGGTAGGGTCAGTGCATGAGCACCGAGCCTGTACTTGAAGACCTGCCGTTCGATGAACTGCGTCAGCGCGCATTCCACATCGCTGAGAAGCGCCTCGACCTCGGTTTCTTCACCGACCTGTTCAGCCACATGCCGAGCATGGCCGCGATCGAGGGCGAGGGCGGCGATCTCGGCGCTGTGGGCGGGACCTTCATCGAGACTGTGCGAGCCGTGCGTGAGCTGCTGGGTGACAATGAACTCGATCCGACCACGCAGGAACTCCTGCGTGCCCGATTCGCCACTTATATTCGCGAGCACTCGTAACTAGCGATCAGCGTCACCGATGACGAAGGTGCACGACTGAAGCATCGGTTGGAGTTGGTCGATGCGCAGTCCGACGAGCGTGGCCTCGAAGGACTGAATGGTTGCGAAGGCGGGCGTGCGGAGCTTCAGTCTCCACGGGGTCTTCTCGCCGATGCTGTCGAGGAGCACGCCCATGACACCGAGCGGTCCCTCGATCGACTGGTACGCGGTGAGCTCTGGTGCGCGCACCACTTTCGGCAGTTGCACGTCAACAGGCCCAGGCCCGGCTGCCTGGAGCCAGCCGATCGCCTCGTTCATGATGCGCACGCTCAGCGCGATCTGGCGGGCGACGAGGGCGAAGCGCCCGGCGACGTCGCCGGGCGAATCGACCTGGATGTCACTTGAGTCCATGACCGAGGCATAGGCAAGATAAGGCGCTTGGACGCGCAGATCCAAGGGCACATTGCTGGCCCGAGCCATCGTTCCCGACAGTCCGTACTGGTCGATCACCACCGATGTGATGACTCCGATGCCGGACAGGGGTTCGCACTCGTCGGCGACTCTCGCCGGGAGGCCTTCAAGCAGCACTCGCTCGGATTCCAGCGCCACGGCCAGCGCTGCCAGCCAGTCGGGCGAGCATTCGTGAGCAATGCCGCCGATGCGATTGAACATCGGATGAATGCGCGATCCGGTGAGCTGCTCCAGCAGCGCCAGCAGGCGCTCGCGAATGACGAGCAACCCAGCCAGATTCGAGAATGCGCTGCCCAGCATGATCAATGCTGCCGTCACCCGGTTCATCTCTGCGAGCAGCATGCGTGACCAGGTCGCTCGCTCCGGCGGCAGGATGCCCATGGTGTCCTCGAGGACGAGGGCGATGCTGAGCTCCGCGCTGAAGGCACTGACCCAGTCGTGACGGTTGGCCAGCATCATCAGCTGTCGGTAGTCGCGAGCCTCGAAGAGCTTCTCCGCGCTGCGGTGCATGAAGCCGATACGCGGATCAACGGCGGTGATGAAGCCGTCGTCGACCGTCAGGAACAGCTGCATTCCGCCGTGCTGGGTCGGATGCAGGTCGCCGAGGTCGAGTCGGATATCGGCTGGCAGATGGCGTGCTGCACCGATGGCAACGATGACCTCACTCACGCAGGCATCCTGTCAGGCCGGCAGTGGCAGGCCGCCATACGCCTGGACCAGGCGCCAGAAATCGGGAGTCGGCCCACTGCGGCGCAACTGGGTGAGCGGATTGCCACTTGCAGCGGCTGCGACTGAGTCGAGTGCGACATGAGCCGTGAGGTTGACCCGGCCATCGGCAGCCGGCGTGACGACTTGGCCTTCGCGATAGCCCGTCAGGGTCCCGCCATCCCATGCTCCGCGCAGCCGATCCTCCTTCAGGTGCGCATAGTCGACGGCAATCGCGTAGCCGATGCGAATCCATGCAGTGAGCTCGGTCCACAGCTCATCGCGCGTCGTGCCGATCTCTCCTCGCATGAGTGGTCGGGTCATCGGCCACCATCGCTCCAGCCAGTCCAGGAGCGCGGCATCTCGTCGGGTGCTCAGCGGCCTGCCCGGGATGGGCTGGCCTGTGCGCGGATCGCACACCACGAGATGCGGCACGCCCGACTCATCGACTTCAACAAGCGGACAGGGGACATCGTCAAGGAACTCGTGCGCGATCAGGAGGCCGTCAGCCGGCGTCAAGGCACCGAGGTTCCCCTGCACCTGGCCTGGCAGCCATTCAATATGGTCCGGCAATTGGCTGGGCCGGGCTTGCAGGTCTAGGGCGATCCAGCGAACCCGGTTCCGCTCGGCACTTGGCAGCGCTGCGCCCAGCTGCATGAGCAGATCGCCGTCGCCAGCCCCGACATCCACCACCGTGATCTGGCCGCAGTCGCGCAGTGCCTGCTCCAGCACCGGCTGCAGGCTGTGGGCGAGGGAGCCGTCGAGCACTGACGTGGTGAAGTGGGCGTAGGGGCTCTGGGTCCGGTAGAAGCCTGAAGGTCCGGTGGCGGCTGCTGTCCACGATTCCACCCAAGTATTCGCAGCCACCACGGCAGCAGACGCTAGCGAGCCTCTACGCTCTTGAGTGTGACGGCTCCTCCCCGCCTTAGAGTCGGTGTGATTGGCACAGGCCGAGCCGGTTCGGTGATCGGTGCCGCTCTGCATCGAGCCGGCCATTCAGTCGTCGCCGTATCTGCCGTTTCCGACCTCTCCCGCCTGCGAGCCCAGGCGCTGCTGCCGTCGGCAGCGATCGTCGACATCAGCGAGGTCGTCGCTGCGGTTGACCTGGTCCTGGTGGCCGTGCCAGATGATGCGCTTGCCGGACTCCTCACGGGTCTGGCGGCTGCGGGAGTGGTGAAGCCGGGACAGTTCTGGGTGCACTTGAGCGGCCGCCATGGCATCGGCATCCTTGAGCCCGTGGTGCGCAGGGGAGCGCTGCCGCTTGCGATCCATCCGGTCATGTCATTCACCGGCACGAGCATCGACCTCGCTCGACTCGAGGGGTGCCCATTCGGCGTAACGGCCCCCGGTGAGCTCCGCTCCGCAGCAGAAGCGCTGGTCATCGAGATGGGCGGTGAGCCCGTCTGGGTTCCCGAGGAGAGCAGGGCGCTCTACCACGCAGCGCTGGCCTACTCCTCCAACTATCTGATCACCCTGGTCGCGCAGGGGTGCGAGCTGCTCGAGGATGCCGGCATCGAGCACCCGCAGCGCGTCCTGACCGGACTGCTTGCCGCGAGCCTTGACAATGCGCTGCGCCTGGGCGACCAGGCGCTGACCGGACCGGTTGCGCGAGGGGATGCCGCAACCGTTGCCGCTCACCTGCAGGTGCTCGCTGCGCGTTCTGCAACGGCGGTCGACAGCTATCGCGCGATGGCCCGGGTGACGGCCGACCGAGCCGTGGCGGCTGGACTACTGTCACCCCCGCTTGCAGAAGCGCTGCTGGATGTCCTGGCAACCGAGGAAGGCGCGAGATGACGGCTCAACTGGTCTCCACCGCTGACGAGCTCGCGACCTCGCGCGGAGCGGCCCACCCAGTGGCGGTGGTGATGACCATGGGTGCGCTTCATGAAGGCCACGCAGCATTGATCCGCAGGGCCCGCGAGGTAGTCGGGCGGCCTGGCTGCGTCATCGTCACCGACTTCGTGAACCCCACCCAGTTCGGTGCCGGTGAGGACTTCGATCGCTATCCGCGAACCCTGGATCACGATCTGGCAGTGAGCTCGATGGCTGGAGCCGACCTGGTCTATGCGCCGTCAATCCAGGAGATGTACGGATCGGCTCATCTCGACCAGCTCGGCGATCACGTCATGATCGATCCGGGGTCGCTCGGTTCGATCCTGGAAGGAGCCTCGCGCCCTGGTCACTTCCGCGGGATGCTGACGGTGGTAGCGAAGCTGCTCCACCTCACCGCACCTGATTTCGCGCTGTTCGGCGAGAAGGACTACCAGCAGCTGACGCTCATCCGGGCAATGGTGGACTCCCTGCGATTTCCGGTGCAGGTGATGGGAGTCCCGACGGTGCGCGAGGAGGATGGCCTGGCAATGAGCAGCCGCAATCGCTTCCTCTCCAAGGGCGAGCGCGCGGAGGCTGTCGCGCTCTCGCGAGCGATCCAGGTTGCCGCTGAAGTGGCTGCGCAGGACGGCGCGCTGGCCGGCGAGCGCGCCGGACGGGCCGTGCTGGCTGAGCATTCCGAGATCCTGCTGGACTACTTGGTGGTCACCAGCCCAGAGCTCGGGACTGCCGTTGAGGGCCAGGGTCGGGTGCTCGTGGCGGCCAGGCTGGGCGGCACTCGACTCATCGACAACGTTCCCTGTGCCATCGGTGCCGGAACGTGATCAGCCTTCCGGTGCAGCTGGCTGCCGCGCATCCGGGCTGGACCGTTCGCGCCGATGTCATCGTGGTGGGATCGGGTGTCGCCGGTCTCACTGCCGCACTGCATGCGCGCCAGGCCGGACGCACCGTGCTGCTCGTCACCAAGGCGCAGGTCAATGAGGGCTCGACCCGCTGGGCACAGGGCGGCATCGCCGCTGCGCTGGCCGAGGATGACTCGCCGCAGGAGCACTTCGACGACACCATCGCAGCTGGCGTCGGCCTGTGCGATGACGAGGCGGTGCGCGTCCTGGTCACCGAAGGCCCGAGCGCAGTGCGCGGACTGATCAACCTCGGCGCTCGGTTCGATCGTGAGCCAAGTGGTGAGATCTCGTTGACGCGCGAGGGCGGCCATCATCGTGATCGCATCGCCCACGCTGGCGGCGACGCAACGGGGGCGGAGATCTCCCGGGCGCTCGTCGAGGCCATCGCGCGTGATCCGGGGATCGAACTGGTCGAGAATGCACTGGCATTGGATCTCATCATGGATGCCACCGGTGCAGCGCAGGGCATCACGTTGCATGTCATGGGCGCGGGTCAGCGCGACGGCGTGGGTGCGGCCTTGGCTCCGAGAGTGGTGCTGGCCACTGGTGGCTTCGGCCAGGTGTTCCGTCAGACCACGAATCCCTATGTCTCGACCGGCGATGGCGTGGGTCTGGCCCTGCGGGCCGGAGCCGATATCGCTGACCTTGAGTTCGTCCAATTCCATCCCACGATCATGTGGCTGGGACCCTTCGCCCAAGGACAGCAGCCGTTGGTGTCCGAGGCAGTGCGCGGCGAGGGCGCCTTCCTGATCGACGCGGACGGCAGGCGATTCATGTCCGATGAGCACGAGATGGCCGACCTGGCTCCGCGCGACGTCGTTGCGAAGGCCATCATGCGCCGGATGCGACTCACCGGCACGGACCACGTCTGGCTCGATGCGCGCGAGCTCGGCGCTGACACCTGGGTGCGCAGGTTTCCCACGATCCTTGACTCATGTCGTTCCCGAGGCATCGATCCGGTCATCGAC
>JBAYUM010000071.1:0-9185 GCA_041675125.1 Candidatus Nanopelagicales bacterium
GGACAATGGCTCCACCTGGACCGGAGCCGCGTTGCAGGAAGCCCAGATCTCGAGCATGCGCTTCTCGGCATCACAGGAGTCTCCTTCGTCTTTCGCGCGTGTGAAATTCACCGGTGCAACATTTCTGGACGTCCAGTTCTCCGGCGTCGACCTATCGAAGGCGACTTTCGACGAGGCACTCCTGACCAACAGTGGCTTCGCCGACCTCACCCTGAATCCCACGGTCCTCAAAGGTGCCCAATTCAAGGGCGTCGCATCGTTCAGCAGGGTCACGATGAAGGGGATCGCCCTAGCCGGCGCCGGGACGGCGACCTTCGTGTTCGATGCGTCCGACTTGACGCGGGCGAACCTGGCTGGCCTCACGATCGTGAATTCCAACCGCTCCAGGCTCTGGGACGCGAACCTGACTGCCGCTGTCATGGCCAACGGCAACCACGAGCGGGCCAATTTCGACGGTGCTGCGATGGCCCGCGTTGACATGAGCCATTCCAGGAGCCAGGGCGCTTCCTTCCAGCAGGCGGATCTCAGAGATGCGGACTTCAGGGGTGCAGACCTGACCGGGGCAGATCTCAGGGGAGCCAACCTCGAAGGCGCGCGGTTCTCCTACGCCACGCTCACCGGCGTGAAGTGGACCGACAAGGACCCCGACACCGAGACGATCTGTCCGAACGGCGAACTGGGCCCCTACCCCTGCATGTTCGAGATGCCCGACAGCAACCCTGCCTAGGAGCGCCATGCCGGCGTGGACGTGTTCGGGACGTACCCGATCAGGCGTCGCTTCATGTGCTCGACATGTCTGACGCGGCGCGTAGCGCGTCGGACTCAGAGGTGTTGGTGATTGCTGCACCGAATTCCCTGGAGTCGCTCGCCTTGTGGGATCTGAAGAGCGCAGTGCCCGCCCGCCGTCCGCGAGAGTGGCTGGCGAGGATGCGTGTCCGGGCACATCGCGTTAATGCAGACATCGCCCGGGTGCCTCAGTTGTGACCAGCCCTCCAGCCATCCGGGGGGACGAGTTCCAACCCCGGTCCTCGCGTCTGCCACGGTTGACTGGTGCTCGATTCAAGTCAACTTGCGGGCGGTCAGGCGCAGCCTCGAGGCAACTCGCCGATGCTGGCGATTGTGCTCAGGCTGTGGCTGATCCACGTGGCGCTCATTGAAGAATGGGACAAGGAGGTCCTCCATTCGGTACATGCCCGGGCTGCGTCCAAGGATCTGATGAGCCGCGAAAATGGCGCCGCTTCCGAATGCCTCGCGTGCGATGGTCTCGTGGCGTAGTCGCACTGTCTGGGCGGGGAGTCCAAAGAGGATTTCATGGACTCCGATGATGCCGCCAGCGCGAATCGTGTGCACGGACTCGTGGTCGACATGCAGGCCGTCGGCCAGTCGCAACGCTGTGCCCGATGCTCCGATCTTGGATTTGAAGTGCTCCTCGATGATCTCGATGTCGGCAGTGGGGTCCATGCGTTGCAGAGCTTTGGCTGCCAGGAGCATGAAGTTGATACCGATCGTGATGTTGGGTGACCAGAGGACCGGGCAGGTGTGCGCCAGTCCCGTGAGCACGTTCTGATCGGCCGCGGAATACTGCGAGATCGCAGTCACAACTGCAACGCCGCACCTTGCGGCCGCTGTTGCGTAGTAGCTCAGACCTGTGGTGGAGGAGAAGTCGATGATCACATCGACTGGAGCCTGGCCGAGCAGCGCTTCGGCCGCGAGAGAGTCTGCTGCATGGAAGGTGCCGGGATCATCGGTCTCGATCCCGATATGGTCAGCGACTGACTGATGCTCATGTCGTTCAGACTGGCGAACGACCCATTCGAGACTTGTGCTTGGATCGTTGAGGAGCACCGAGGCGACTTCGCGCCCGGTGCGGCCGAACCCGATCAAACCAACCTTCACCTTGGCTCCTGTTCGTGGTGGGTAATGCGGCACATCCAGTGTGGGCGAGGCAGGGGCATGATCTGGCGCTTCTACTGTCGCAACTGCGTCGCAGTTGACCGCGAGGTCGTACGGCAGGGTGCTCCGGTGAGGACCCTGGTGTGGTGCAGGCAGTGATGTGACCCAGGACGGGGCCTGGATCAACCTTTTGTCGTTTCGGCTTTCAGCGTGGCGTAGTCGCGTGCCACGGCCGGCCGATCGAGGAGTCGCCCGTTGGGCAGGGGCACGGCAACCACTGACCCGGATTCGTCGGTCACCGTCACGTTTGGCCATCCTGCAGCGGTCAGGCTGAGCACCACTTGTCCCAGCAGGAGCATCTGCTCTGTTGATGGAAGAGCGCTGAACGCCGGCGCGATGGTGACGGTGACGGGTGGTTTGCGCGGACTGCCGGTCGATGTCGGCTCCGAGATGTCGTTGTTGCCGGCTGACACGAGTGGCAGGCCAGTCAGTGGGTCGCTGGCAATGGTGCGAAGTGGGCGACCGTTGGTTTGGCTTGTAGGGCCAGTGGCCAGCGCTTGGAGTATCGCTGCTGCGGTCAGTGGCCGCGTGAAATTGGTCTTGACCGCAACTAGGCCGTCCTCACGGACGAACCATAGGAGATCGGTGCGAGTGGAAGGCGACGTTGCGGTCGTCGTGGGAATGGGCGCTATAGCGCCATCAGGAATCGGTGCTGCGGAATCCTCGATGGGAACGCCGCAACCTGCGATCAGCATGACCAGCCCTAGCACGGCCGCTCTGCGTGCACTTCGACTGCCGATGGTCATGTGGACTCCGGATGCAGAGGGAGGATCACGATGAATCGGGCGCCGCCGCTCGGGCTGTCACTGACCTTCAGAGTGCCTCCGAGCATCTGGGTCTGCTCTCTGGCTATTGCCAGACCCAAGCCAGCGCCGCTGACTGTCGACAGTTCGCCAGATCCGCGGGTGAAAGGTTCCAGTAGCCGATCACGTGACTCCACCGGAATACCTGGTCCAGCATCCTCGACAATGATGCGAACGGATCCGGGCTCGCGCTGGATGGCCAGTTGGGTAGCGCCACCGCCATGGATCTGTGCATTGTCGAGCAGGTTGCCGACAATGCGCTCAATTCGACGCGCGTCTGTGCTCAGGATGACAGTGTCGCCGTTTACCACGGCTGGATCGCAACCGCTGGCAAGGGCGATCTCCCGGCACAGGTGATTCAGGTCCGTGCTTTCCCACTGCACTGGGTCATCAGACGCCAGACGGCTGATCTCCAGTAGGTCCAGGAGTGTTCGTGACATCCGTTGGACCTGCTGGGCAAGGACGGTGATCAACTGTGCGTCGCGGCTGGGCAAGGAGGTCTTGTGTGCCTCGAGCAGTTCGGTGGTCCCGGCGATCGAGGTGAGGGGTGATCGAAGCTCATGACTCACATTGGCCGCGAACCTCCGCTCCCGCGCGATCCGCAGTTGCACGGCGTCGGCCATCTTGTTGAAGGATCTGGCCAGCGGGTCCAGATCCGCGTCACCGCTGAGAGCGATGCGGGCGCTCAACTCACCATCGGTGATGCGTCGGGCCGTGACTCCGAGATGCTGCAGCGGGACGAGGATGCGCTTGGCCAGGGAAGCGCCAAGGAGCGCGCCAACCGCTGTTGCCGTGAAGGTCATGGTCAGCAGCGCCCAGCCTCCGAGTGTCAGAGTGCGATCGAGTTCCCGAAGCGGGAAGACCTCTACATACGTGCCTGAGCGCACGGGTATGGCCGCGACGAAGTATGGGTCGCCACCGATCTCGAGTCGCTGCTGAGCACCGCTGGTGTCTGCCAGATTCATCAGGTCGGCGGGGAGCGCGTCAGGGGAGATCGTGATGGACGATGTGAACCACGACTGCCTGGCCAGGAGCATGGATTGCGAGGTGCCGACTGTGGGCACCTGGGCGAGTGCTTCTGAGGCAGAAGCTCCGGCTTCAACGGCAGCGTCCACGGCACGTGAGTCCAGCACAGCGCGGGTGAGCGCTGCACTCTGCCGTTGCTCGAGCAGATACCAACGCGCAAATGCGTAAGCTCCACCGGCCACGGCCCCGGCGACCACGAGTGACAAGGTCGCGGTGGCAAGGGCGACGCGTGTGCGCAGACCGAATCTCATGTGCAACCCACGTGTCGGTTCATTCCGGCTCCTTCATGCGATAGCCGAATCCGCGAACAGTGAGCAGCAGGTTGGGCTTGCTGGAGTCATCCTCGATCTTGCTGCGAAGCCGATAGATGAGATTATCCACGATCCGGCCGTCACCAGCATTCTTGTAGCCCCAGACGTTGCGCAGCAGGTAGTCGCGGCTGAGAACCCGGCCCTTGGCGGAAATGAGCTCGTGCAAGACGAAGAACTCGATGCGCGAGATGCTCAATGGCATTCCAGATTTGAAGGCCTCGGCGGTGTCCTCGTGGAGTGCGATTGGACCGCAGGTGATTACTCGCGTCTCCGAGGAGCTGTCCTCGGTCCCGACGCGGCGCAGTTGGGTGGCGATTCTGGCCATCAATTCCTTAGCCACGAATGGCTTGGTCACGTAGTCGTCGGCTCCTGCGCCAAGCCCCGCGATGACATCCTGGCTGTCGATTTGTGCTGTGACGATGATGATCGGGACGTTGCTGGTTGCGCGAACACTGCGCACAAGATCCATGCCCTGGATTCCCGGCAGCCTCAGATCGACCAGGAGCACATCTGGAGCGAAGTCCTGCTGAAGGACGAGGGCCTGCTCGCCTGTCACGCATTCGACTACTTCGTACCCTTCCTCCTCGAGGTTGGTGCGAAGCACGAATCGGATCGCATCATCGTCCTCGACCACCATCACGGTTCCTGACATGTATGCATCTAACTACTCATGCAGCAACGACTCTGCCACGCCGGGTGGGGCAAGTGAATCTGCGACGTGATTGCGACAGAAGTGCGACAGGATTTCGTGGCTTGCGTGGGGAGGCGCGTGTCACGCTTGCCGAGCAGAATCTTCCCAAACGTTGGAGGCCGCCATGACATCAGAGGCAGTGAGCCCGATCGACTATCCGCGCTTGAACGTACGCGACCTCGAAGGTCTCGCGACGTGTCCACGCGTCTACGTGGGCTCAGTGATCTGGTGGACGCAACTTGCCCGCCAGCTGGACGACCTGCGCGAGGAGCTCATCTGCGCCAATGTGCGCGAGTTCAGCAGGCGCTTCGTCGCTGAGGCGCCAGAACTCTCAGACCTTGGAGAACAGGTTCCGAACCTCGCAGTTGATGTCGAACTCGGGATCGTGCGCGTGAGATCGCGTGTACGAGAGAGCTGCGGAATCCCCGGCGAGGCCGCCGAGGTGCGAGCTCAGGTCAAGGCGATTCTCCACCGCATGAATCTGTTCAACTACCTGTGCGAGGACCTTGGGCACATTCTGAGCAGGCGTATGCCTACAAGTCCCATATCAATGCATCGCTAGAAGTCGACGCGTTCTCGGGGTCGATTCGGGGTCGATTGGGAGTCGTCACTGCCGAGTGCATGGCGGCTGAGCACCCGCACACTGCAGAATGGAGCGCATGCGAGCGCGAGACCTGGCCCAGAGCATCCAACCCGTTCAGCCGGATGAGCCGCTAGCGACGGCGCTATTGCACATGGTGGCTTCAAGGCTGCCAGGCATAGTCGTGGATACACCTAGGTCACTGATGGTCATACCAGCCTCGCAACTACTTCGTGCGGTGCTTCCGCAGTATGTGCAGGACGATCCGTCGCTGGCCAGGGTCTGGGATGAGCAGTCCGCGGATCGAGTTGCCGCCGCGCTCGCCGATCGCCATGTAGCTGACCTCGTGCGCGCCGTATTGGCGGAGGATGCCGTTTCCACGGCGGTGGTCGACGGCGACGCCACTCTCGTGGAGATTGCCACCATCATGGCTGAGGCGAGAGTACCGATGGTCGCGGTTGTTGATCAGGGAGCATTCGTAGGAATCATCACCGTGAACCATGCACTCGAGCACTTGCTCGGATGACTGCTCTGGGCTGGATTGCCGTAGCGATCTTCGTTGGCGTGTACGTGCTCGTGGCGACCGAACGAATCCACCGTGTGGCCGCGGCACTGGGTGGCGCAGCCCTGATACTGGCGCTGGGAATCGTGAAATCCGAGGACGCGTTCTATTCGCGGGAAACGGGTATCGACTGGGACGTCATCTTCCTGCTCCTGGGAATGATGCTGGTTGTCGGTGTGATCAGGCGCACTGGAGTGTTCGAGTACCTGGCCATTCGGGCGGCGAAGATCGCCAAAGGACGCCCTTATCGAGTCTTGGTGCTGCTGATTCTCGTCACCGCTTTGGCTTCAGCATTGCTGGACAACGTGACCACCATCCTGCTCGTCGCGCCCGTGACGCTGCTGGTGTGTGACCGACTCGGACTCCGCCCTATCCCATTCTTGATCGCAGAGGCGCTCGCGTCGAATATTGGAGGAACAGCAACGCTTGTTGGCGATCCGCCCAACATCATCATTGCCAGTCGCGCCGACCTCTCATTCATCGACTTCCTCGTGCATCTGGCACCGATCGTGCTCGTGATTCTGGCTGCCTTCCTCGTGCTCAGTCGGTTCATGTTTCGCAATTCATTGCAGGGGGATCCTTCGCGCACGACTGCGCTGATGGCATTGGACGAGCGCGAGGCCATTACAGACAGTCGACTTCTGGTACGCAGCGGCATAGTTCTGGGTGCGATTCTGCTCGGCTTTCTGCTCCAACGTCAGACGGGCATTGCGCCGTCGGTGGTGGCACTGGTCGGTGCTGGCATCATGCTGCTCATTTCAGCTCTGAAGCCCCGTGAGTTGCTTGTGGACGTCGAGTGGGAAACGCTGCTGTTCTTCATGGGCCTGTTCATTCTCGTGGGTGCTTTGGTCCACGTCGGTGCACTCGAGCTTCTCGCCGGGCAGCTTGGCAACCTCACGGGGGGTGCCACCGGACCCACACTCATGGTGATGCTTGTTGGCTCAGCAGTCGTCTCAGCAATCGTGGACAACATTCCGTATGTCACGGCGATGACGCCCGTTGTGTCGTCATTGATCGATACCCATCCTGACTTGGGCGCCAATGGTGGGCTGTGGTGGGCGCTCGCATTGGGTGCAGACTTGGGAGGCAACGCCACGATCATCGGTGCTAGCGCAAATGTTGTGGTTGTCGGCATCGCAGTGCGCAATGGTCTGCACATTTCATTCGCCAACTGGCTGACCTTCGGCATTCCCACAGCTGCATTGTCGTTGGCAATTTGCATCCCGTATGTGCTATTGCGCTACGGCTAGAGGCTTGCAATAGAGCCCCCTTGAGGCGCGAAACGCACTGGCGCGTCGTAGGGTCCGCGCCCGGGCCGACGGTCATTGCCGACATTGGCATCTCGGCAGAGGTCATGGCGTCCTTCTGTGTTCGACAGCCACTATGGAATGTCGGAACACGGGAGCACATACGCGGTCACGCTGGAGATATGCGGCGGCAGGGCCGCCTTACGGCACCTCTCCCGCACGCTCTCTGTGGGAACGGGCCGGTCGCGCCCGAGATCGGCGTGACCACGTGGGCCGGCGCAGCCACGCTCAGCCCAACGCGCGCGCGTCAGGCACAATGGGCTCTGTGACGATGTTTGAGCAGGAGGACAGTGCCGGGGAGGCGCCCGTGACGGTCGGTCACCTTGTTTGGCCGGGGTGGATTCGCCTGTTGATCATGGTCCTTTTGGGCGTGGCGTTTGTCGCAGTCCTGGTTCACTTCGTGAAGCGCGATGTTGTCACGAATTGGACGGTGCTGGGCAGTTGCGTCGCCGAAAGCACTGCCAACGTCACGCGCGTTTCACCGGTTCTTGATGCGTCCACATGCGACACGCCACTTGTCGACGAGGTTGCAGCCAATCGCTGGCCGGTGATCACCTTTGTTGCGCCTGCGAGTGATGGGGCAAGCCCGCAGGTGATCGGCATCAAGTCAAACCTGGATACTCGCGTTATGAGTGTGAAGTTTGCTGACGAGACGTCCGCGTCCAAAGACGCCAGCGCAGGGCCCGTGCTAGTGTTCGTGGCCATTCCACCGGACTCCATCCCTTCGACACCGTTCACCATTCGGGATGCCGAAGGCTCAACACTCGTTGAAGACAGCACCTCACCCAGAACAATCCTTGGGCCGATTCTCGAAGTCTCGAGTTCATTCTGACAGTCATGATCTGGGACTGCCCCGAGTTTGATTGCCTGCCGGACGTGTGTGGCCTCGCCGAATCCGAAATGATGTCCGGCGCCTGAACCGCTTTGCCGGACACCTGGCCTGGACGATGATTCGTCCGGGAGGAGTCCGTTCTGTATGCGCCGAAGCCGCTGCAGTTCCGGCGTCGAAGTCTGGTGCAGGAGCAGGTGACGGCCGATCGGTGGCGCGTTGGGCTTTAGAGCGAACACGTGCCTGTTGCGTCAGGCACGCTTGAGGTGGACGATTGACGACGGAGCCCTAATTGGTCATACTTATGACCATGTCGACGATGTCGCTAGCGGAAGTCAAGGCCCACCTCTCCGAGGTGGTCAGTCGTGTCAACGGTCAGCATGAGCGGGTCACGGTGACCGTTCATGGGCAGGCTTCGGCGGTGATCATGGCGCCCGATGATGTGGAACGCCTTGAGGAAACCATTGCCGTACTTGCTGATGGGGCACTCATTCGTCAGCTCACCGAGTCTGAGGCGGATCTCGCCGAGGGTCGCGTGGAGGATCACAATGCGCTTGCCGCGGTCATGCGCGCCCGCTCGACGGGT
The DNA here is from genome assembly GCA_041675125.1 of Candidatus Nanopelagicales bacterium. Classification (GTDB taxonomy): domain Bacteria; phylum Actinomycetota; class Actinomycetes; order S36-B12; family S36-B12; genus UBA11398. Next base: position 8,649 of record JBAYUM010000071.1, read on the forward strand.
GCATGACGCCTAGATGTATGAACTCGTCATTACCGCGACGGCACGGCGTCAACTCGCTGAAGGGCTTCCCTCGTCGATCGCATTCGCCGCGTACGAATTCATCGTTGGACCACTTCTGGAGAATCCGCAACGAGTGGGCAAGCAACTGATGCCGCCGCTGGCCGATCGACACAGTGCGCGGCGGGGCACGTACCGCGTCATCTACCGTATTGACGAAGTGGCGCGGACGGTGACGGTTCTTGCGGTCAGTCCCAGGGCTGATGCATACCGAACACCATGATTCGTATAGAGAAAGGCTTGAAAGTGTGCGGGGTAGGTGCAGGCTTGCACCTTCAGGGGAGTGCAGCAGGGGGTGCAGAATTGACGATTCGTGAGGAAAGCTTGCTGGGCACGCAACCCAAAGATCGTGCATCATCAGTTTCTCCCCGCTACTATTTGAAGATTCAACTAAATGAATCTTCGGCACGAGAGGGTCCCTGAGAAATCTGGGACCCTTCGTCGTTCCGGGGGAGCGCGCGGCGCTGATGGCGTAGGGCA
>JBAYUM010000072.1:0-9146 GCA_041675125.1 Candidatus Nanopelagicales bacterium
CGATATCCCCGATCCTTCTCGTTACTTGCGCATCCGAGCGAGCAGCTCATCGCGAAGGGACGCCATCCTCGCCGGGTCCTTCGCCTCAACATTAAGGCGCAGCAGCGGCTCGGTGTTGCTCGGGCGGATGTTGAACGTCCAGTCATCCCCCAAGATCGTCAGCCCATCGAGCTCATCGACGGTGATGCCCGGACGAGTGCCGTACTCAGCCTTGATCTGTGCCGTGACTGCTGCCTGATCCTCGACCTCGGTGTTGATCTCACCGCTCATGGAGTAGCGGATGTACGGGGCGAGCACTGAGGACAGCGACGTGCCCTCCGGGGTCTGGCCCAGGACCGCGAGCGTGTGCAGGGCCGCGAGCATGCCCGAATCCGCACGCCAGAAGTCGCGGAAGTAGAAGTGACCTGAGTGCTCACCGCCGAACACCGCATTGGTCTGGGCCATGGTCGCCTTGATGAAGGAATGACCGACGCGCGTGCGCACCGGTATGCCGCCGTTCTCGAGAATCACCTCTTCTACCGCGCGTGAGGTGATCAGGTTGCGGATGACCGATGAGCCGGGCGCCTTCTTCAGCTCGCGCTCTGCGATCAATGCCGTCAGGGTTGATGGGCTCACCAGCTCGCCGCGCTCGTCGACGACGAAGCAGCGATCGGCGTCGCCGTCGAAGGCAAGTCCCAGATCAGCGCCGACCTCGATGACCTTGGCCTGCAGATCGACCAGGGTGCTCGGGTCGATGGGATTGGCCTCGTGATTGGGGAAGGTGCCGTCGAGCTCGAAGTACATGGGGGTGATGTCGAGTGGCAGTGCCGGCAGGCCTGCAGCTGATTCGAGAACGGCCGGCACGGTGTATCCGCCCATGCCATTGCCCGCGTCGACGACGACCTTGAGCCGACGGCTCTGGGAGATGTCGACGAGCTGGCGCATGTACTTGGCATAGTCGGCAAGCACGCTCTGGTCGCTGACCTGGCCGCGTGGTCCATCGAACGCCGGCACGGCCTCCTGCTCGACCATCTCCTTGATCGCGCGCAGGCCCGAGTCCTGGCCCACGGGTGCCGCACCCGGCCGGCACAGCTTGATGCCGTTGTACTGGGCCGGATTGTGGCTGGCGGTGAACATGGCTCCGGGCAGGTTCAGGCTGCCCGAGGCGAAGTAGAGGCCGTCAGTGCTGGCCAGCCCGATCTGGATGACGTCGCAGCCCTGGTCCATGACGCCGTTGGCGAAGGCGGCCACGAGTTCGGGACCCGATGGGCGCATGTCATGCCCGATGACGACGGTTCCGGGACCACCATCGCGCTCGGCGAGCTTCAGGATGCTGACGAAGGCGGCGCCGATGGCGTAGCAGAGATCACCGTCGAGCTGATCGGGATAGACACCGCGGACGTCATAGGCCTTTATGACCTGATCAAGGTTGCGCACAATGCCCAAGGCTATCGGTCAGCAGATGACCGTCGACCGACCTAGAGATCCTCTGGGGAATCCTGGGCGTTGTTGCGCTGCGCGTCATATGAGTCGTCATGGGTCAGCATGCGCAGGTGCCCCCGTCGTGCCACTTCGACAGCGCCATGGGGCACCGGCGGGTGATCGACATCCCCGCCTGGCACATAGCGAGGTCGAGCTGCCTCGCGCACGGCATTGGCAAGGGCCTCGAGATCATCGGATGTCGGCTTGAGCGCATCTGGATCGGGAGTGATGCGCACGATCTCCCAGCCGCGCGGCGCAGTCAGGCGCTCGCTGTGCATCTGGCAGAGGTCGTAGCAGTGCGGTTCGGCGTATGTGGCAAGCGGACCCAGGACTGCAGTGGAGTCTGCATAGACATAGGTCAGTGTCGAGACCGCAGGGGCCTGACAGGAGGGCTTGGAACAGCGACGACGAGCCACATCGGCAACGTAGTACCACTTGCGCGCTTGTCCGGGCACGACGCGCCGGATCTACTTGCGAACCGCGAGACCGGCGTCCTCGTGCGCAGTCGGCACCTTCACCTCGGTGCGCAGCGCCTCCCACGGGTAGCCGGTGACCAGGTCGCCGAAGCTGGACCTCTCCAGCACCTGGTGCGCGACGAGGAATGGCGCTGAGTTCAGCGGCGTGACGACTGCGGTGAACCAGGCAGCCTGCTGCCGGAGATTCAGCGGGAGCCACACGACTGATCCGGCCTCGATGGTGACCGTCTGCACCTGCACAGGAGTGGAGACCTGGTCACGACCCAGATACGGCAGCAGACTCACCTGCACCTTGGCCTGGCCCTGCGGTGCAGTCAGGGCCAGGTGCACGCGCGTGGCACCCTGCACCGGAAGTCCGCTGACCGCCGCGGCAGAGGTGAGCGACTGGGCACCTGCTGCATAAGCGGTGTCGTTCTGCACTCGCTTGCTGCCGAAGAACTGCCGCATGCCTGCGACGATCGCGGTGTCGGACGTCAGCTCGAGGGTCGCTGCCTGTCCCTGCGTGACCGTGGACATGTCGAGGCTGATGACGGAGTCACTTGGCACCGTGACCTTGTCACGCTCAGCCGGCTGGAAGGTGCCGTCCTTGCTCAGCACTCGGATCGAGACCTGGGCATCCTGCTCCCCCGGCGCCGCAATCGCGAGCACGCGAACGCCCTTGCCAGGGAAGACACCGGGGACATAGACCTTCTTCGCCGGCGCCGCAGCCCTTGGCACCCATTCGGTACCGACCGAGTGCAGCCCGGACATCTGGTCATCGTCGACTGATGCACCGATGCGTCCGGTGCGTGCGATCACATGAACTGCCGTGGTGGCGACGCCTGGGGCCAGGGCGTCCATGCGCACGTACATGCGCTGCAGCGGATTGACCACCAGTCCTCGACCGCCTGGCGCATCGACGATGCCCTTCGGGCCGTAGATGACCAGGTCGACGACTGCCGCGAAGGCATCGGGATTGACCAGCACGACCCGGGTCTGGCGACCCGCGACGGAGCCACCGCCGACGAACCAGAAGTCCGAGCCGGCCGAGTCGCATGGGGTGCTGGCCATGCCACGACCGCGACCGCGTGGATCACGGCTCCATTGATTGGCGATCAGGCCCGGCGCCAGCGAGCCGGTTCCGATCACGCGGATGGGAGGCAGCTTGCGACCTCGCGCGGCGATCTCGGTCTGCGCACCCGGTGCGGTGAGGCTGGCCTTGTCGGTCACCTTGCCCGCCAGCGTGGTGACGCTGACCTTGCCCACTCCCTGGTCCTGGCCGGGTTGGCCCGGCACCACGGCTGCCGTCATACGCGAGCCGGCCTGAGCTCCGACCCCGGGCTCCGGGCACAGCAGCACAGCAGACTGGATCGGTTCAACCGACACCGCAGACACGGTGATCGCATTGACGCCGAACTGTCCGATCAGCCCGAGTGCCGTGATGAGCACCACGCTGATCACCGCGATGCGCAGATAGAAGGTCGACTGCGAGACCCCCTTGCGGGGCTCGGGATCGCCATCGAATGAATCGAGCTGATCGTCAGTCATGTCTCACCGCCTCGGGCGAGAAGCCCAGGCCCTCGAGATCCGGATCGACCTCTTCAAGCCTGTGCGTCGGAAGCGCGAGCAGTACGAGCACGGCGAAGACGATGAACTGCAGCCAGAGCCACAGGCTGCGAATTCCCTGATCGAAGGTGACACTCACCTGGGCAGCGTCCTTGGGAACGGTGAAGGCCTGCGACCAGGACAGTGACCCGCTTGGCGTCATGGGCTCCAAGGTGGTGGTCTCACCTGTCGTCGCATTCTTCGCAACGGCAGTCCACTTCGAGTTCTCGAGCGCGCCGAGCACCAGCTGACGCTCGCCATCGGCTGCAGCCAAGGGTGCGTCGATGTACGGCTGGGCGCTGACTCCTGTCGCAGCCACCTGCTCGGGATCACCGCCGACCACATCGACTTCCTGAGGCACTCCACCTGCGATCAACCGCGCGCGCGAGGTCACCCCGTCGATGCGCCACAGCACCTCACCGCTTGCGCTGGACAGACGGCGCAGTCCCGGCTCGCCGTCGAGCACCGGGATGAGATCGGCCGAGGTGCCCTGCGCGAGCAGGATGAAGCGGATGCCATAGCCACTGAGCCCGGCGATCTCGCTGCCGCCGCGGCCAGAGGCCAGCGCAGCGACATATTCGTCAAGTGGCACCCAGACGTCACCAGGCGGAGCCATATCGGCATCGCCGAGGACGGGGCCTGGCCCATTGAGCATCGTGTAGAGCACCCGCCCGGCGCTGTCCTGTCGCAGCATCAGGGTGCGCGGGGCCTGGGCACTCACCGAATCCGCGGCCACGAATGCCGGCACAGCACTTGCTGGTGCCTTCTGCAGGACATTGCCGGCGCTCGGGAACCAGAGCAGTGCTGAAGCCAGTGGAGTGAGCACCGCGATGACCGTCACAGCGACTGCCAATGGCTGCTCGAGGCTGAAGCTGGCCCCGCCCATCGTCTGGCGCAGGCCATCGGCCGCAAGGGCTGCGGCCAGGATGAGCCCGGCACCCCAGACCAGGGTTGCCGACCCGGGCCAGGGCCGGATCGCATCGGTTGCCCCAGGCGGGGTCACCATGATAATCGTCTGCAGCATCGCGAACATCAGGCCGACGATGCCAAGAGCAACAGCCAGCGCAATCGAGGTCAGCCGATCACGACGCAGCAGTGCGAGCAGGCCGGCCACGACCAACCCGGCAGTGATCCACACCGGAGTCATGCCAGGGCCGCCGGGATGAATGAGCAGTACGGCGATCGGCGACAGGTCCGGGTCATTGAGACTGTGCTCGCCTGAGCCGATGAGGAATCGCACGGGCTGTGCGAACCACTGCAGGCTCCATGGTGCAAGGAGGACGACAGGGCCCAGCACGGCGATCGCAAGTCGCTGCAATGAGGCCTTGGCCTCTCGGCCATCACGACGCCAGTCGAAGACGCCCAGGGCGACGGCGAAGATCAACGCGATGAGCCAGAAGAGCGGAATTGCTGCAATCAGCACCGACAGGAGCAGTGCAGTGCCGGCTGCCCGCCGCACCGATCCGGTGTTGACCGCCAGCCGGACGCATGAGCGGATCGCGAAGGGGAAGGCGATTGCGGCGATCACCGTGCCGAGGCGACCTGCGGTCATGGCTCCGGTGACCGGCGGCAGCACGGCGTACATGACGGCCGCCCAGATGCGCACCGGCCTGCTGATGATCACATTGCGCAAGCTGAAATAGGCAGCCCATCCGGCGAAGGCCAGGCCGAGCAGCATGACCAACTGCACTGCCAGTGCGCTCTTGCCCAGCAGCACCGCACCAGCGCTGAACACCATCAGGAGATAGGGAGGGGCAGGTGAATTCGAGCCGGGACCGACATCGTGCCAGCCCTGCGTGTAGATGCTCCACAGATCTGCGGCACCATCTGGCGTCGGCAGCAGTGCTCCGCCTTGGAGCACGCCATCGCCCCACCACAGGCCATGCGTCGCAACCGCTGCGAACAGCATGAGCGAGACCACCATGATGACGCTGGGTCGCACGATGAGCCTGCGCAGGAGTCCCGAGCTCGAGACGTCGAGGAAGTCGGACTCGTCGGCGGCGGGCCCAGTCTCGACAGCACTGACGGCCTGTGCCGAGGACGCGCCGCTGGTCGAGGCGATGCCGATCAACGCCTCCCAGGCCTGACGCATCTGCCAGGCCAGTCGCGGACGCAGGTGGTTGACGACCGAGACTCGTTCGACCGAGGTCTGGTGAATGCGATGCCGCGACTGCGCCAGGCTCTTGGGGTGCCGGACGATGTTGAGTACGGCCTTGACCTCGTCGCCAGCGGCAGAGAAGTCCTTGCCCAGGGCGAACATCACTGCGCGAACCGCGCTCGCCAGGAAGAGCCTCAGGGCGATGAACGGGCTGGCGATCGCGCTGCTCTGCGCGAGCAGCACATGCACGGCAGCCTCGCGATCAGCGCGATGCGGGTGCGGCGCGAGCTCTGCTGCCGTTCGACGCCCATGAGCCGAGGCCTCGCGATGGTGCAGCACGGCATCGGTTGCGACGATGACGCGCTCACCTGCGCGATGCGCGCGCCAGCAGAAGTCGAGGTCATCGCGGAACAGCGGCAGCTGCGGATCGAATCCCTCGAGGCGATCCCACAGGTCACGGCGGATGAGCATCCCGGCCGAGCTGACTGCGAGCACATCGCGCACTCCGTCGTGCTGGCCCTGGTCATGCTCGCGGCGCTCGAGTCCGGTGAACCTCCTGCCGGCACCGGTGACGCTGAAGCCTGCCTCGAGGAGCAGTCGCTGGTCATGCCAGCCCAGGATCTTCGGCCCAAGGACGGCAGCACCTGGATCATTGTCCGCAGCAGTGAGCAGGGCCTCCAGGCAGGAGGCATTGGGTGCGCTGTCGTCGTGCAGCAGCCAGACCCAGGTGATCAGCTCACCGGCATCGGATGAGGGCGCGACTCGCACCTCGCCGATATGCGCGAGGCCGGCTGCCACCGCCTGCCCGAATCCGAGGTCGGGCTCAGTGGTGATGACTCGGTCGTAGCCGAAGGACCGGCGAAGGAGATCGGCGCTGTCATCCTGGGAGCCGGTGTCGACGCCGACCACGGCATCGGCATGCCGGGTCTGATTGGACAAGGTGGTGAGCATCGCCGGCAGCCAGGTGGCGCCGTCATGACTGACGACGACGGTGGTGACGTGGTGGTGACGTCTGGGGAACGCGGGCTGGGAGTCATCTGCGTCGCTGAACCATTCGGCCCAGGCCTGGTCCTCGGTCGAGGTCTGCGCAGGGAGCTCGGCAGCAGGGTGTTCGGCGAAGCCTGCTGGGTCTTGGGCAGCTAGCGGGGCAAGCCCGCCCTGGGCCTCGAACTGCACCGTCGGCTCAAGTTCGCCCTGGTCAGGCTCTTCGAATTCCGGCTGCACTTGATCACTCTAGATGGCACGCTTCTTCAGGCGGCGACGCTCCCGCTCGGAGAGCCCACCCCAGATGCCGAAGCGCTCATCCTGCTCCAGCGCGTATTCGAGGCAGTCACTTCGAACATCGCACGACAGGCACACGCGCTTGGCCTCACGAGTGCTGCCACCCTTCTCCGGGAAGAAGGCCTCTGGATCTGTCTGGGCACACAGCGCCTGCTCCTGCCACGCCATTTCCTCGACGTCGGACAGCGGAAGCACGGTCAACCCCGCAATATTGCTGTCGGTCACGTGTTGGACCTCCTCGACCCTTACTAGGAAATAGGTTTTGCCTAGACGCCGTATTACATCGGTGTGATTTACATCCGTCAACCTCAAGTCCGGCATATCGGACAATGTTTTCTCAGAATTAACACGACACGCCGAAACGAGGAGTGAAGAAGCTCCACCTTCGAGGTGTCTGAGCGCGAGATCCCATGACTTGGCAGGATGCGCCTATGCAACCGCCCCCTGCACGCATCACGGTTCTCTCCGGCGGCATCGGAGGGGCCCGGTTCCTGGTCGGGCTGCTGACCCATCTGCGCCAGGTCAATCCGGACGGCAAGGGTGGAACAGCCACCGAGGTTACGGTCATCGGCAACACGGGGGACGACATCTGGGTCCATGGGGTACGGGTGTGCCCCGACCTGGACACCGTCATGTACACCCTGGGCAATGGCATCAGTGCCGAGCGAGGCTGGGGCCGCGAGGGCGAGACCTTCACGGTCAAGGAGGAGCTCGCCGCCTATGGGGTCGAGCCCACCTGGTTCGGACTGGGCGACAAGGACCTGGCCACGCACCTCATCCGCACCCAGTCCCTTCAGTCCGGCTACACCCTCACCGAGGTGACCCAGGCTCTCTGCGATCACTGGAAGCCGGGCGTGACCCTGCTGCCGATGAGCAATGAGCGTGCCGAGACCCATGTGGTGGTCGATGACCCTGATCAGGGGCGAGTGGCCATTCACTTCCAGGAGTGGTGGATCCGGCACCGGGCCGCCCTGAGCGCCCATGCCTTCGTCATGGTCGGGATCGACGAGGCCAAGCCGGCACCGGGCGTGATCGAGGCCATCCTCGGGGCCGATCTGGTGATCCTGCCGCCCAGCAATCCGGTGGTCTCCGTCGGCGCGATCCTGCAGATCGCCGGGATTGCCGATGCGCTGCGCAGCACTCCTGCTCCCGTCATCGGGGTCTCCCCCATCATCGGTGGCGCCCCGGTGCGGGGCATGGCCGATGCCTGCCTTGCCACCATCGGTGTCGACACCTCAGCCGCCGGCGTCGGACTGCACTACGGCGCCCGGAGCTCCGGCGGATATCTCGATGCCTGGCTCATCGCCGACAGCGATGCAAGCGAGCTCGATGCGCTGCGCAGTGCCGGCATCCGCACTGAGATCGCACCACTGCTCATGTCGGATCCGCAGGCAACAGCAGAGCTCGCCGCAGCGACCCTGGCCCTGGCGCAGCCCAAGCAGTCGTGAACCGGCTGCAGATCGTTCCGGTGCTCGGCCTTCCCGAGATTCAGGCCGGCGATGACCTTGCCGCCCTGATCGCCGATCACACGTCCGCCCTTTCCTGGCCCGACACCAGTGTCGGCATCCGCGATGGCGATGTCATCGTGATCACCAGCAAGGTGATCAGCAAGGCCGAGGGCCGCATCATGACAGCGACCTCACGGGAGGACGCCATCACGCAGGAGGCGGTGCGCGTCGTCGCAACCAAGCAGACACCCAAGGGACTCACGCGCATCGTGCAGACCAGGCATGGCCTCGTGCTGGCTGCTGCTGGAGTGGACGCCAGCAATGTCGATGCCGAGCATGTGGTGCTGCTTCCCAAGGATCCCGACGGGTCTGCCCTGCGCATTGCCCGCGAGCTCGCATCGCATCTCGGCGTCGAGGTCGCGGTGATCATCACCGACACCATGGGCCGTCCGTGGCGGATGGGCGTGACCGACGTGGCCATCGGCTCTGCGCGCCTCAAGGTGCTCGATGATCACACCGGCCAGCAGGACAGGTTCGGCAACACCCTCGAGATGACCGTGGTTGCCATCGCCGATGAGATCGCTGCGGCAGCAGACCTGGTCAAGGGCAAGCTGCGCGACTGCCCCGTTGCCGTCGTCAGAGGCATGGCCTCGCACCTGGGCGATGAGTCGAGCGCTGCCGACCTGGTTCGTCCGCTCGATGAGGACCTGTTCACCCTCGGCACTGCCGAGGCATTGGCGCAAGGGCGCAAGTCGGCGGCGGCTCACCGCCGCACTGTCCGCACCTTCACTGACCAGC
>JBAYUM010000073.1:0-9143 GCA_041675125.1 Candidatus Nanopelagicales bacterium
AGACGTCAGCCTTCCTTGGGATGCATAGCGCGTAGCGACCACCAGACCACTGGCATCCTCGACGATGCCCATCAGGAACGTCACGGACGGAGCCGTGGTGTCGCCGTCAACGACGAGCACCCGCTGCCCGCAGGCCGCCAATGCCCCTGCCATGACCAAGGCCGTCGTGGTGCGACCAGGTGAACCCGAAGGTCCCCATACTGCGATCACCTGGCCACGCTTCTGCTGCATCTCGCCTGGTGGAGTGCCTGTGACACGAAGTGGCACAGGCACCATGGGAGCCGGGGTCACTGGCTCCCGGGTCGCCCACACGCCGGGCTGGGTGGCGGCCCGTGGTTCCTGGACCGAAGCGGAAAGTGCCAGGGCCAGGGCCGATACCGTCGCCTGGACGCCCGAGATCTCGATGACACTGGTGATGCCCCATTGCCTGATGCGATCAGTGTCAGTCGACTCCGCAGCAATGCCGATCACTCGTCTGCCCTGCAATTGCAGTCGTGCGATGCAGTCAGGGGTCAATCGCGGAAGTCCAGCACTGAGCACGACCGGCACACTGGTATCGACGGCTGCCGCAGCCAGCAGGTCTGCAGCATCCAATGACCTGCGCAGCACCCGAATGCCGGATGCTGGTGCTGCCTGCACTAACGCGGGCTCGCAGAGCAGATCGGGAGCCGCCAGGATGCAGGACACCTGGTTCACGGCGCAGTCCCAGCCGCAACGGGCTGCGCTTCAAGGGGAACGAGCACCAGTGAGATCGCACCACGCGCAGCGGCAATGAGCTGCGGCACCTGCGCATCAGTGACATCGAGCACCACAGGCAGCTCACCTCGCAGTCCATCGCCTTCGTAGTCGACAGTGGCAATGCGAATATTGCGCAGCACCGGACTTGGAGCAAGCGGGCTTGACTCATTCGGATTGGCAGGGGCAGCCCACACGTCGACGACATCACCGGCCGCCAGACCGACCGGCATGCGCATCGGCTCGACTGGGATCGTCACGAGTCGGGTGGACACAGGGATCGCAGCGCCGACGGCATTGACAGGAATCAGGGCGCCCGCGGCTATCGGGTAGCGCATGCGTCCCTCAGGAATGCTCGTTGCAGCCAGATAGGCGGTTGCTGCACCCCCAAGGGACACGGCAACCGGCTCCACCTCCGGGACCGTTCCGATGGCCAAGTCCTTCGCTGCCCGCCAGAGCGTCACGGTCGAGGTGCCTGACGAGATCACCTTCGCCCCGGCGAACATCGAGGCCACGATGAGCATCAGGCCAAGCCACAGCCGCAAGTCGCGCCAGCGGGCTCGCCTGGCAGGCAGCATTGAAGGCACCTCTCGCGTTGCCACCGATCGTTGCGCGGTCGGGATCGTCACGTCATCACCTGTCCTCTCGCTCGAAAGGAGCAACGATCACTCACGCTGATCGGACAGGCGAATGCTTGTCCACAGTCACGAATGCGGTAGCAAGACTGTGGACAGCGAGATGCGCGGCGCGGGATTCTTGTCACAATGCATGCGTGCTTCAGGACAGCAGACGGTTCCTCACCCTTGCCGATATAGCAGAGCTGCTGAACATCTCTGCGGCACAGGCCTATGCCCTCGTGCGTAATGGTGAACTGCCGGCAATCAAGATCGGCGGCCGCGGCCAATGGCGCGTCGAGCGGGCCACCCTCGAGCTCTACATCGCGCGCTTGTACGAGCAGACGCGCGCCTTCGTCGATGAGCATCCATTCACCGGTGACCAGCGGGAGGGATCTCGGGCAAGGTGATCACTGCGATGGCCTCAAGGGGCATCGTGGTCGTCGTCTCATCCTGTTCGACGAAGCGAATGAAGTCAGCACCGGCACCGCTCATTTCGGCATTGCAGCACCATCCGTCTGCTGCCACGATCTCAAGTCGCGATCCGGCATCGACCCCCTGAATGCGCAACCAGTGCATCAGGGAGGGTCCCTGATCATCTGGGGCATCGATTCCAGGTTCGGCACGCAAGGCCTGACCAAGCCCACGCACACGGGCGATCGCGGGTAGCCGCACGGCAGCCAACCGTTGCTCTGCCAGCCCGATCACCACGAAGTCGACTCCGACCTCGCGCACTCGGCCGTGCACTGCAATACCGCCCAGGCAGACAATGCGGATGGGATCGACTGCTGCACGAAGTGCATCGTGCAATCGAGTGCGGACTCGCTCCGCATCTGCAATCGCACGAGCATCGGCCATGACCTCGGCACTGAGTTCGGCATGCACCGCCGACTGAGCCTCCTGCCAGACATCGCCCGGAAATGTTCGGGTTGTGCAAGGAAGCTCGGTCATCGGTTTGGCGGCTTGCTGCCAGGGGAACACCACAGTCATGAGCATTCATCAGCAACCCGGACATCTGGCAAATGAACTATCCACAGGCCCTGTGATTCCTCCACAGGCCATTGACACCGATCAATCCCGCGGCATACAAATGCAAACAGCGCCAAGCACAAGCAAACGCAATGATCAGCAACCCGCGACCCCCCGAACGCGGCCGAGCGGCAAGGAGCCCGCCGTGTCCACGCTTTTGGATCGCCTGCCCGCACCGCTGCTGACTTCGGCAGCCGATGACAGCGAGCAGCTCGCACTTCCGCTGGTCTGGGAGATCGCCCCGGGCGTGCCCGCAGTCCCCCCGTTGCCCAGCCACCTGCGGCTCGTCGGATCCGATCAACCGCCTTCAAGGATCCCGACCGGACCGGCCATGACTGCCGCTGGACCTTCGGTCCCACCGCCCATGTGGGTCGCCCGCATGGCCAGGGCCATTGCCGAAGTGGCCTCCGGCGATCGGCCGCCCCAGCAGTTGACCAGGTGGGTCGAGAAACGGCAATTGGCCATGCTCGCCGCCCGAGGAAAGGCGGCGCAACGCCATCCCAGCGCGATCCATGGGCGCAATGCACGCGCAGCGATGCGCTCACTTCAGCAGGTGCGAGCGATTCGAGTGTGCCCTGTTGCTCCAGGGGTCGCAGAGACCTCAGCAGTGCTCGTCGGCGAAGGCCGCGGCCGGGCGGTGGCCATGCGCTTCGAAGCAGTGAACGACGCCTGGCAGGTCACCGCCATCGCCTTGGGCTAGTGCAGGTGCGACTAGCGACGCTTGCGGTTCTGGCGCTCGGCCCGGCGACGCTCGGCCCGGCTCGCATTGGGGTCAACGGCAACCTCGACGTCGACTGACTCATGCATCACGCCGCCGGACTCGTCAGGTGCGCTGTACTCCAGATGCGCAGGACGCGAGGGCGTGAGTCCCGGGGCGATCACCGAGGATTGAGCCTCAGCCGAGACGATCTCCGTGCCGTCGGGCGTGACCTCGACCAGGGTCTCGCCTGCTTGCTGGATCTCGACCTCGACATTGAACAGGTAGCCCACGGTCTCCTCTTTGATGCCGTCCATCATGGCGTTGAAGAGGTCGAAGCCCTCGCGCTGGTACTCGATGAGCGGATCACGCTGGGCCATGGCACGCAGGCCGATTCCATCCCGGAGGTAGTCCATCTCATACAGGTGCTCGCGCCACTTGCGGTCAAGCACCGAGAGGATGACCCGTCGCTCGAGCTCACGCGTCACTTCATCCCCAAGCACCTCTTCACGCTCGTCGTAGGCCGCCTGGGCATCATCAAGCAGTTCAAGTGAGAGGAAGTCGCTCGTCAGGCCGGCGCGATCCCCGCCACTGGCCTCGATGAGATCGTCACCGGTGACCTTGATCGGATAGAGCGTCTTCAGGGCCGTCCACAGCTGATCGAGATCCCAGTCCTCCGGGTAGCCCGTGGCCGTCGCACCGCGCACATAGCCCTCGACGGTGTCGTTGATGAATGACCGCACCTGCGCCTCGATGTCCTCGCCCTCGAGCACCCGACGACGCTCTGCATAGACCACCAGCCGCTGACGATTGAGGACATCGTCGTACTTCAGCACGTCCTTGCGGATCTCGAAGTTGCGCGCCTCGACCTGCGACTGTGCCGACCTGATCGCATTCGAGACCATCTTCGCCTCGATCGGCACGTCGTCGGGCACATTGAACCTGCGCAGGAACGAGTCGACCATGTCGGCCTTGAACAGGCGCATCAGATCGTCCTCGAGGGACAGGTAGAACTGGGAGGCACCCGGATCGCCCTGGCGTCCCGAGCGACCTCGCAGCTGGTTGTCGATGCGACGGGACTCATGCCGCTCGGTACCCAGCACATAGAGGCCACCGACGCCGATGACCTCGGCATGCTCGCTGGCCACGGCAGCCGTGGCCTGCTCGAGCGCGCCGCCCCAGGCCGCGTTGTAGGCATCGGAATCCTCGGTCAATGAGAGCCCACGCTGGGCCAGCGCAGCAGCAGCCATGGTCTCGGGATTGCCGCCGAGCATGATGTCGGTGCCGCGACCGGCCATGTTGGTCGAGACTGTCACCGCACCCTTGCGTCCGGCCTGGGCAATGATCTGCGCCTCGCGATCGTGGTACTTCGCATTGAGCACCTCATGCGGCACGCCGTTCTGCTTGAGCAGCTTGCTCAGATGCTCGGACTTCTCGACCGAGGTCGTTCCGACCAGCACCGGCTGGCCGACTGCGTGGCGCTCGACGATGTCATGCACGACGGCCTGGAGCTTGGCCTCCTCGGTGCGGTAGATGACATCGGCATGATCGAGGCGGATCATGTCTCGGTTGGTCGGGATGGGCACGACGCCGAGGTTGTAGATCTGGGAGAACTCATTGGCCTCGGTCATCGCCGTGCCGGTCATGCCCGAGAGTCGTTCGTACAGTCGGAAGAAGTTCTGCAGGGTGACGGTGGCCAGGGTCTGGTTCTCAGCCTTGATCTCGACGCCCTCCTTGGCCTCGATCGCCTGGTGCAGGCCCTCGTTGTAACGACGCCCGCTCAGGATGCGGCCGGTGTGCTCGTCGACGATGAGCACCTCGCCGTCCATCAGCACATAGTCGCGATCCTTCTTGAAGAGCTCCTTGGCGCGGATGGCGTTGTTCAGGAAGCCGACCAGCGGGGTGTTGACCGTGTCATAGAGGTTGTCGATGCCGATCTGGTCCTCGACCTTGTCGATCGCCGACTCCAGCACGCCCACGGTGCGCTTCTTCTCGTCGACCTCGTAGTCCTGGTCGAGCTTGAGGATGTTGGCGATGCGCGCGAATTCGGCGTACCAGGTGGTCGCCTGATCGGCTGGACCACTGATGATCAGCGGCGTGCGCGCCTCGTCGATGAGGATCGAGTCGACCTCGTCGACGACCGCGAAGTGATGTCCTCGTTGCACGAGCTCCTCACGGCTCCAGGCCATGTTGTCACGCAGGTAGTCGAAGCCGAATTCATTGTTGGTGCCGTAGGTGATGTCGCATGCGTACTGCACCCGACGCTGTGCAGGCGTCATGTCCGACAGGATCACGCCGACTTCAAGGCCCAGGAACTTGTGGATGCGCCCCATGCGCTCGGAGTCGCGCTCGGCGAGGTAGTCGTTGACCGTCACGACATGCACGCCGTTGCCTGCAAGGGCATTGAGGTACGACGGCAGGGTTGCGACCAGGGTCTTGCCCTCACCGGTCTTCATCTCGGCGATGTTGCCCATGTGCAGGGCTGCACCGCCCATGATCTGCACATCGAAGTGGCGCTGGCCGATGGTGCGCTTGGCAGCCTCTCGCACGGTCGCGAAGGCCTCGGGCAGCAGGTCGTCGAGGCTCTCCCCCGCTGCGTGCCGCTCCTTGTACTCATCGGTGAGAGCGCGCAGCTCAGCATCGCTCAGGGCGACGTAGTTCTCCTCGATGGCGTTGACCGCATCAGCAATGGCATGCAGCCGACGGATGATCTTGCCTTCACCGGCGCGCAGAATCTTGTCGAGCACTCGCACTGTGATGGGACCTTTCCGTCATGGAGCACCGCCAGGAATTCCCGGCCGGGCCCTCTATCGTAGGGGACCTGCCAGCAACACCCCTGATGCCTGCAAGACTCCTGACTGTGCCACCTGCCTCACGGCCTCAAGGACCGCGTATCCCGCCGACCCTGACCGACGGCGTGGTCCTGTTGCGCCTGCCGGAGACGAGCGACATCCCCAGCATGGCCACCGGCTGCCAGGACCCCGAAGTGGCCCGATGGACCAACCTGCCGACCCCCTACACCGAGACCGATGCCCGATCCTGGGTCGACAAGGTGACCAATCCCGTCCACTGGTGGGACCAGCCCACCTGGGTCATCGCCGACACCGACAATCGCTGGTGCGGATCGGTGCACCTGCAGCCGGACGCCCAGAATGCCGCCACCGTCCGCTTCCTGGTCGCGCCCTGGCTGCGTGGACGCGGCATCGCGACCCGAGCCGTGCGACTTGCCTGTCGATGGGGGTTCAGCAGCCTCGGGCTCAACGTGGTCACCTGGCGTGCGCTGATCGGCAATGAGGCCGCACGCGCCGTCGCGCAGCAGGCGGGCTTCACGGTGCACACCCAGCCGATGCGCAGGGGCTTTGCCCATCGCGGACACCTGTTGGACTGCTGGTACGCCGATCTGCTCGCCGAGGACCTGCTCGAGGGAGCCGGCACCCGGGTGTGGAGTGGCCCCCAACTGACCCGGCGCGAACGCGAGGTGCTGCATGCCATGGCTGCTGGACAGTCCAATCGCGACATCGCCGGCACCTTGGGCATCAGCGAGAACACGGTGAAGAACCATGTGCGCAGCATCCTGGAGAAGCTGCCTGCCAAGTCGCGCATGGAGGCCGTGGTCAAGGGCACCCAGGAAGGCCTGACTCGGTTGACCTAGTCGGCACCGCTACGGCTTCAACGCAGTGCTGGCAACGCAGGCAATCGCATCGACGTGCACGCCCGCGAACTGCAGGGCCCGCACCCCCTCGCTCACCGTCGCTCCGGTCGTCACCACATCGTCGACGAGGATGACTCTCCTGCCCGCATGCAGCCCGTTGCGCACGGCGAAGGCACCCACCATGTCCTGCCGTTCTACCGCGCTCCGGCCGGCATTGCGCGCGGTCTCACGCGTGCGCGTGAGCATCGGCACGACAGCGCAGCGGATCCCCCGTTCACCAAGCGTGGCTGCAGCGATCGATGCGAGTTCAGCGACCGTGTCACGACCACGCCGGCCCAAGGAGGACCCGTGCGGCGGGATGCTCACCAGCACCACGGGTCGCTCATTGCTGCAGGTCACTGCGGCGGCCCACACTGATCGGGCAAGGAGCAGTCCCAAGTGTGGGGAGAGCGCACGCACTCCGTGGTCCTTGTGCGCGATCACCAGATCGCGGACCGTCGACTCATACGGCGCACCGAACCACAGGGCCTGCGCGAACCTGCGCTGTGCGGGCTCGCGCGCAATGCCCTGCTGGCAGGCAGCACACAGCACCTGGCCCGGACGGCCGCAGGAAACGCAGTCTCGACTCAGTGTGACATCGGCAAGATCGGCCACCAGCGAGCGCATGTGCGAGACGAGTCGTTGAATATCCATCTCATGAGCGTGGGCTGCGCATCAGCGGCACACAACCACGCGCGCAATCCGGTGCACAGCTGCACCCGATCGGCACTGTGGAAGACGACAGGAACTAGCTTGGGTAGGCAGGCGACCAGGCATTGATCCGGGCGGACCAAGTACCGGCGTCGAGCTGGTACACCACCCCGGCCCTCGCGCCGATCAGCACCGGAAGCCCTGGCGCCGAGGCAATCGACTCAGGATTGTCCGGTCCCCCTTGCGCCGACAGATTGCCCTGAGCCAGGTTGAGATCGAAGGACTGCAGTCCGCCCCCCTCGAAACGGCCGATGAAGGCCAGGGAGTTCGCACTGGCCCAGTCGACGTCCAGGACGCCGGACACCGTCGGTGCCTGTGCACGCAGACCGGTGATCACGCGATCGCGGGTGGTCGCATCCTGCTCGATCCGGGCCAGGTACAGCGACGACACTGATCCCGTCCGCACCACGAGCGCCGCGCGTGTTCCGTCTCGCGAGGGCACGGCTCGCAGCAATCGCCCGCCCGGCGGCAGGCCCTGCACGCGAATGGTCTTCAGCGGACCAGGCGCATCCCATACGGCAAGGCCGTCGACCTGGTCCCAGATCCACAGGCCGCCCGACGGGTCGCACTCGATCCACTGCACCACTCGCGTGATCGGGAGCCTGACCCACTCGGCATTGTTCTCCCTCGGCGTCGTCCAGACCCGACCCAAGGCGTCGATGCCTGCCAGCAGTCCCAGGGATCGGTTGGCCACGACCTGGGTCAGCGTGGCATTGAGCTGCTTGGGGCTGCCTGCGACCTGCTCGGATCCCGTGCGGCTGAGCTGCAGCACTCCAGACCCATTCACGACGATGGCATTGGTGCCCGGCGACAGGCCCGACGGGTCGATCTCGGGCCATTGATCGCGTGGGGTCGGGTACGGAACCCCGGGAATCGAGAGGATCTGCCCACCCGCGGTGATGCCCACACTGCGCACCTCGGGAACCTGGCGCAGGGTCCAGACGATCTGCTGTGCCATCTGACGTCGCACGACGTCACTTGCGAAGATCGCATCCGCTGTCAGGTCGACCTTGGCAACACCATTCTCAACAGGAACCGAGTCGAAGTTCAGCCCCACTCCCAGTGGGAATGAATCAACAACGGCTGGCCCCAGCCAGCTGCTTGGTCCTGACAACAGCGCCAGCATCAGACCTGTGGCAAGTCCCGACCCCGGTACCGGGATCATCCGCGAGTCGGGAACCAGCGTGGAGTACTGCGGATTGAAGTAGTACACCGACAGCGGCCGGAAGGCCCTCTGCACGTCGAAGCTGGACAGTTCGAGGCCTTGCGGGAGGTCGGCGATGCGCCACTGCGAGTTCTCGCGCACCAACGAGAACGTGGCGCGCAGGCCCCTGCCCGTCTGGTTGATCTCATACGTGCCGTCACTGGTGATCTCACCTGCAAGCGGAGCAGTGAACTGCACGGTGCTGTCCTGGACCGACAGGTCGGTCGCACCCTTGTAGACCCGCACGCCACTGCCGGCATCCCACCGCGCAGCTGCCTCACCTGTCAGGAACTGCCGCGCAACCGCATAATCGGCATCGGATGCCGCAGAGGCATCCAGGAAGCCCTGCACGACCTGGACCTGGCTCATATCGGGTCGCGGACCCTGCGGAATCACGCGGATGAACTGGTCCTCGCGATTGGCGCTGCTGACATCGGCCTGCTGGATCGAGCCACTGGTCGG
>JBAYUM010000074.1:0-9066 GCA_041675125.1 Candidatus Nanopelagicales bacterium
AACGGACTGAACACGCTGGCGCGTGCATCCGGTGCCGCGCTGGCCAGCGCGGCGGTCGCCGCACTCCTGGCCGGTTTCACCATAACGATCGGCGACTCGATCTATCCGTCTGGCGCAGCCTTCACCGGGATCTTCGTGCTCGGCGGACTCTTGGCACTCGTGGGCGCAGGCCTGGCCCTGACGATCCCGGTGCACCACCCGCTCTTCGATGCGCAGGAAGTCGCAGCCGAGCGCGAGGCGCATCTGCCGGTGGTCCTTGTCGAGGACACCAGTGCCAAGGGTCATGGCCGTCGGCACGATGTCGTGCGGCATGGCCGAGTGCTCGACGGCACCGGGCACCCGATTGCAGCGGCCCTCGTCACCGTGCTCAGCGAGGACGGTGGGCTGATCGACTGGTCGCACACGGATGGCGCGGGTGATTTCGCCATCGCGGTGCCCAAGGCCCAGCCCTATCGCACCCTGGTGTCCGCTGACGGATGGCAGCCGGAATCGTCCACCGTCGACTTCGCGCGTGCCGATGTCGGGCACGAACTTCGCCTGGTGACCCGTGCTGCCGTGACGGTGGGGCTCGACAATCCGGAAGCGCCGAGCAGCCGCAACCCGGTCACCTAGCCGCTTTCGCTCCGACGCATTGGGCGGCACGTTCGCCTTCGCCATCCCCTGTTGCGCAGCGCCTGATGCTGCTGACGTGTGCGCTCCCGGCTCACAACGTCGCCCACCGCACCCGATGAAGCCAGACGTCGGCCCTGACAGTCATCGGCCGGCCTGGGAGCACGGGGAAGGCGGTGGGGAGCGAACCCAAAATGCCCGGGGCAGATGGTTGACGGTGGAGGAAAGTGGAGTACAGTGGCGCCACCTGGAGGTACTAGGGAGCCCTATGGGGCTCATGGGTCACACGTGGCTCATTCGGCAGTGGGGAGGTGGGGCAATGTTTCTCGGCACCCATGCACCTCGCCTGGACGAGAAGAGCCGACTGGTCCTGCCGGCCAAGTTCCGTGAAGGACTCGCCGGTGGCCTGGTGATGGCCAAGGGCCAGGACCGCTGCATCGTGGTGTGGCCGATCGGCGAGTTCCAGGCCCATGCGGATCGACTCAATGAGGCCTCGCGCTCGGACGCTCAGGTGCGTGCCTATCTGCGAGTGCTGTTCTCCAGTGCCTCGGACGAGGTCCCTGACAAGCAGGGCCGCGTGACCCTGCCATTGATCCTTCGTGAATATGCCGGCCTTGACCGTGACGTTGTCGTTGTCGGCAACGGCACCACGGTCGAGATCTGGGACAGGTCCGCTTGGGAGACCTACCTGGCCGGACAGGAAGACGCCTACTCGGACATCAGTCAGGAGGTCGTGCCCGGAATTCTGTAATCGCGCGATGAGGCCTCCTCCCGTCGACCGGCTCGCAACCTGGCGCACTTCCCCGGTGCCAGGCACCGAAACCGAAGCGGGCGGGGACCTGATCCCGCGAATGCCTGCACCACCTTTGACCGCGAACGTGCACTACACGAAAGGAAGTCATGGCCACGCCGACGAACATCATGAACGAAGTGGCAGCCGACCATGCCGTTCGTCACGGTGCTCGTGCAGTCGGACTCCTGATCGTCGCAGGCAGCCTCACGGCCATCACCCTGACTGCCATCTCAGCACTCGTCGATGGGTTCAGTTCGTGACCGTGCATATTCCTGTCATGCGCGAGCGCGTGCTTGCGCTGCTTGCGCCTGCGATCAATACGCCTGATGCGATTCTGGTCGATGCGACCCTTGGCCTGGGCGGCCACGCGGAGTTCGCGCTGACTGAGTTTCCGCACCTGCGACTGGTCGGGCTCGACCGCGACACTGAGGCCCTGGAGCTCTCACGCAATCGGCTTGCCCCATTCGGCGATCGCGTGCATCTTGTTCATGCCGTCTACGACGAACTGCCAGAAGTCCTTGCCGGGCTTGGGTTCTCGTCAGTACAGGGCGTGCTCTTCGACCTCGGGGTCTCCTCTTTGCAGCTCGATGAGCGCGAGCGCGGCTTCTCCTACTCGCAGGACGCGCCGCTGGACATGCGCATGGATCAGTCGCAGGGCAAGACCGCAGCAGACATCGTCAACACCTATTCCGCACCCGAGCTGGCCGACATCCTGCGCGAGTACGGTGATGAGAAGTTCGCCATGCGGATTGCTCGTCGCATTGTCACCGCTCGCGATGAGCAGCCCTTCACGAACTCCACCCGCCTGGTGGATCTGGTGCGCGAGGCCATCCCGGCAGCCACCCGTCGCACTGGCGGCAATCCAGCCAAGCGAACCTTCCAGGCACTTCGCATCGAGGTCAATGGCGAGCTCGAAGCCCTGCGCTCGGCCATTCCCGCAGCGATCGAGGCCCTTGCTGTCGGTGGGCGCATTGTGGTCATGTCGTACCAATCGCTCGAGGATCGCTTCGTCAAGCAGCTTCTCGCTGATCAGACCCAGGCCAAGGTGCCCCACGGCCTTCCCGTGATCCCAGCAGCGCACCAGCCCAAGCTTCGTCTGCTCACGCGTGGCGCGGAGACGCCAAGTGAGCAGGAGCTGATCGAGAATCCGCGTTCGGCTTCGGTCCGCGTGCGTGCAGCAGAGCGGGTCGCAGCATGAGCCGCCATACTCCGCGAGAGGTTGCCGGCCGCGCGATTCACGGTGCAGTGGCAGGTGCGACCGCGCTCGCGGCGGAAGTGACCGAGTACGCGACTCGCGGTGCCCAGGTGCGCCACGAGGATCGCCCCAATCTCAAGCTCGTCTCGCCGCTTCGCCCGGTCAAGGCCAGCCGAGGAACCTTCGCCCTGGTCGTCGGCGCACTGCTGATCGGCGGACTGGGCCTCATGCTGCTGATCAACACCCAGCTGGCCCAGGGCTCATTCGCGGTGAGTGCCCTCAACCAGCAGCTTGGCTCCCTGCAGGAGAAGGAGGCCGTCCTCAGCGAGCAGGTCGCCGCCGCGGGTGCGCCCGAGTCGCTTGCGAACAAGGCGCATGATCTGGGCATGGTGCCAAGTCGCACGCCGGTCTTCTTGAGCGTTCCCGACGGCAAGGTGCTCGGAAAGCCTCAGGCAGCCAAGGGCGATGGCGTCGTGGTGAGCACGCCGGCGGATGCGACATCGGCAGAGGCAGTCGACAATGGTGCACTTGGCGAGCGGGCAGTTCCCGGTCCGAATTACGACCCGGCAGCGGCAGATGCGGCGGCCAAGGCCAAGGCAGCCAAGGGCGGCGAGGACTCGCTGTGGCAGGAGGTGCCTGTCCAAGTGGGCAATGTCGGATCAAGTGACGCAGGTCTCGTAGCAGTTCCGGTTCGGTAGATCACATGAAGCAGATGGCTGCGCCACCGCGTCAGGGGCGTGGCACCAGACCACCCAGCGACTACCGTCGACGTGTGGGCAACGGGCATCCGGGCAAGCGCGGCATGGTCCTGCTGATCATCACCACGATGGCCTTCTCGATCTTTGCCGTTCGCCTGATCGACCTCCAGGTGGTGAAGGGTTCAGCCCTTGCATCTGAGGCATTGAGCCAGCGCATCCGCACGACGACGATTCCAGCCATGCGCGGCAGCATCCTTGACACCAAGGGCGCTCCGCTGGCCACCACGGTCGAGGCGCGCAATGTCACGGCCGACCAGACCCTGGTCACTGATCCCGTCGCCGTCGGCACGGCACTTGCTCCTATCCTCGGTGTCGATGCCAGTGTGCTCGCCAACCGCCTCACCGGAACCCGTCGCTATATGTACGTGGCCAAGGACCTGTCACCAGAGACCTGGAACACGATCGAGGCCCTTCGACTGCCGGGGATCTTCAGCGAGCAGACCTCGCGGCGCATCTACCCCGGAGGCTCGCTGGCGGCCAATGTCGTCGGCTTCGTCGGAGCCGACGGCAAGGGCCTCGGTGGCATTGAGTACGGCATGCAGGACCTGCTGGCGGGCAAGGCTGGTTCCACCACCTTCGAGCGCGGCCCCGGTGGACGGGTCATCACCACCAGTGACGTGTCAAGCAACAGTGCGGTGCATGGCTCGGATGTGCAGCTCACGATTGATCGCGATATCCAATTGATCGCCCAGCGGCAGATCTCCCGGCAGGTGCAGTCTGCCCGCGCAGACAGCGGCACCGTGATCGTCATGGATCCGCGCAGTGGTCACATACTTGCCATGGCGACTGCGCCGACCTTCGATTCGAACACAGCAGCATCGGCACCTGATGCAGTGCGCGGCAACCGCGCGCTCTCGGATGTCTATGAGCCTGGCTCAACCAGCAAGGTCATGACGATGTCGGCCATTGTCGATCAGGGTGCTGCGAATGCCGGCTCGGCTTTCACCATTCCCGGGGTGCTCAAGAGGGGCGGCAAGGTCTTCCACGATGACGTTGCACACGGAACCTGGCACCTGACACTGGCAGGCATCCTCGCCAAGTCAAGCAACATCGGAACGATTCTGGCATCAGAACGCATTGGTGGACGCAAGCTGTTCTCGTACCTGAAGGCCTTCGGTATCGGTGAGCCGACTGGGATCAAATTCCCCGGCGAGAGCTCGGGCAGGATTCCCGACTACCGCGATTGGTCGCCCACCACCTTCCCGACCGTTGCCTTCGGACAGGGCTTGAGCGTCAACTCCGTGCAGGCCGCAAGCGTGTTCGCCACGATTGCCAATGACGGACTTCGTGTAGAGCCGCAGCTGGTGCAGGCGGTCGAGAATCCGGATGGCACGGTGACGCCTGCGAAGGCTCCGAAGATCACGCAGGTGGTGAAGCCGTCAACTGCCAAGCAGATCCGGCTGATGCTGGAGAGTGTTGTCGGCAAGGGCGGAACTGCGCCCAAGGCTGCAATTCCCGGGTACCGCGTCGGTGGCAAGACCGGCACGGCGCAGTATGTGGATCCTCGGTGCGGTTGCTACAACGGCGGGGTTGTCGCCTCGTTCATCGGCATGGCACCGGCGGACAATCCGCAACTGGTAGTTGCGGTGAGCCTGGTCAACCCGCGCAATGGTCGCTTCGGCGGACAGATCGCCGCACCTGTGTTCAAGCGCGTGATGACCTATGCGCTGCAGGCTCGCCAGATCCCACCGACAGGGAAGACAGCACCGCGCCTGCTGCTGACCGCGGGATAGGCATGGACAAGGAACCCCGACCTCAGGTGCCGGCGATGACGCTGGAGGATCTGCGGGCCGTCGGACCAGTTGATGGAGTCGTCATTGGCGATGGGTCGGTGCCGGTGTCCGGCATTGCCCTGGATTCGCGACAGGTGCATGTCGGCGACGCCTTTGCCGCGCTGACAGGGCATCACCTGCACGGCGTCGCCTATGTGGCCGAGGCCTTGGCCAATGGGGCGGGAGCGATCATCACTGATCGGATGGGCTGGCAGCTGTGGCAGGGAATGGACGAATTCGACTCGGGCATTCCAGTCCTGGTCCTGGACGATGCGCGTCCCTGGCTGGGTGCCCTCGCCGATGCCGTCTACGGCAGGCCCACGCAGTCGTTGACACTGCTCGGCGTCACAGGCACGAATGGCAAGACCACGGTCGCATCGATGATCGAAGCCGGGTTGCGCACCGCGAATCACTCGGTCGGCTTCATCGGCACCACCGGGATACGCATCGGCGACCAGACCATCGAGTCGTCCAGGACGACGCCAGAGGCAACGACATTGCATGCGCTGTTTGCCCTCATGAAAGGGCAGCAGGCATCCGATGTAGTGATGGAGGTCTCCAGTCACGCAATGACGGAGTCGCGGGTAGCGGGTTTCACCTTCGATGTCGTGGGTTTCACCAACCTGTCCCAGGACCATCTCGATTATCACGGCACCATGGAGGAGTATTTCGATGCGAAGGCTCAACTCTTCACACCTGAGCACGCCAATGCGGGAGTGGTGTGCGTCGATGACGAGTGGGGTCGGCGCCTGGTTGCGCTTTCCCCAATCCCGATCACGACAGTTTCTGCTTCCGGAGAGCCTGCTGACTGGTCCTGGAAGAGGCAACCCTCGGGATCTTGGGCAGTAGTCGGCCCGAACGATGAGCAGTATGCAGTGGACCTGCTGCTGCCAGGGGAGTTCAATCGCGCGAATGCGCTGGTGGCCTTCGCCATGCTGCGAGAGATCGGCATTGCTCCTGAGGCGATCGTCGAGGCGCTTGCGCGGGTGCAGGTGCCTGGTCGATTGGAGTACGTGCCCGGCGGGGAGCCAATGGGCATTCGCGGGTTTGTCGACTATGCGCATACG
The DNA here is from genome assembly GCA_041675125.1 of Candidatus Nanopelagicales bacterium. Lineage (GTDB taxonomy): Bacteria > Actinomycetota > Actinomycetes > S36-B12 > S36-B12 > UBA11398. The sequence continues at coordinate 6,195 of JBAYUM010000074.1, forward strand.
CCCGATGCCATTGCCCGCGTGATCACGGCTGTTCGGGATTTCACCAAAGGACGCATCATCGTCGTGGTCGGTGCCGGAGGTGACCGCGATGCGACCAAGCGCCCGCTGATGGGCCAGATGGCGGCGCGCCTAGCTGATCTCGTCATCGTCACCGATGACAATCCTCGTTCTGAGGATCCTGCTCGCATTCGAGCCGCAGTCATGGAAGGGGCGCAGGCCGTGCTGTCAGCGGACAGCGGTTCCCTGATCGAGATCGCAGGACGACGCGAGGCGGTCGTCGAGGCGGTTGCCCTTGCCGCACCTGACGATGTCGTTCTCCTGCTGGGCAAGGGCCATGAGCAGGGACAGGAGATCAACGGCGTGCTGACGCCCTTCGATGATCGCCGTGAGCTGCGCGAGGCCTTCCTATTGCGCACTGCGGGAGGAGACGCGCAGTGATCAGTCTCTCGATCGGGCACATCGCGCAGATCGTCAACGGCACGGTGGTCAATGCTGACGTCTCTGCGCCCGTGACAGGTGTCGTTGTCGATTCGCGTGAGATCAGCCCGGGATGCATGTTCGTTGCCATTCCCGGCGAACGTGCTGATGGGCACGAGTTCGCGGAGCAGGCCATCGGGCGGGGAGCAGCTGTCGTTCTGGCGCAGCATCAACTGCTGGTGCCGTGCATCGTCGTGCCGGACACGGTCATTGCACTTGGGCTGCTGGCCAGGCACGTGCGCCACCAGTTGGTCGACTGCACGGTCATTGCGATCACCGGCTCGAGCGGCAAGACGTCGACGAAGGATCTCCTGGCATCCGTACTCTCAGCCAAGGGACCGACGATCGCTCCGATCGGGTCGTTCAACACGGAAGTCGGCGTCCCCCTGACCATCCTTCGAGCCGATGAATCGACAAGATTCCTCATCCTCGAGATGGGGATGCGCGGCATCGGTCACATCGCCTATCTGTGCGCCATCGCAAGTCCCGAGATCGGCGTCCTTCTGAACATCGGTTCCGCGCACTTGGGCATGCTGGGTTCGCGTGAGTCCGTTGCGCAGGCCAAGGGTGAGATCATCGCCTCGTTGCCAGCCGCCGGTATCGCAATCCTCAACGGTGACGACCCTTTCGTGCGATTGCAGGAGGGCTCTACGCATGCACGCGTCGTGCTGTTCGGTCAGGACCCGGCACTGCGTGTGCGGGCCTCGGATATCGAGCTCGATGAATTGGCCCGGGCCCGCTTCACCCTGAGCATCGGAGCCGAGCAGGCACGAGTCGCCCTGCTCGTGCATGGCGAGCACTTCATCTCGAATGCGCTGGCTGTCGCTGCTGTGGCCTCCGAGCTTGGCCTGCCCATTGCAGAAATCGCAGCCCTGCTGGGCAAGGCGCAGATCGAGAGCCGGTGGCGCATGGAGATCTCGGTGACTGGCCAGGGCGCAGTCATCATCAATGACTCGTACAACGCGAATCCCGAATCCATGCGGGCGGCCCTGGCAACACTGGAGACCATGGGTCGCGGCAGGCGCACCTGGGCAGTGCTGGGCCAGATGCTCGAACTCGGACCGGAATCCGAGGATGAGCATGCAGCGATCGGGCAACGCGTTGCGCAGCTGGGCGTCACGAGCCTGATCTGCGTGGGGGAGGGCGCCCGGGCCATCGGCGACGCTGCAGCAAGTGATGTGTCTCACGCTGTGAACGTGATCTTTGTCGAAGATCCTGACGCCGCGATCGCCGTGCTGCGAAAGGAAGTGCGCAGCGGCGATATCGTGCTGATCAAGGCTTCGCGCGGGGTCGGTCTTGATCGCGTGGCTGCGGTACTCACAGAGCGGGACTTGGCATGAGACTGGTCGTCATCTCGATGACAATCGCGACTGTGGTGACCCTGATCGGCACTCCACTGCTGATCAAGCTCCTTGCCCGCCATGGATATGCGCAGGCGATTCGCGTCTCCAGCGAAGGCGAGCTCTACCCCGATCACGAGAGCAAGCGCGGCACCCCCTCGATGGGCGGGGTGGCGATCATCCTGGGCGTGCTCGGTGGGTACTTCCTGACGCATCTGCTCACCTGGCGACCTGTGACGCCTTCGGCACTGCTGGTGCTCTTCCTGATGGTCGGCCTGGGACTGGTCGGCGTCGCCGATGACTATCTCAAGATCTTCAAGCAGCGCAGCACCGGGCTGCGTGCTCGCACCAAGCTCATCGGCCAGGCCGTCGTTGCCCTGTGCTTCGCCTGGCTGTCATTGCAGTTCACCAATGATGGTGGTGCCCCTGCCTCCATGGCGATCTCATTCGTGCGAGATACCGCGATCGTGCTTCCCATGGGCCTGTTCCTGCTGTGGGTGTGGTTCCTGATCACTGCCACGACCAATGGCGTCAATCTCACCGACGGTCTCGACGGCTTGGCCATCGGCGCATCGATCATGACCTTCCTGGCCTACGTGATCATCACCGTGTGGCAGTACGGGCAGAACTGCGCATTCAGCGATTCGGTCGCAGCCACGTGCTACTCGACAGTGAGTCCGCTTGATCTAGCGATCGTCGCGGCTGCACTTGCGGGCGCGAGCTTCGGGTTCCTGTGGTGGAACACGGCGCCGGCGCGCATCTTCATGGGCGACACCGGCTCACTCGCACTCGGCGGTGGCATCGCCGGACTGGCCATCCTGAGCCGCACGGAGCTGCTGCTGCCATTGCTCGCCGGGCTCTTCCTCATCACCACGCTCTCGGTGATCGCGCAGGTGGGTTCCTTCAAGCTGACGGGTCGTCGGGTGCTCCGCATGGCACCGCTGCACCATCATTTCGAGATGCTGGGCTGGCCTGAGATCCAGATCGTGGTGCGGTTCTGGATCATCCAGGGCCTGTGCATCGGTGCTGGCATCGTGCTGTTCTACGCCGAGTGG
>JBAYUM010000075.1:0-9050 GCA_041675125.1 Candidatus Nanopelagicales bacterium
CCGGTGAGACGCTCTGCGATCCAGCCAACCCGGTCGTGCTCGAGTCCATGACCTTCCCGGCTCCCGTCATCCACATTGCGATCGAGCCCAAGACCAAGAGCGACCAGGACAAGCTCGGCGTCGCCATCCAGCGCCTTGCTGAAGAGGATCCGACCTTCCACGTCCGTTCGGATGAGGAGACCGGCCAGACCATCATCGGTGGCATGGGCGAGCTCCACCTCGAGGTGCTCGTCGACCGCATGAAGCGCGAGTTCAACGTCGAGGCCAATGTCGGCAAGCCACAGGTTGCCTACCGCGAGACCATCACCAAGAAGGTCGAGAAGGTCGACTACACCCACAAGAAGCAGTCGGGTGGCTCGGGCCAGTTCGGTCGAGTCATCATCGATCTCGAGCCGAACACCGACGAGGGCGGCGGCTACGCCTTCGTCAACAAGGTCACTGGCGGACGCATTCCTCGTGAGTACATCCCCTCGGTCGACGCTGGCTGCCAGGAGTCACTTGAGAACGGCGTGCTCGCCGGCTACCCGATGGTCGATGTCAAGGTCACCCTTACCGATGGTTCGTACCACGATGTCGACTCTTCAGAGCTCGCATTCAAGATCGCCGGCTCCATGGCGTTCAAGGAGGCTGCCCGCCGAGCCGGCGCAGTGATCCTCGAACCGATGATGGGCGTAGAAGTGACGACCCCAGAGGACTTCATGGGTGATGTCATCGGTGACCTCAACTCACGACGCGGCCAGATCCAGGCCATGGAAGAGCGCTCCGGCGCTCGCGTGGTGAAGGCAGTTGTGCCGCTGTCCGAGATGTTCGGCTATGTAGGCGATCTTCGTAGCCGCACTCAGGGACGAGCGAGTTACAGCATGCAGTTTGACTCCTATGCACAGGTTCCATCCAATGTGCAGGTGGAGATCATCGCCAAGGCTCGCGGCGAATAGTCGCGGATCAGAATAACCAAAAAAATATCCAAAGAAACAACCATCCGATCCGCGATACCGCCGGACGGCTACACGACAAGGGAGAACTCAAGTGGCGAAGGCCAAGTTTGAGCGCACCAAGCCGCACGTCAACATCGGCACCATTGGTCACATCGACCATGGCAAGACGACCCTGACTGCTGCGATTACCAAGGTGCTGCACGATCGTTACCCGGATGTGAACCCATTCACTCCGTTCGACATGATCGACAAGGCGCCAGAAGAGCGTCAGCGCGGCATCACGATCTCGATCGCGCACGTCGAGTACCAGACTGAGGCGCGTCACTACGCACACGTCGACTGCCCTGGTCACGCTGACTACATCAAGAACATGATCACCGGTGCTGCACAGATGGACGGCGCGATCCTCGTGGTTGCGGCAACTGACGGCCCGATGCCACAGACCAAGGAGCATGTGCTCCTCGCCCGCCAGGTCGGCGTGCCCTCAATCGTCGTTGCGCTCAACAAGTGCGACATGGTCGATGACGAGGACCTGCTCGAGCTCGTGGAGATGGAAGTTCGCGAACTTCTCTCGACCTACGAATTCCCAGGCGACGACATCCCGGTTGTGCGCGTTGCAGCCTTCCCAGCCCTCCAGGGTGATGAGAAGTGGGGCGAGTCGATCATGGAGCTCATGACGGCCGTCGACAACTACATCCCAACGCCGGAGCGCGAAGTCGACAAGCCCTTCCTCATGCCCGTCGAGGACGTCTTCACGATCACCGGTCGTGGCACCGTCGTCACGGGTCGCATCGAGCGCGGCATCGTCAAGGTCAACGAGGAAATCGAGATCGTCGGCATTCGCCCCGGCATCCCGGTCAAGACCACCGTCACCGGTGTCGAGATGTTCCGCAAGCTGCTCGACGAGGGCCAGGCAGGCGAGAACGTCGGTCTGCTCCTTCGTGGAACCAAGCGCGAGGACGTCGAGCGCGGCCAGGTCTGCTGCAAGCCTGGCTCGATCACGCCGCACACCGGCTTCGACGCACAGGTCTACATCCTCTCGAAGGACGAAGGCGGTCGCCACACGCCGTTCTTCAACAACTACCGTCCGCAGTTCTACTTCCGTACCACGGACGTGACCGGTGTTGTGACCCTTCCCGAGGGCAAGGACATGGTCATGCCCGGCGACAACACCGACATGTCGGTTGAGCTGATCCAGTCAATCGCCATGGAGGAGGGCCTTCGCTTCGCTATCCGCGAGGGTGGCCGCACCGTCGGCGCAGGCCGCGTCACCAAGATCACCAAGTAGCAGCCGCTGTTGGGGGCGGGCAACCGCCCCCAACAACAGCTCAGCACGATCAGCACCACCTGTACGACCCGAAGCATTGGCACACGAGAAGTAAGGACACCAGCCACCATGGCGGGACAAAAGATCCGAATCCGGCTTAAGGCCTATGACCATGAGGTCATCGACTCATCGGCGCGCAAGATCGTCGAGACGGTGATCCGCACTGGTGCATCGGTAGCTGGCCCAGTGCCATTGCCAACTGAGAAGAACGTGTACTGCGTTATCCGCTCGCCTCACAAGTACAAGGACAGCCGCGAGCACTTCGAGATGCGCACGCACAAGCGCCTCATTGACATTCTCGACCCCACGCCCAAGACGGTTGATTCGCTGATGCGTCTCGACCTTCCGGCTGGTGTCGACATCGAGATCAAGCTGTAGGGACGACGACGACAATGGGCACCAACGTAAAGGGTGTACTGGGCACCAAGCTCGGCATGACACAGGTCTGGGATGAGAACAACAAGGTTGTTCCCGTCACCGTTGTGCAAGCCGGTCCTTGTGTAGTGACCCAGGTGCGCACCCCAGAGAATGATGGCTACTCAGCCGTCCAGATCGCGTTCGGCGCGATCGATCCACGCAAGGTCAACAAGCCTGCGGCGGGTCACTTCGAGAAGGCAGGCGTGACTCCTCGCCGCCACCTCGTCGAGATCCGCACAGACGATGCCTCGGAGTACACGCTGGGCCAGGAGCTCACCGCTGCCACCTTCGAGGACGGCCAGCGCATCGACGTCGTGGCTACGACCAAGGGCAAGGGCTTCGCCGGTGCCATGAAGCGCCACGGCTTCCACGGCCTGCGCGCGACGCACGGCGTCAAGCGCAAGCACCGTTCACCGGGCTCGATCGGCGGCTGCTCAACGCCAGGCCGCGTGTTCAAGGGCATGAAGATGGCCGGACGCATGGGTGGCGATCGTCAGACCACGCTGAACCTCATCGTTCAGGGCGTCGACGCCGAGCACGGCCTGCTGCTCATCAAGGGTGCGGTTCCCGGCCCCAAGGGCGCATTGGTGTTCGTCCGTACCGCAGTGAAGGAGGCGTAGCGATGACTTCAGTCGACGTTCGCACCCCAGCCGGCGCTACAGCCGGAAAGGTCGATCTTCCCGCCGAGATCTTCGACGTGCAGGTCAATGTTCCATTGATCCACCAGGTCGTCGTGGCACAGCTTGCCGCGGCGCGCCAGGGCACCCACGACACCAAGCGTCGTGGCGAGGTCAGTGGTGGTGGCCGTAAGCCGTACAAGCAGAAGGGCACCGGCCGCGCCCGTCAGGGCTCGATCCGTGCGCCTCACTATGCCGGCGGTGGCGTGGCACATGGGCCGCACCCGCGTGACTACTCGCAGCGCACTCCCAAGAAGATGAAGGCTGCTGCCCTGCGCGGCGCCTTGTCCGATCGCGCTCGCGAGGGTCGCGTCCAGGTTGTCTCGGAGATCGTCACTGGCACGACCCCGTCGACCAAGCAGGCGCTTGCAACCATGGCAGCACTCGGCCTCGAGGGTCGCGGCCTGATCGCCATTGCGCGCAACGACGATGTCGCCGTGCTGAGCCTGCGCAATGTCGCAACCGTGCACGTGCTCTACGTCGATCAGCTGAACACCTACGACGTGCTCGTCAATGACTACGTGCTCTTCACCGAAGCAGCATTTGAAGAGTTCGTCGCTGGCAACCCATCGGGCAAGAGCGCGAAGGCTGTTGCAGTCGAGAGCGAGGTAGAAGCATGAGAATCGCAGATCCGCGCGACATTCTGATCTCACCAGTGGTGTCGGAGAAGAGTTACGCGCTGCTCGACGAGAACAAGTACACGTTCATCGTTGCACCGCACGCCAATAAGACCCAGATCAAGATCGCGGTCGAAGAGGTCTTCGGTGTCAAGGTCACGGCAGTGAACACCATGAACCGTGAAGGCAAGCGTCTTCGCACCAAGACAGGTGTCGGGAAGCGCGTTGACACCAAGCGCGCCATCGTCTCTGTCGCAGACGGCGACCGTATCGACATCTTCGGAGGCCCGGTCTCCTGACCGGCCATCGATCACCAGAGGAACTGAAATGGGAATCCGCAAGTACAAGCCGACTACGCCGGGCCGTCGTGGCTCGAGCGTGGCCGACTTTGTCGAGATCACTCGGTCCGAGCCTGAGAAGTCGCTCGTCCGCCCACTGCCGAAGAAGGGCGGCCGCAACAACAGCGGTCGTATCACCACTCGGCACCAGGGTGGCGGTCACAAGCGCGCCTACCGTCTGATCGACTTCCGTCGTGCAGACAAGGACGGCGTGCCGGCCAAGGTCGCGCACATCGAATACGACCCGAACCGCACTGCTCGCATCGCACTGCTGCACTTCGCAGACGGTGAGAAGCGCTACATCCTCGCTCCGAACAAGCTGAAGCAGGGTGACCCGATTGAGACCGGCCCAGGCGCCGACATCAAGCCGGGAAACAACCTGCCGCTGCGCAACATCCCCGTTGGTACCGTGATCCACGCCGTGGAGATCAAGCCCGGCGGCGGTGCGAAGATCGCTCGCTCCGCAGGAACCAGCGTTCAGCTGGTCGCCAAGGACGGTCCCTTCGCCCAGCTGCGCATGCCCTCCGGCGAGATCCGCAACGTCGATCTGCGCTCACGCGCGACCATCGGTGAGGTCGGCAACGCAGAGCAGTCCAACATCAACTGGGGCAAGGCCGGACGTATGCGTTGGAAGGGCAAGCGCCCGACCGTCCGCGGTGTGGCCATGAACCCTGTCGACCACCCACATGGTGGTGGTGAGGGCAAGACTTCTGGTGGCCGTCACCCGGTCAACCCCAACGGCAAGCCAGAGGGCCGTACCCGCAAGGCCAATAAGGCCAGCGACCAGTTCATCGTCCGTCGCCGCAAGACCGGCAAGAAGCGCTAAGGGAAGTCATGCCACGTAGCCTCAAGAAGGGTCCGTTCGTCGACGACCATCTGATCAAGAAGGTCGACGCTCAGAACGACTCAGGTTCCAAGAACGTGATCAAGACCTGGTCGCGCCGCTCAATGATCGTGCCGGCAATGCTCGGGCACACGATCGCTGTGCATGACGGCCGCAAGCATGTTCCGGTGTTCGTCTCCGAGAACATGGTCGGACACAAGCTGGGCGAGTTCGCACCGACGCGTACCTTCAAGGGTCACGTCAAGGACGACCGCAAGGCGAAGCGGCGCTAAGCAGGCCGATCGAGCGCCGCTCAAGGGCGGCGCTGCTCAAAGACCACTACCGAACGACACGACGAAGCAAGGGGATAGCGATGGAAGCCAGGGCCCAAGCGCGGTACGTCCGCGTCACGCCCATGAAGGCGCGCCGCGTGATTGACCTCATCAGAGGCATGAACGCAAGCGACGCCCAGGCAGTGTTGGCATTCGCGCCACAAGCAGCAAGTGAGCCAATTGGCAAAGTGCTGGCAAGTGCGATTGCAAACGCGACGAACAACCATGCGATGGACGCCCGTTCGCTCGTCGTAAGCGCGGCATTCGTGGACGAGGGTCCAACGATGAAGCGCATTCGTCCACGCGCACAGGGTCGGGCATACCAGATCCGCAAGCGCAGCAGCCACATCACCGTGGTTGTTTCAGACCAGAAGGAAGGGTGATCAGACCATGGGTCAAAAAGTAAATCCACATGGTTTCCGCCTCGGAATCACCACGGACTTCAAGTCTCGCTGGTTTGCTGATTCGCAGAAGCCCGGGCAGCGCTACCGCGACTACGTCCAGGAGGATGTCAAGATCCGCAAGGTGCTGTCAGCTGGCATGGAGCGCGCTGGCATCTCCAAGGTCGAGATCGAGCGCACCCGTGATCGTGTTCGGGTGGATATCCACACTGCACGTCCGGGCATCGTCATCGGCCGCCGTGGAGCCGAGGCAGATCGCATCCGTGGCGATCTGGAGAAGCTCACTGGCAAGCAGGTGCAGTTGAACATCCTCGAGGTCAAGAACCCCGAGATCGATGCTCAGCTGGTGGCGCAGGGCGTTGCCGAGCAGCTGTCCAGCCGCGTGTCCTTCCGTCGTGCCATGCGCAAGAGCATGCAGAGCACCATGAAGAGCGGCGCCAAGGGCATTCGTGTCCAGGTGTCGGGTCGTCTTGGCGGCGCTGAGATGTCACGCACCGAGTTCTACCGCGAGGGTCGCGTGCCATTGCACACGCTTCGCGCAGACATCGACTACGGCTTCTACGAGGCGCGCACCACCTTCGGGCGCATCGGCGTCAAGGTCTGGATCTACAAGGGCGATGCCCTTGCAACTCGCTCCGAGCGTGAGGCAGCTGCTGCTGCTGCGCGTCTTGGCCAGCGTGGACCGGCAGCCGCTCGCCCACGTCGTGGTCGCGATGAGGCTGTTGCTGAGACCGTCGTCGAGGCAACCGAGACTGCAGCACCAGAGGTGGCAGTCGAAGCCGTACCAGCCGGAACGGAGGCATAGCCCATGTTGATTCCTCGCCGCGTCAAGCACCGCAAGCAGCATCACCCGACTCGTCGTGGTGTTGCCAAGGGCGGCACCGAGGTGACCTTCGGTACCTATGGCCTCCAGGCACTTGAGCATGGCTACATCACGAACCGCCAGATCGAGTCGGCTCGTATCGCCATCACCCGCCACATTCGTCGTGGTGGCAAGGTCTGGATCAACATCTACCCGGACCGCCCGTTGACCAAGAAGCCTGCCGAGACCCGCATGGGTTCCGGCAAGGGTTCACCCGAATGGTGGGTCGCCAACGTGAAGCCTGGCCGGGTCATGTTCGAACTTTCCTACCCAGATGCGAAGATTGCGCATGAAGCACTCACCCGTGCCATGCACAAGCTTCCGATGAAGTGCCGAATCGTTCGGCGCGATGAAGCAGGTGAGCAGTAATGGCAGCAGGTACCCAGGCCGGCGAGTTGCGTAATCTCGATGACGCAGAGCTGACCGCAAAGCTTCGTGAGGCTAAGGAAGAGCTCTTCAACCTGCGCTTCCAAGGTGCAACCGGACAACTTGAGAACCACGGTCGACTTCGCGCCGTGCGCAAGGACATCGCGCGGATCTACACGATCCTGCGCGAGCGTGAACTAGGCATCACTCCGATCGAGGGTGGCGCAGCATGAGTGCGAAAGAGGCAAGTGTGAGTGACGTCAAGCGCGGCTACCGCAAGACCCGTGAGGGCCTGGTTGTCAGCGACAAGATGGACAAGACAGTGGTGGTTGCGGTCGAAGATCGTTTCAAGCACCCGCTTTACGGCAAGGTCGTGCGTCGCACGAGCAAGCTCAAGGCACATGATGAGGCAAACGCAGCCGGAGTCGGCGATCGCGTGCTTCTGATGGAGACCCGTCCGCTGTCGGCTACCAAGCGCTGGCGCGTCGTGGAAATCCTCGAAAAGGCCAAGTAAGTCAGTTCCGCCAGGCTCGGCATAGAGAACCGGCAGACGATCAGGAGAATGAAGTGATTCAGCAAGAGTCGCGACTACGTGTCGCTGACAACACGGGGGCCAAGGAGCTCTTGTGCATTCGTGTGCTCGGAGGCTCAGGGCGCCGCTACGCAGGCATCGGCGATGTCATCGTCGCTACCGTCAAGGATGCAATCCCTGGTGGTGCGGTGAAGAAGGGTGACGTCGTCAAGGCTGTCATCGTTCGCACCAAGAAGGAGCGTCGCCGTCCGGATGGCTCGTACATCCGTTTTGACGAGAACGCTGCCGTGATCCTCAAGGCCGATGGTGAGCCTCGCGGCACGCGCATCTTCGGACCTGTCGGGCGCGAGCTTCGCGACAAGAAGTACATGAAGATCATTTCGCTGGCTCCGGAGGTGCTGTAGCCATGACACAACTCCATGTCCGCAAGGGCGACGTCGTTCAGGTCATCTCCGGCAAGGATCGCGGAGTCAAGGGCAAGGTCATCGAGGTCCTGCCTGACGCCAATCGCGTGATCGTCGAGGGCGTCAACCGCGTCAAGAAGCACACCAAGGTCGGCCAGGCAGCAGGCGGCGCAATGACCGGTGGCATCGTCACCGTCGAGGCGCCAATCCATGCGTCGAATGTCATGGTCGTCGATCCTGAGGATGGTCGTCCGACCCGCGTGGGCTACCGCAAGGAAACCGTCGAGAAGCGTCGTCCGGACGGCTCGACCTACGAAGCACAGCGCAGCGTGCGCATCTCGCGTCGCACAGGTAAGGACATCTGAGCATGAGTACTGCAACATCAGCCGCTCAGCCGCGCCTCAAGGCTCGGTACCGCGAGGAGATCATTCCCGCGTTGAAGAGCGAGTTCGAATTCGCCAACGTCATGCAGGTTCCCGGTCTCACCAAGATCGTGGTGAACATGGGCGTCGGCGAGGCCGCTCGCGACTCCAAGCTGATCGAAGGCGCGATCCGCGACATCACCGAGATCACCGGCCAGAAGCCACAGACCACCAAGGCTCGCAAGTCCATCGCGCAGTTCAAGCTGCGTGAGGGTCAGCCGATCGGTGTTCACGTGACCCTGCGCGGCGATCGCATGTGGGAGTTCCTGGATCGGCTGCTGTCGATCGCGCTTCCTCGCATCCGCGACTTCCGCGGCCTGTCGCCCAAGCAGTTCGACGGTCACGGCAACTACACGTTCGGTCTCAGCGAGCAGTCGATGTTCCACGAGATCGACCAGGACAAGATCGATCGCACCCGTGGCATGGACATCACCGTCGTGACCACAGCGAGCACCGATGATGAAGGCCGCGCCCTGCTTCGCCTTCTCGGATTCCCCTTCAAGGAGGCCTGAGCCATGGCGAAGAAAGCACTCATCCAAAAGCAGCAGAAGACGCCGAAGTTCAAGGTTCGCGCGTACACACGCTGCAACAAGTGCG
>JBAYUM010000076.1:0-8962 GCA_041675125.1 Candidatus Nanopelagicales bacterium
GGAATCCGGCAAGCACATTCGAGGGAAAGAGCGACGCCAGCGGCTTGGTCATCGAGATACGTCGGACGAGCTTGGCGTTGACAAGCTCGCCTGTCGAATCATGCTCGGCCGCAATGACATCGGGCGCATCGGCTGCCTTGACCGTCTTGAGGTCATCCTTGATCGAGGCGAGGCTCTCCTTGACCACGATCTTCAGCTTGGTTCCGCGAAAGCCCTTCGGGAACTCCTGCTTCAGCACATCAGCCCGGATCTGGTCGGCCCAGACGACAAGGCTCGAACCCGCTGCCCGAGCAGGAGTCACGGGGGCAATGAGCGCGATACCCGCGACGACCGTGACGGCAGCAGCGCCTGCGGTCAGTCGCTGCAGGCCGGGCAAAGTGGACACCAGATTCAGCGAGACTCGAGCTCCACGCCGAGCCGGCGTGCTGAACGGGCCTTCTGGCGAGAGGAGCGCATGCGGCGCAGACGCTTCACGAGCATGGGGTCGAGCTGCATCGCGGACGGCTGATCGATCAGGCCATTGAGAATCTGGTAGTAGCGCGTTGCGCTCATGTCGAACAGGTCGCGGATGGCCTGCTCCTTGGCACCGGCGTACTTCCACCATTGGCGCTCGAACTCCAGGATGGAGCGGTCGCGATCAGACAACTCAGTGCCCACGAATTGACCATAAGGCTGACGGGCTGCGTCCATACGAGGGTCCTTCCAACTGCCAATGACTGAGCCCCATCCTAGACCTGAATCACACGGATGTCATTTGGTTGCCGGACGGTCGCGCAGGCGTATCAGGACCCAGCTGAAGGCATAGCCCAGCCCATTGGTGGCCCAATGGAAGCCCATGGGTGCCAGCACACTGCCGGAGACCAGACGCAGCCCGACGAACACGATCCCCGAGAGTCCTGTCGTCACGACGCTCAGGAGCACCGCCAGGATGTTGCCACGCCTGCCCTCGCCGACCACGGAGCCGAGTGCCGGATTCTGCTCATGGGTCCCGATGGAGGGCAGGACGTGCCAGAGTCCGAAGACCAAGCAGGAGACCACGATCGCCCAGACCAGCCCATAGCGACGGGCCAGCATGGCGAAGAGCACCGATCTGAACGCGATCTCCTCCAGCAGCACCGTGCCAAGGGGCACCTCGATCATGGCCTGGAACAGGACACCCCGGGCGCTGAGTTCGGCCATTCGCTCGTCATGGAAGGCCGTGCGCGTACGACGCATGAGCGAGCCGACGAAGTAGACCAGCGCAATGGCACCGATGCTCAGGCCGGCCCAGATCGTCCCAGGCAGCAGGTATCCGCGCCCAAGGCCCATGTCCGTCCACGAGCATCCGTCGAGAAGGCCGATCGCAAGCAGGACGACGGCGAACCCGAAAGCCCACAGCAGGTAGTGGGTCTGCGGGGCAACGCGGTTATTGATGACATTGAGGACGACCAGCACGGCAAGGACCAGGAGCAACGGCCACAAAGCCAGACCGGAAACCTGCCCGGGCACGACCCAATTGATCATTCACCACTCCCGCTTGCCAGCGGGAATCCCGCCCAGTGAAGTCTAGGTTGCGCGACGCTTGCGTTGGGCGGTTGGAGCCGCTCCACGCTTCGCCGGTGCAGCCTTGTGCGGGCGGCCGGTGGTGCCTGTAGGCCGTGAGGAATGGCGTGGCTTGTCAGCGCGATGAGGACGTTCGCTGCGCGGCGCATCCGATCGCGGTGCACTCGAACGCGGAGCACGATCCTCGAACTGACGCGGAGCACGATCATCACGACGGTCAGCCCGAGGCGCACGATCATCGAAACTGCGAGGCGCACTGGTACGGGGCGCACTCGAACGCTGCGGACGATCATCACGGTAACGATCCGTGCGCGGAGCACGATCCTCAAGACTCCGTGGAGCACGATCCTCGAACTGACGCGGCTTGTCGCTGTAACGAGGCTTGTCGCCATAGCGAGGCTTATCCGATCGGCCGGGCTTTGCACCCCAGCGAGAGCCCGACTTCGAACGTGATGCCGGCTCGCGTGGTGGGAACCATGGCTCGCCCGAGGGCTCCTGGGCCCCAGTGACCTCAACGAGGTGGGCATCCAGTGGGCGAACACGCTTGACGGTCGGGTTGACCCCGGCGCGCGTGGTCAGGGCTGAGACGGCACGCTGCTGCTTGGGTGCAGCGAGGATCACGACAGTGCCGGACTCGCCCGCACGCGCAGTGCGACCGGCGCGGTGCAGATAGTCCTTCGGGTCACGTGGAGCATCCACGTGAACAACCAACGAGATGCCATCGACGTGGATGCCGCGGGCAGCCACATCAGTGGCGACAAGAGCCGGCGTGATGCCGCTCTTGAATGCGTCGAGGGTGCGCGTGCGAACCGCCTGGGTCTTGCCTCCGTGCAGTGCGCCTGCAGCGACGCCTTGGGAGGTCAGGTAGTCGGCCATGCGGTCGACGCCGGCCTGGGTCTTCATGAAGAAGATCGTGCGACCCTCGCGGGAGCCGATCTGCGCAGTGATGACTTCCTTGTCCATCGGGTGGACGAGCAGCACGTGGTGCTCCATCGTGTCGACGGATGCCGATGCAGGAGCAAGCGAGTGCGTCACCGGATTGCTCATGTAGGCCTTGCGCAGTGCATCGACGTCACCATCGAGAGTCGCGCTGAACAGAAGTCGCTGACTGCCCGGCTTGGTGAGGTCGAGGATCTCGCGAACGATGGGCATGAAGCCCATGTCGGCCATCTGGTCGGCTTCATCGAGCACGGTGATCTCAACGCTGCTGAGATCGACAGAGCCGCGGTCGGCGAGGTCCATCAATCGACCAGGCGTTGCAATGAGCATGTGGACGCCGCGATCAAGTGCATCAAGCTGCTTGTTGTAGGGCATGCCACCGGCGATGAGGCGCTGGCGCAGGCCCGCGGCCTCCGCGATGGGACGAAGGGTGTCGCTGACCTGCATTGCAAGCTCGCGGGTGGGAACCAGAATCAGGCTCAGTGGCTGGCGTGGCTTCGCGGTGGTGCCCAGCAGACGCGTCAATGCAGCCAGGCCGAAGGCCAGGGTCTTGCCGGAACCTGTCTGGGCGCGGGCGAGCACATCGCGGCCTGCAATGGAATCAGGAAGGGTCGCAACCTGGATTGCGAAGGGCTCCATGATTCCCTGCCGGCCAAGGGCCTCAGCGAACTGCGGAGCGACACCAAGATCGGTGAACGACGGATTTACGGGCGCATGGGAAGACGGCACGACAACACAACTCTCATTCGAGACGATTCGCGTGTCTCGAATGGCGACAGCTGGTCGCGTATGTATCAAGACTCGCTCGTGAGCTAAATAGCTCCCAGTCATCGGCTGATGACCCCGTTACGGTACGCGAGGACGCCCGATTTGCGAAATCGCCCCACGAAACGACAATCCCCCCGCCAGCCCTGAGGCTGACGAGGGGATCCTTGAGTCGAGTTACTCCGCTGCTGAGAGCTCGATCTTGACGAAGCCCTTGTCCGCCTTGATGCCCGCTGCGGACACCTTGACTGGCTTGGTCTTGCCGATGGTCACGGTTGCTGCCTTTGCAGTGTCGACTGCAACCACGCCGCTGACGGTGCAGGTGAAGAAGCCTGCGAAGTCGCCACCTGCGTAAGCAAGGCTCACCTTGGTGATCTTGCCTGCGCCGACGACCTTGCCGGACTTGTCCTTGAATACGACTGGGGTCTTGAGAGTGGCGCCTGCTGCTGGGCCGTCCTCGGTGACGCAAGCGGTCTTGGCCGCAGCAACACCATCGCTGGCCAGGATCGACGAGTCAACAAGCTTGACCTGAACGTTGACCTTGGTCGTGGCTGCCTGTGCTGGTGCTGCAATGAGCGCTGCTGAGGCAACCAAGCCGGCTGCTGCAACAGTGCTGAGAACGATCTTCTTCATGATTCCTCCGGTTGTTGGCTGCGAGCAGGGAGCTGCAGCCTGTAGTACTTGCGCCTTGTGTCGCGAATATATACACGAAACTCAGGTTTAAGAAAGAGTTACGGAATTATTTCCCGAAAGTGGCCAAATGGGTTGCTACGCAGCCCTCACGGGAAGACGACAAAACGGGCCACTGATGCCGAATCGTGATATGCGGGGTCTTGGGACCATCGCTTAGCTTTCATGCACGAGGGCCTCAGGTTGATCTCTTGATGTGACATCTACACTTCGTAGCCGCGCCCCTGTAGCTCAGTGGTAGAGCAACCGCCTTGTAAGCGGTAGGTCGTCAGTTCAATCCTGACCGGGGGCTCCACTCAGATGAGGCCTTCGGCTTGTGCCAGCCCCGGCTCGCCTGGATCACACGTCAACCGGCGAGGCACGCAGGGGTGAACAGTGCCTCAGGCACCTGAGCATCAACTGGCGCGACGACCGGATCGGTGTTGTAGTCGATCGTGCCGCACACATCCTGCTGCTGCTTGGGAATCCAGAACTGGCCCTCCTGCTCGAAGACGAACGACGTGGGCGCCCCATGCTCCCCATCCCCGATGGTGCCATTCACCACTGCCCAACCATCGACACATCGAAGATCGCTGAAGGACATGAGCTGCACGTCCTTGTCGAGTTCCCCCTCGAGCACCGGCTTGATCGCTGCCTCGGTGCACTCGGTCATGCCGCCGATCAGGGAGGCCGTCGGCGTCGGAGTCGGGGTTGCCGTTGGTGTCACCGGGGTATCGCTGCTGCTTGAGCACCCAGCAAGTGCTGCCCCTGCGATGAAGACCGTGGCAAGCACCAGCACGCTGCGCGAACGAGTCATGGGAATCCTCCGATTGAAGTCAGGCGACCTGGGCAAGGCCGACTCTAACGAAAAGGCATCAATTCAGCGGTTGCTCCGCGTCCCCTTCTCCGACAGAAAAGGGCTAACGGGCGCTGCTCACGGCATGCAGGGCAATGCCGGCAGCAACCGATGCGTTCAATGACTCGTTGCCCTTGACCATCTCGATGCGCACCTTCCAATCGCATGTCTCGGCAACGAGGCGTGACAGCCCCTTGCCCTCGGAGCCGATGACGATCACGACGGGCTCGGTGAAGACATGCTCGGGCAGTTCCGCGAGTGAATGCTCCGCATCCGCTGCAAGTCCGACCACCGTGAAGCCTGCCTGCTGCAGATCCTTGAGCGCACGCGTGAGGTTGGTGACCTGAGCGACGTCGACTCGCGACAGCGCACCGGCCGAGGTCTTCCACGCACCCGCGGACACTCCTGCCGAACGGCGAGCGGGCACCACGATGCCGCCGGCCCCGAACGCAGCAGCCGAACGCGCCACAGCGCCGAGGTTCCTGGTGTCGGTTACCCCGTCAAGGGCCACGATCAACGTCGAGTCGAGGAACTCATCGAGTTCGGCGTACTCATATGCGGGCACGGTCAGCACCAGCCCCTGATGCACCCCGCCGTCGGTCATCCGGTCGAGCTCGAGCTTGGTCACTTCGAGCACAGGGATGTTCGAGGCGAGTGCCCGACGCAGTGACTCACGCCAACGGTCATCTGCTTCGACCCTGGTCTGCATATAGAGGCACTTGCCCGGCACTCCGGCGCGAAGCCCTTCGACCACCGAGTTGCGACCCATCAGCATGCTGGCGTCCTCGCGCTTTGCCGGACGTCGACCAGTGGATGTCCGCGAAGTGCGAACGTCGCTCCGCTCTGCGGCACGCTGGCGCTTGGCAGCCTGGTGGTAGGGACGCTCGGTCGCCTTCGGCGTCGGTCCCTTGCCCTTGAGCTGCTTGCGACGCTGGCCCCCTGATCCGACCGTGGCGCCCTTCTTGCTTCCCGGGTTGCGCATTGCCCCGCGACGTTGTGAATTGCCAGCCATGTGTTCTTACCCCTTGCGTTGAGTTATTGCTCGAGCGTCCAACGAGCCCCGTGCGGGGTGTCTTCTATACGTATTCCCATGGCGTCCAGGCCATTGCGGATTGCATCTGCTGCCGCGAAGTCCTTGCGCGCACGCGCTTCCTGTCGTTGCACGAGCAATGCCTGCACCAGCCCGTCGATGACCTCGGTCTCGCGGCCATCGCCACCCGCCGCAGTCGGCCAGTCCGAGGGATGCAGGCCCAGCACATCGAGCATCCCAAGGACATCAGCGAGTGCCGATGCGGAAGCATCGCGATCCTGCTCAGCGAGCGCAGCGTTCCCTGATCGGACAGTCTCGTGCAGAACAGCACACGCTTCAGCAACCGAGAGGTCGTCGTCCATCGCTGCATCAAAGGCGGCCGGGCGAGTCGTTGCCGCTGTCGAGGCATCCCTGCCCAGGAGCTCCTGCGCCCGGGCGATGAAGCCCTCGACCCGACGGAAGGCCTGGCCTGCCTCCTGCACTGAGGCGTCGGAGTACTCCAGCATCGAGCGGTAGTGCACTGAGACCAGGTAGTACCGCAGGTCAACAGGTCGAATGCGTTGCACGACTTCAGACACCAGGAGCGAATTGCCAAGCGACTTGCTCATCTTCGCGCCTGCTGTGGTGACCCAGGCATTGTGCATCCAGTAGTTCGCAAATGCGTCGCCCGCAGCCTGGGATTGAGCGATCTCATTCTCATGGTGCGGGAAGATGAGATCGAGTCCGCCGCCATGGATGTCGAATTGCGGGCCGAGATACTTGCCTGCCATTGCCGAGCACTCGATATGCCACCCTGGGCGTCCCGCGCCCCAGGGCGTCGGCCAGGCAGGCTCGCCGGGCTTCGCCGACTTCCACATGGCAAAGTCGCGTGCATCGCGCTTGCCCTTGGCCTCGGAATCTGCTGAGGCGACCATTTCGTCCGCACGCTGGCGACTGAGGTGGCCGTACTCGTTGAACGAGTCCACGGCGAAATACACATCACCGTTGTGCACATATGCATGACCAGACGCGATCAGTCTTTCCATCAGCGTGACCATCTCGGTGATGTGCCCCGTGGCTCGCGGCTCATATGTCGGCGGCAGGCATCCGAGGATGCTGTACGCATCGGCGAACGCCCGCTCATTGCGCATGGCGACAACCCAATAGGGCACGCCTTCACTGCTCGCCTTGTTGATGATCTTGTCGTCGATATCGGTCACATTGCGAATGAAGACGACATCGAAATCGCGTGCGATGAGCCAGCGTCGCAGGACATCGAATGCCACTCCTGAGCGAATGTGGCCGACATGCGGCGGCGCCTGGACAGTCGCACCACAGAGGTAGATGCCCACCTTGCCCGGCTCAAGCGGAATGAACTCGCGCATGCTGCGCGAGGCAGTGTCGTAGAGATGAATGGCCACAGTCGCAGGCTACCGATCCGACTTTGAACTGGGCGGCAGCACAAGTGCGACTGCAATTGCTGCGACGCCTTCACCGCGACCGGTGAGGCCGAGCCCATCGGTGGTGGTTCCGGAGACGCGAACGGGGGCACCGAGTGCTCCGCTGAGCACGCGCTGCGCTTCGTCCCGACGGGTGCCCATGCGCGGGCTGTTGCCGATGACCTGCACAGAAGCGTTGACGACAGATGCACCCTCGGCTCGGAGCAACGCGGCCACATGCTCCAGCATCGAGACTCCAGAAGCACCGCTCCACTGCGGATCATCCGTGCCGATCGCCGAACCGAGATCGCCGAGCCCAGCAGCCGAGAGCAGCGCATCGCACAGGGCGTGGCAGGCGACATCGGCATCGGAATGGCCCGCAAGGCCAGTGATTCCAGGCCAGAGCAGGCCTGCCATCCACATCTCCCGGCCCTCTTCAAAGGCATGGACATCCGTGCCCAGGCCGATATTGGGCATGGGGCCTTGCATATCAACCGATGGCACGAGTCGCCCTCCGCTTCGCGAGCAATGCTTCGGCCAGGACGAGATCGAGTGGGCGGGTGACCTTGAAGGCCTCCTCATGGCCGGCAATCACCTGCACTACCACCCCCTGGCGTTCGACGAGTGCGGCATCATCTGTGGCGAGTCCGTCATCCGCGGCAGCGTGCGCGGCCTGGAGCGCTGCGCGCGCGAATCCCTGGGGGGTCTGCACTGCACGAAGCGCACTGCGGTCAGGGGTGCCCACGACCTGATCGGCTGCATTGACCTGCTTGATGGTGTCGGTGACGGGGAGCGCAGGAATGACCGCCTGATGGCCGCGTCGCACCTCTGCCACGACTGCGCTGACCAGCTCGCTCGGCACGAGCGGACGAGCGGCGTCATGCACCAGCACGACATCCACATCAGCTGGCAGCGTCAGCAGGGCCCGAGCCACTGAGTCCTGTCGGGTTGCACCACCGGCGACGACGACGACTTCAGCGCCTGCAGGCTGCTCGACGAACAGTGCCCGAACCTGATCGAGATCAGCCTCCGGGGCAGCAATCACTACGAGATCGACCACGCGTGAGGACGCCAGTGCATGCACCGCATGCACCAGCATGGGAGTTCCGCCGATTGAGCGCAAAGCCTTGGGAACCCCAGCACCGAGACGCTCACCGCGCCCGGCGGCTGGTACCAGGGCGGCAGTGCGCCCTAGAACAGTCACGTCTAGGAGGCGAGGACCTCATCGAGGATGGCCTCAGCCTTGTCCTCGTTGGTCTTCTCCGCTAGGGCCAGTTCGCTCACAAGGATTTGGCGTGCCTTTGCCAGCATGCGCTTCTCGCCTGCCGACAGCCCACGCTCCTTCTCACGACGCCATAGGTCGCGCACGACTTCGGCGACCTTGATGACATCGCCAGAGGCAAGCTTCTCGAGATTGGCCTTGTACCGACGTGACCAGTTGGTTGGCTCCTCGGTGTACGGCTGACGCAGCACATTGAATACACGATCGAGGCCTTCGGCGTTCACGACATCGCGCACGCCAACCAGATCGACATTGTCAGATGGGACGCGGACCGTGAGATCGCCCTGGGCGACACGAAGGACGAGGTATTCGCGATTTTCGCCCTTGATGGTCCGGATCTCCATGGCTTCGATTACTGCAGCCCCGTGATGCGGGTAGACGACCGTGTCGCCAACGTTGAAAGCCATTGAGTGAAACCCCTTTCGAGACCGCTAAGGCTACCACGCGAAGACACATCGAAA
>JBAYUM010000077.1:0-8952 GCA_041675125.1 Candidatus Nanopelagicales bacterium
CGCCTGGCGCGCCAGGGCGGAGGCTGCGCGCAGTGAATCCTCTGGTCGGGCCTGCGCGCATACCGTGTTCGCAAGCAGCAGCATCGCCACCTCGCCAGGAGTCATGGGCTCAAGATCGAGGAGTCCGGCATCAGGACCAGCGTGATCGTCATAGGCGATCGCTGCGATCAGGGTGACAGCGACTGGCTCATGCGGTCGCGCAACTCCGCGTCGCACCCACTGACCATCAACTCGCAGGCGCAATGACCTGGGCCAGCCACGGACCCACCCGGACTCCGGATCGATGAGCACGTATTCGTCACTCAGGACCGCATGCCCGGCTGTATGAGCAGCAGCGCAGAGTGTCGATTTGCCCGTCATGGACTCACCGGGGAGCACGATCACCTGGTCATCGGCCTTGATGATCGCGGCATGAACTGCGACCTCATCCACGAGGTGCTCGGCTGCGAAGAGTCCCAGATCCGACTCGAGCCGCGTGAGCGAGTCGATCGATTGAAGATCGGCCGAGAGGCGGAGGGCAAGTGCCTGCGAAGTCCGAGCTTGACGCTCAAGGCCTGTCGGCGGCCAGAACGACTCCAGCAGCGCGTCATCGTCACCCACCAGGTCGATACCGACACGAGCACCATCCTGGGCTCGCGCACAGATGAGGCGCTCGGCCGACTCGGACACCGGTCAAGTGTGTCAGTCAGGAACCTGGCGGTAGCCGTAGGCCTTGCTCGAGTACGCCCCATAGCCATAGTGGTAGCCACCGAGCTCACTGGATTCGACGGTGTTGATCACTGCACCGACCAAAGGCGCATTGACCTTGGTCAGCATGTTGATCGCCACCCGCAGGGCGCGCTTGGTGACCGAGCCGGCCCTGACCACCAGAATCGTCGAATCGACCATCGTGGAGATGACCAGCGCATCACTCAGTCCGAGAATGGGCGGACTGTCGACCACGATCACGTCGAAGTCATCCGCGAGCTCGCGAATGAGATTTCTGGCATGCTGGCTCTCCAGTACCTCTGACGGGTTCGGCGGAATCGGACCGGAGGGCAGCACACTGAGTCGAGGGATCGAATCCACCCCGACCACTGACTTCTTGCGGCGCTTGGAATCATCGATCATGAGCGTGGTGAAGCCCTTGTCGTTGGCTAGGCCGAAGAACATGTGCGCACGTGGCTTGCGGAGATCGAGGTCGATCAACAGGGTGCTGCGCCCGGCAATGGCCATGGCGATCGCCAGGTTCGCAGCAGTCGTGGTCTTGCCATCCTGCGGCTGAGGGCTGGTGATCTGGACGACCCTGATCGGATCGTCGACGCGCACATACTGCAGTGCCGTACGGATGGTGCGATACGACTCTGCGATATCCGACTCCGGAGCCTCGACGAGCGCCAAATGGGTATCGGCGACCGCATCCCAGGTGCGGTCGAGCGGAACGGCGCCCAGCATCGGCAGGTTGTCCGTGGCCTCATCGAACTCGGATGCTGTCTTCACGGTGTCGTCGAAGTGCTCGCGAATCAGGGTGATCAGGATGCCGATAGCCAAGCCCAGCAGCAAGGACATCAGCAGCGGTCGCACCTTGCTCTGCGCTATCGGGGCCGAGGGAACCGCGGCTGGATCGATGACGGTCACTCGGCCCTGCCCGATGAACTCGGACTCATCATGCAGGTTCACCAGCTGCTGCTGATAGGTGCGCTGCTGGGTACGCAGGTCGATGATCACCGGGTCGATCGTGGTGCTCGCCTGCGTTGGATCCTCACCAGCCTTGACGAGCTTGGCGTTGACGGAGTCGAGGAGCCCCTGCACCACTGCAGCTGCCGTGCTGTTGCGCTCGAGATCCGATGTCTTCACGAAGGATTCGAAGACTGCCGCATAGGCATTCGCCGTGTCCGCTGCGCTCTGGGCTGACGGCGAGATGCCGGTGATGCGAATATTCGAGGCCTCGGGCGACACCAGCGTGAAGGTCACCGGCGATGGGTCGGAGATGCGCTCACTCACCAGCGCCACCGTGCGACTTGAATTGAGCATCTCGAGCTGTGTGGCGACCTCGGAGCCCGAGACCGCACCCCCGCCATTGACGCCCACGACGGATTCCAGGGCCACCACGGTCGAGGCCTCGTACATGGGCGACTGGGTCACTGCTATGCCCACGCCGAAGACCAGGCAGATGCCAGCCGATCCGCCAAGGATCCACCAGTTGCGGCGGACCACCGCAAGGATGCGCCGCAGGTCGAAGGTGGTCCTGCTGTTCAGGTTCTCATTCATCGGCGGCCAGCCACTTCACGCCGGGCACGCCTAGATCTGCCTGACGATGACGATGCCCGAGCCACCGGTGCCACCGGCGGCATTGGCTCCCGTTCCGCCACCGCCACCACCGGTGTTCACGGTTCCCGGATTGCCCGCGCCACTGGTCAGCACTCCGGCCCCACCGCCATAGGTGGCCGTGCCGGCGCTTCCGCCGCTCGAGCCGGAGCCACCGCCACCACCGGCCAGCAGGGTGCTGTAGCCGAAGACCGTTGCCGGGTCGTAGCCGGCTCCACCGGCACCGCCGTTGGCAAGGCTCACTCCACCGACCGCGTCGCTGCCGACGCTTGAGTAGCCGCCGCCACCACCACCGGCGCGCGCAGTCGTTCCTGAGGTCTTCGATGCGGCGACGCCACCACTATTGCCGCCAGTGCCCGCCTGTGTTGGTGCGCGCAGTGTCGACCCACGGTAACCGCCGCCGCCGCCGGAACCCCGATTGGTCGGCGCAGGTGCGGCTGTCCGTCCCTGCCCGCCGACGCCGCCGTAGGCGGTCTGGACACTCAATGTCGTGGTGGTGGTGCTGCCGCCTGTGGCCGCCTTCGTCGTTCCGCTTCCGCCTGCACCACCCGTGCCCAGGGTGATGACCAGGTTGGTGTTGATCGTTGCCGAGATAGTGCCGGTGATGACGACGCCGCCGGCACCGCCGCCGCCGCCAGCACCAGATGTGGTCGACGCAGTGCCGCCGCCGCCACCACCGCCGACCAGCAGCACCTGGATATTGCGCCCGGAGACCGTCGACCTCCACCGGCCTGATGTCGTGAAGATCCAGGTCGAGTAGGCACCAACGCTGCCCTGGGTCACGGTTCCGGTGGTGGTGGCCCACCAGTAGGAACTGGCCATTGCCGGGCTGGGCAGGCTGAGCACGCTGAGGCCCACTGCTCCACCGACGCCAAGCTGCAGGGCCCGTCGACGCGAGATGCGAAACCGCGGATCACCGGAGCGCCAGACGAGGCCATGGTCGGCGAGAATCTCAGCAGCTGGCAGCAACCGGTCGGGAAGGTCCAGATCACCGTCCTGCAGCAGGCGCAGGACTTCACTGGTATCACCGGTGAGCCGGTAGACGGACTCGCGGTCAGGCCCGAGGGCAACCCATTCGGAGCGGATGCGCTCAAGTGACACATCCGGGTTCAGGTAGTACGTGACCGGGGGGCGCCTGACAACCACGTCATACCCCCATTCCATGCATAGTTACAACTTATCACTGCCAATGCCGGGCGCCCGGGCGTCATTTCTCCATGATCGTCGAATCAGGACCGACAGCCTAGGCTCGCTGCATGCCCCAGGTCAGTAACGCGGCCGATGGCCAGCAGGTGGATCTGCTGGTGGACGTCATTCGGTGCGCGCTCGCTCGTGAGGCTCATGCCCTGGGGCTCGAGGTCGATGATCACCCACTACGCCTGTCTCAGCTCGACGCATCCGCGTTCGCCCATGCCGTTCGACTGCACAGGGTGAGCCATCTCATCGCTCAATACGGTGACGATCTCGGCCTTCCGGCACAGGTGCTCGACCTCGTCCAGGAGACGGCCACCAACGAGGCACTGGCTGCAATGACCTTGGCCATGGAAACCCCTCGTTTCCTTGAGTTGCTTGCCTCAGGAGGGGTTCCCGCACTGGCCTTCAAGGGCGTGGCACTGAGCATGCTGACGACAGGCACGGTGACCGAGCGAGGTAACGGCGATGTCGACGTGCTCGTGCATAAGCGCAATGTGCCGCGAGCAGTCGGACTGCTGCTTGGCGATGGCTGCGAAATCGATGTGTTCTCGTCAGAGCAGGTGACGAACTGGTGGCCTTGGATTCGGTGGAGCACTCGCGAGTTGCTGTTTCTCTGCAGCCCTGCCCAGGTGGATCTGCACTGGCAGATAGCCAAAGAGAATGACCTGCTGCCACCTACCGAGCAACTGCTCGCGCGCTCGCAGTCGGTCGAGATCCTAGGCGCCCCGATTGCCACGCTCGGCAATGACGACACCCTGTTGGCGAGTTGCTATCACCTGCATCACGACGCCTATCGATCCCTGCGCCACTCAGTCGACCTGGTCCGGCTGCTCCGGATGCGGCAGGTGCCGATCGAATGGACAGGCAGGAGCCGCACCATGGCGGCGGAGTCCGCGCACTTCGCGATTGGCCTGCTCGGTGGCCTGCCCGCTGGCCATCTTGAAGCCCTCGGCCTTGAGGCAGTTCCGGTGAAACCTGCATTTGAGCAGTGGCAGGCCCACAGGTGCGATCCGCTGGCGCAGAATCGAGCACCCGGACTGCTCGGTACCTTCAGCGAGACTCGAGCCAACTACCGGCACAGCCAATTCATGCGCGAACTGCCACGCATGGTCGGTATCTACAGTCTGATCAGGCTGGCACCCAGAGTCGAGGGACCGCTCACTGCGCCGAACGTGGTACGTGCCTTGATCAAGCGGTCCTGACCTCTGCTACCGCTTCTTGGTCGGAGTCGGAGTCGGCTTCTTTGTCGACGCCGGGGTGGGCTTCGGCGCCGGCTTCACCACCAGCGTCATATATCTCGTCTGCCGGCCCTTGCCCTGCTCGACCACCCGCAGCGGGAAGGTGCCGAGCAGGGTGGCGCGAAAGACCGGGATCGGCAATTGACCCATCCCATTGGCCTCTGTCTCACCGAGGTCCTGCCACTTTCCCTTGACCTTGATCTGCGAGACGTAGACCCTGTCGGGCTTCAGGAACTGCACGACGACCGCATGCGCGGCGAATCGCGTGATCTCGACGGTCTGACCCCTGCCCTGCGTGATGCCCATGGGCTGGAGGATCAGCCGTGGCTCCACCCTGACCTCCTCGGCCACGGCCTCGGAAACCACGATGATGCCGCCGCCGACCACGGTTGCGTTCTGCGGGTTGGTCACGTCTTCAGGAGTTGCACTCGGGGACGCAGACGGCGTGCGCGTGGGAGTCGGCGTTGGCGCCTGAGTCGGCGTCGCCGTGGGAGTCGGGCACGGTGGCTGTCCGTAGTCACCACATGCCGCCTGAGCGCTCGGCCCGATGGCGAACAGGCTGAGCAAGAGCGCAACACCTGCTGCGCCCGTCAATGCCCGACGGAGATTCGACATCTGTGCTCCCAAGGCCTGGTCACCGACTGCACAGAATACTCCCCGGATCAGAGCAGGATTTGATCTGATCAGCCCCGCTATGGGCTATGACCGGACTTCACCCACAGGATTCCCGCGAATCGATCCTGACCTGCGGGTGATTGACCATCGACTGAGTGATCACGCGGGGAGCGACATCAGGGACATCGGGCTCCTGGAAATGCACGCTCACCGTGCGCTGCTCGCCCTGGTTGATCGGCAGATAGGCGTACCAGACCTGCCGATTGCGCTCATGGCCCAAATACATCGGAGCCTTCTTGCCGTCAATGGTCGACGACAGGTAGTTCGCGCCCACTGGTGCATAGATGTAGACGACTGTGCTGGTCGAGCCGCGCGGCGCGCCTTGATCGTCATATCTGTCGTAGGTGCCGGTGTCCTTGGGCAATCCATCAGGTGCCTGATTCTTGAGCGTCACCGTGAGTGTCGACTGCGGAGTCGCAGAGGAGCAGACCCCACGCTGGTAGTCCAGATCCGTTGCCATGAAGGCATCCATCTTGCTTCCCGCAGAGTTGTTGGCGACCACTGCGACGACCGACCCCGGAGTGTTGGGCACTACGCCGCCGACCGAGGTCGTGCTCAACCACGCCTCCTCATTGGGCCTGGCACTCCATACCTGCACATCTCCGTCAGCAACAGGTGAGCGCAGCACATTGACCAGTGCGACAGGATCAAGAGCAGTGCTCAGCAGCTTGGTGAGCATCGCCTGCACGAGTGACATCGAGACTGAGTCGCGCTGCTTGGAGTTGCGATACCTGGCATACACGTCGACAGTGAAGAACTGCTCAGCATTCTGGGCCGTGATGGTCTCGCCGGATGCCGACACCGGACCGATGACTTGGAGAATGGCCGCGACAACTCGGGGATCAACAGTCACCACCCCTGAAACGGGCTCACCACGTGCCGCCATTCCAGCAGCCGCAAGCCTTGCGACGGTCGGGAAGTGCGGTGACTGGTTGAAGGTGTTCCAGCCCTTCAACCGCTTGCCCCAGAGGTCCTTGGCATCTGCGGGGGCACTTGCGTCAGGGATCGCGACCCGATTGAGATCGTCGCTGGTGCCTGTCTTCAGTACCTTGAGGCGGCCATCGCGTGCAGCAACAGTGACGTATCCGCCGGGGAATCCGCCACCACCTCTCGCCTCTGCTGGATTCTGCAGGAGCACCAGCCAGTTGCGGCTGCCGTCGGCTCCGAGCATCGACGGGCCCCAGGTCGCCAGATCGGCGGCCACCAGGGCCGGTCCTGATGAGGATGCGGCCAGATCGCGGAACCTGGCGACCGGGCTGACCAGTGGTGCCACCAAAGAGTCGGTGTCGATCGATGCGAGTCGCTGGGCTGCTGCACTCAGGCTCGCGCCGAGTTTGCGCAAGTCAGGCGCGGAGCTCTTGAAGGATGACAGATCCAGGGAGCCGTTATCGCCCTGCAGGTGCCAGTTCACGACCTTCTCCGCCTGGGGCACGAGCGGTTGCCCAGCAGTCAGCACCTCATCAAGGGACTGGGCCAGGTCCGCGGTGGCCGAGGCCGAAGCTCCGATGAAGGGGACCGCGCCGAGCACATGCCAGGCGATGCCGTGCGTGCGTCTGTTGAGCTCGGCCGCATCTGCTTGCGCTGTCTGCAGTGCCGGAGCCAATTGATTCCACTGCCTGCTGTTCACTGCTCCGAGCACGGCATTCATCGACGCATCACCGGCCTGCGCCTGACGAAAGGTCGCAAGCCAGGACTGCATCGCGAGCACGGCGCCGACAATGACGAGGGCAACGCCCACGACGACACCAAGTGCGATCTTCAGCTTGCGACCGCGACGAGACGCCTTGGGCTGGCTGTCGGACACTTCCGGAGTCTTACACAGCGCATGCCGGCAGTGCTATCGAGCAGGTGACAGCCCGCGAAGCCATTTCACCACTGAAGCGATCCCCACGTCGAAGGCGACTGGCTGCACATCGGGAAACACCTGGAGCAGCAGTGTGGGGTCGTTCAGCGAGTTGCGCACATCGGCACGCCGCGCCTCGGTGTGCGTTACGGACAGCCGGCAATCCAGCTGATGCTCGAGCTCGGTGACCAGCCCATTGACTGACATGGCCGCGCCGAAGGCGAGGTTGACAGGCCGATCCCATGAGAGCCGACGATCCAGGGCGGAGGTGAGCACGCCGACGACCGAGTCGACATGGGTGAAGTCACGTGTCTGCTCTCCATCGCCGTGGATCGAGACCGGCTGACCATGCAGTGCCTGCCAGGCAAATTTCGGGATCACGGCAGCGTAGTCGTGATCGGGGCGTTGATAGGGGCCATAGACATTGAAGAAGCGCATGGCCAGGACATCCATGTCATAGACCTGGCGATAGGCCATCGCATAGGACTCCGCGGCGAGCTTGCTCGCACCATAGGGCGACATCGGCTGGGTCCACATCTCCTCCGCCTTGGGCAGCGCATCGTTGACGCCATAGACAGAGGAGGACGACGAGAAGATGACCTGGGCACCAGTTGATCGCGCAGCCTCGAGGACATTCAGGGTGCCGGTGGCATTCACCTGATGCGTTGCGATGGGATCCTCGATCGATCGGGGAACCGAGCCGCGCGCAGCCAGATGCACGACTGCCTCGGCTCCGTCAATCGCGCGCATGATCGTCGACTGATCGACGATGGAGCCCTCGATCAATGCGATGTCCAAGCCATGGAGATTCGATGCAAGGCCCGTGGACATGTCGTCGAGCACCACGACCTGATCACCGCGATTGCCAAGGGCCCGCGCAAGATTCGAACCGACGAAGCCCGCGCCTCCGGTGATCAAGACCTTCATGGGGCGCAATCATGGTGCATCCCGCGCTTGCACACGGACTCTCGCTGTTGAATGTGTATAAACTCCACCAGAGGGGGGTCGGTTGCGTAGTTGCGCACATTGGCTCGAATTTCTCTGGAGGCACTAGTGCGCACGCTCGTCACGGGTGGAGCAGGCTTCATCGGTTCGCATCTCGTCGATCGACTCCTCGAGCAGGGCGATCAGATCGTGATCCTCGATGACCTGTCGACCGGCCGTCACGAGAACATCCGGCACCTCGCCAACAACCAGGACGTCGAGTTCATCCGCGGCTCGATCCTCAACAGCGATCTCGTCGATGATGCGGTACGGCGGGTTGACCGGGTCTTCCATCTGGCCGCTGCCGTCGGCGTGAACCTGATCGTGCAGCGACCGCTCGAGAGTCTTGAGACCAATATCCGCGGCAGCGACATCGTGCTGGAGAAGTGCCACAAGTACGGCCGCAAGGTGCTCGTCACCTCCACCAGCGAGATCTACGGCAAGAACACCTCCGATGCGCTCCATGAGGACGATGACCGCATCCTGGGCTCGCCCCTCAAGGCCCGCTGGTCCTACAGCGCCGCCAAGTCGATCGAGGAGGTGCTCGCCTACACCTACTGGAGCGAGAAGGGCCTGCCCACCGTCATCGCGCGCCTGTTCAACACCGTGGGCCCACGCCAGGTCGGCAACTACGGCATGGTCGTTCCGCGATTGATCGATCAGGCTCTGCGCGATGCACCCATCACTGTCTATGGCGAGGGCAATCAGACC
>JBAYUM010000078.1:0-8871 GCA_041675125.1 Candidatus Nanopelagicales bacterium
CTGGTGCGCATCGGCGTGCCGACCGAGTAATCGGCAATCCCCCGGCGCCCACCGCTCGACTGTGGGAGTTTTGGATCATGCGTGCTCTGGACCGATATCAGGACTTGATCGTGCAGTACTCGATGGAATTCACTGAGATCATTCACTCCGGCGACATCGCTGCTGCAGTGCCATCGTGCCCAGGCTGGTCGATGACCGACCTGGCCCTGCACCTGTCGGGGACCCAGCGCTGGTCGACGCAGATCGTGCTGAGCGGTGTTCGAGGCGAGCATCCGGTGGGCCCTGCTGATCGCGACGGGCTTGAGCGCTGGTTCGTCGAGGGGGCCGAGCAACTGGTCTTGGCGCTGCGCGAGAGCGATCCCGATGCACCGACCTGGACCTTCGGGCCGCAGCCGCGCCTGATCTCGTTCTGGTCGCGTCGTATGGCCCACGAGGTCGCGGTGCACCTCTGGGATGCGAAGGCCTCACAGGGCCTTGCATTCGACATCGACGCGGAACTCGCAGCAGACGGTATCGATGAGGTCTGCACGGTGTTCCTGCCGATGAGGCTCAAGCAGGGTGCGATTCCGCAGTTGGAGCAGTCGCTGCTCCTTGAGCCCACTGACAGCCCGGGAGCGTCGTTCCTGCTCACCGCGAGGCAGCCGGATGCGCAGCCAGGACCTCAGGTGACCCTTCGCGGTCCTGCGGGTGATCTGCTGCTCGCCCTCTGGGGACGCATCGCGATCGACGGGTTGGAGATCGAGGGCGATGAGGCGCTGGCGCGCGAATTCCTCTTGGCCGGGGCTACCGCGTAGCACCCTGGCCTCATCAACTGCCTAGGCGAGCGACAGGAAGAGCTTCTCCAAGTTCGTCTGGGTCTCCACTGAGGTGTCGCCCTCTTGGATGCAGTGCGACAACTCGGTTGCGATGATCTTGAAGCCGACCCGCTCGAGTGCCTTGGACACGGCAGCGATCTGGGTGACGACGTCGGAGCATGAGCGTTCGTCATTCATCATGTTGATGATGCCGTCGATCTGCCCCCGTGCTCGCTTCAGTCGATTGAGCACGTCCTTGCGCATTGCGCTGTCTATCTCCATGCCTCAATGATACGCCTATACCCATACGGGTATCGCCGATCACGCGGCCCGAGCGGGTGCATTCGCTAGTGGTGACCTCTGGTGATCATGACGATCATCTTCATATTGAGGACCGCAAACCGCCAGAGTTGAATGAGGACGTTCTTGCGCGCCCTCAACTCACCGGCAGTCGGGAGCGGGGCATCGGTGAATGTCGTGACACTGTTCATGGTGATCCGATCGTCTATTCGGGAATGAGATACCAGAAGGGACGAGCCTTGGCCTTGTAGATGAACAGGTAGTGCAGCATGACCTTCATCCAATGCGCGCTCAGGCCGATCTCTCCGTAGGTCTTGTTCATGTCGCGACCAGCAGCTCCGTACTTCTCCCTGTCGGGAATGATCGGGAAGACCGTCATCGCGGCAGCCTGACCGGTGCGCCAGCCCTTTCCAGCCGAAGCGATGCAGGCTGCGCCCATCTGTGCCATGGAGGCTGTGTGCACCTTCCCTTGCGCACCGTGCTTGATGCGTTCTGCGATGGACATGGCGACTGCCCTGCCGATTGTTCCTGATGGCATGCCCGTCCTCGGTGGTGCAGGAGCGATCACGGTGCCGTTGGGGCTGGTTCGAGGCCGGGACATCTGGTGCGGAGGGGCGAAGGCGATGCCGGCGGCCCAGACATTGTCGTACTTGACGGATTGGTAGGTGCTTGGCCAGTCGCTGGCCTTCCACTCCTCATATGGCCTCGGCGTGTAGTCGGCGTCGACCTTCATGAACCCACTCGGCGCGAACACATCGCCTGTGATGTCGATGCCGGACTTGTCGAAGGCCTTCATCTCCACCCCACGAAACGGTGGGAGCAGCATGGCGAAGTCGAATTGCTGCTCGCCCTTGGTTCCATCGACCTGCTCGTAGTGGACGACGCCAGGTTCGACCTTCTCCACGTGTGCCGACATGATCGCCTTGACCCCGCGCTCATGGAACAACGATCCCGTGAACATCTCGCTGGGGACCACTTCGCCCTTATGGCCGAAATTCATGCCATCCATCCCGAAGTCCCCGAGGTTCGACTCATTCGTGATGTAGATGACCTCGGCGAGATCGCGTACGCCTTCCCTGACCAATTCATGCTCGACGTTGAAGGTGTATTCGAATGCGGCCCCCTGGCAGGTGCATGTTCCATGGCCCATGCCGATGAGCAGGGTCTGATGCACGCCGCCCTTGAGTCTGGCGATGACCGCTTCGAAGGCCTTCGCGGTCTCCGTGGCGTGACCTGCGGTGCACACCGACCAGGTGTACCCGTCCGGGCCTAGGCCCGGGGTTGCGCCGAAATTGAGTTTCGGCCCGGTTGCATTGATGAGGTAGTCATATTCGAGCCGAGCTTCCTCGCCTGATCGTGCCGGATCCGTGTACCTCACGGTCACGTAGGGCCGATCCATCCCATCACCGCCTTCTCCGTGCAGTTCGAAGGCGAGTGCCTGATGGAATTCAATGTTCTTGCGCTTGTAGATCGGTGCCAGAGGAAACGTCACTTGCTGAACGGTCATCTGACCGACGCCGACCCAGATATTGGAAGGGATCCAGTTCCACTGCGAGTTAGGGGACACGACAACGACGTCATGCTCCCGTCCGAGAATTCTCCGCAGATGCAGTGCCGCAGTATGGCCGGCGATGCCGGCTCCAAGGATGACGGTGCGTGCCATGACGACCTCTCAATTCTCATTCCGCATTTCGAGCATATGCCGATCAAGGCGTTGACGCCAGGTTGAGATTCAGTGCAGTGCGAGTGGGGACGAAGAAGTGGTGGCAGCAGCAGCCTGAAGATCCGTGAATCCCCCATGCAGGTTGTACACATGCAAGAACCCGGCTTGTTCCATCGCATCTGCTGCGAGTGTCGACCGGCGACCGCTGTGGCAGTAGACGAGGTAGGTGCCGCTCTTGTCCATGCGCGCAATGGTCGAACTGAAGCCTGGACCTTCGACATCGATATTGACTGCATCGGACAGATGCCCGGATTGGTATTCCAGAGGCGTTCGCACATCGACAGTCGTGGTGCCTGATCGCGATGCCATCTGCAGAAAGGCCTGCGGATCCAGTGTCTGCACGGCTCCGGCAGATGTGCTGCATCCGCCGATGAAGAGCGCACTTGCGGCGACGACCAGTGCGAGGATTCGCTTCATCTCAGTTGCCTCCGGTGATGTCGTCGCGCCCGAGTTCAACGGGGAGCCCTGCGGCACGCCAGGCATTCATCCCGCCCGCCACATGCACGGCCTCAAAGTCGTGGCGGTCCAGGAACTGGCATGCCTGATAGGCGCGAGCACCCGACTCGCACATCACGTAGATCGGGTGGTGCCGGTCCAGCTCGGAGAGTCGGACAGGGAGCACCGGTAGGGGGATGAGTCGTGATCCCGTGACGTGTCCAGCGGCGTACTCATCCGCATTGCGCACGTCGAGCACGAAATCACCGCGCTGTGCGGCGGATGCCAGCTCGTGAACTGTTGCGATGGTCGTCATGCTGATTCGCGCATCGCCGCCACCTTGGTGCGCACGTCATCCATGTCGAGGTCACGGACTGCCTGGATGAGCTGCTCGAATGCGGGAGCTGGCAGGGCGCCCGCCTCTCGGTAGACCAGGATGCCATCGCGAAACGCCATCAGTGTCGGGATGGAGGTGATGCTTGCCGATGCGGCGAGCACCTGCTCGGCTTCGGTGTCGACCTTGCCGAAGACGACATCGGCATGCGCCTTCGCCGCCTTCTCGAAGACAGGAGCGAAATTGCGGCAGGGCCCGCACCAGGATGCCCAGAAATCGACGAACACGATGCCGTCTGCCGTTGCGATGCTCTCGAAGTTGTCGGCGGTCAATTCAACTGTTGTCATGGAGTCTGTCCTTCGGTGGAGTGGTGTTCAGCGGCAGGTGCAGCGGTTCTCGGGAGAGACACTGGCCATGACCTGATCGACATGCATGCCGCAGCCGGACCAGGTGGTCTTTCCGCATTTGCTGCAAATGATGGGACTGCACATGGAAACCTCCGATTGGCTGGAACGATTATTGAAAATATACCCTAGGGGGTATATTGAAATCAAATCCGAATCGAGGAGATGTGATGACGTCGAGCGAACCGTCACTGCCCGACTGGCACTCAGTACTGGCTGTTGTCGCCCACCCGGATGACGAGTCCTTCGGATTGGGGGCGCTGCTGACCGCATTTGTCGCGAGGCAGGTGTCTGCGTCGGTCCTGTGCTTCACCCATGGAGAGGCATCGACCTTGCATGGCGTTGATGGCGACCTGGCAGTCATCCGTGAGCAGGAACTGAGAGCTGCTGCTGCGGAATTGGGGCTCACGGATGTGCAACTCACTTCGCATCCGGATGGGGCTCTCTCGCAGGTGGGCATCGCATTGCTCAAGGACGAGATCGCCGTCGCGATCGATCAATCGAATGCGGAAGGGCTCCTGGTGTTCGACCCCTCTGGGATCACGGGCCATCCTGACCACCAGCGGGCGACTGAGGCGGCGGTCGAGGTCGCGCTCGAGCGGGGAATCGGCGTGCTGGGCTGGACGTTGCCGGACGTGGTCGCACGACAGCTGCGTGAAGAGTTCGGAGCCCCCTTCGTCGGTCATGACGAGGCTGATGTGGACCTGATCGTGAGCATCGATCGCGCAGCCCAGTTGCGAGCCGTTGCCTGTCATCCGAGTCAGGCCACGCCCGGAAGTGTCCTGTGGAGGCGTCTTGAGCTGCTCGGCAGTCACGAGCACCTGCGCTGGCTGGTGGTTCCAGCCGGTGCTGCGCCTGCGCGCTGAATGCCTGATGCGGCTGCCGTGATGGCAGCCGCATCATTACGGTCGGCTCGAGCTACCTGCTGAATGCAGCGAGATGTCTCTGTGAGCCATTGCGGAGATTCACCAGCACGGCGCTGATATCAGTCGGCGGGTTCTCCTGCATGAGGGTGTTGATGTCGTTGATGTCCTTCTTCTCGATCGCCACCCCTGAAGCCAGTGCCGCAGCGGCAGAGGTACTGCCATTAGCGACTAACTTCTTGTAGAGGGCAGTGAGCGACGCATCCTTGAAGGATCCGGCTGCCAGGCCGATCGTCGGATCGGCAATGCCATACGTTCTGAGCAGGGCTTCCACCTGAGACATATGCGACTGCTCCGCGGAGGCGATGTTCTTGAACTGCCGCACCCCGGTCCTGGCGTAGAGCGTTGTGTAGACATCCCGGGCCAGCTTCTCTTCCTGCACCAAGTAGACCAATTGCTTGCTCATGCTTGGGGAGAGTGTCGCTGCCTGGGCCGCGACGAGCGGGCCAAGGGCGAAGATCGCTGCCAGGCCTGCGGTGAGGAGTGCCTTCTTGTTCATGGGGTCCGTCCGATCATTCGTGGTCAGGGGTCTGATCCGGTTTCAGTATACCCCCATGGGTATATAGTGATGCAGATTCCGCTTCCAGGGAAGAGCTCTGCTTGAGCCTGTCTGGGCGGGGATGGCATAAGGTCGCAACGGCACGGCCGAGAAGGAGCAGCAATGAGCTATGCAATGAGTCGCACATTCGATCGCGGTTTCGACGAGGTGAGCGTGCAGGTGCGCGCTGCCCTGGCGGAGCAGGGTTTCGGCGTCATCACCGAGATCGACATGCAGGCAACGCTGCGCACCAAGATCGGTGCCGAGATAGATCGGCAGATCATTCTCGGTGCCTGCAATCCGGGCTTCGCATTCCGTGCCCTGCAGGCTGAGCCGGAGATCGGGCTGCTGCTGCCGTGCAATGTCGTCATTCGCAGCACGGGTGCGGGAACAGTCGTGGACTTCATCGACCCTCAGATGATGAGTGATCTTGCCCAGAACCCCGAGATGCGAGCAATTGCCGACGAGGTTGCTGAGAAGCTCACCAAGGCTTTGGAGAGCATCTAGAAATTATTGGGCGCGCGCGATCAGGTCGATCAGGGATGAGATGCCGTTGTGTCCATCGCCCTCGTTCATCTCAACCTCGTAGTCGACGAGTGACTCGATCTTGAGAGCGGTGAACGATGCTTGTAGGAGAGCCTCGTCATATAGCTGGTCGAGCACCTTGGGACCGCCAGTGCCGTACTGCATCTGACGATGGTGGTAACCCTCAAGCAGTAGGACGCCACCGGGTTTGAGTGCCTTCGCCATATAGGCGAAGAGTTGTGCGCGCTCGGGCGGCTTTGCGAATTGGATGAAGATCGCAACGACAGCGTCATACTCACTGACCGGCCAATTCCAGTTCATCACGTCAACGGGATCATTGAACAAGGAGCCTGGTTCGAGGTGGGTCACTGCTGATGCCAGCCCCACGGATCTACTCTGTGCAAGTGCCGTGGATTTTTCAATCGCGATACGCGAGCCCTCGATGGCATGGACAGCGAATCCCTGCTCCGCCAGCCAGACCCCATTGCGCCCTTCTCCGTCGGCCACTGCGAGAACCCTGCCTCCGGGTGTGATCAGGTGTGCGTGGCGGGTCAGGAAGTCGTTTGGCTCAGTTCCGAAGAGGTACGCGTCCTGTGAGAAGCGGGTGTCCCACATCTGGATCTCTTCTTGGCTCATCTGCGTGCTCCTGGCCGACGAAGGGACGATCGCGAGCCGTCACCATATGCCTTGGTGGGGGGTGTCAGTCGTGAACTTTCCTGGGGCTGCATCGTGACCAGGTGGTGCGGCAGGGCGCACAAGGGCGGCACTGCAGTCGATATCCCTCAGGGATTGACGACTGTCAGTGGTCGGAGCTAACGTGCTCCATGTTCGAACACATGTTCGAACACTCTTGGAGTTCTGGATTCGCGGCCGGGTTCCAAGGGCGCTTACCCGCATCGTCGGACTCGCTTCGACCCCGAGTCCGACGATGCGGGGAGCCGGGGGTCGAAGGGTCGAACCACATTCCGACCAAGGAGATCTCGATGACAACACTGATGGCAACCCCCCGCTCGGCCACCGCGCTGAGCACCCTTCCCACGGCGACGCACGAACTCATTGCCGCTGCCCGGCACAGCCTGACGGAGGCCCTGGTGGCCACCGCTGCCGCCGATCGCTATGCGGCCGCCCATCTGGCTGCCCTGCGCGCTGCTGCCGCAGTCCTGGCCGCCCGCGGTCCGGCCCGGCGCAGATCTCGCAGCCGGGTTCGCAGCGTGTGGCTCGTGCTTCCTGAGGTTGCGGGGGAGCTTGCCGAGTGGTCGAGCTTCTTCGCGGCGGGCGCTCGCAAGCGAGTTCTCGCAGAAGCAGGAGTGCCATGCGTGACTGCACGCGAGGCCGATGATCTCCTTCGCGATGCCGAGGCGTTCCTTGAACGTGTCATCGCGTTCCTGCAGATGTCGCATCAGCCGATGCTGCCGACCGGAGTCCAGTCCGCTGGCCACATGGCAGCAGGCGTGCGTGTCACTGACTGACCCCCGACAGTCAGTGCGCAGCGGCTGTCGGTTGCGGTGCCTCCCGATCGACAGCCGCTGCGGTTCCTTTTTCCTCCTTGCTTCTGGAGCCCTATGTCCTTGACCTGTTCCGACCTGCTCGTGGCTGGCAGCGCGATGGTTCTGCAGCAACAATGGTCAGCGTGAGTCGCAATCAGGTTCGTCGTCCCACCGGTGGTTCCGGTGTCGGTGGCGATGACTCGGGCTGCACGATCCTGCATGTCGACATGGACGCGTTCTACGCACTTGTCGAACTGCGGTCACGGCCCGAGCTTCGCGGCAAGCCGGTCATCGTCGGTGGCGCAGGCTCACGCGGTGTGGTGCTCTCAGCAACCTATGAAGCACGGGCTATGGGTGTGCATTCAGCGATGCCGATGGGCAGGGCTCGTCGACTGGCGCCTACCGCGATCATCGTGGCGCCGCAGCACTCGCTCTATGGCGAGGTGAGTCGTTCCATCATGGCGCTGTTCACCTCAGTCACCCCGTTCGTCGAGCCTCTCAGTCTTGATGAGGCCTTTCTCGATGTCGGTGGCAGCCTGCGGCGATTGGGAACCCCTCGCGAGATCGGCGAGATGATCCGGGCTCGCATTCACGACGAGCAGGACATCACTTGCTCGGTCGGTGTCGCCTCGACGAAGTTCGTCGCCAAGCTGGCCTCCACACGGGCCAAGCCCGATGGGCTCATGGTCGTTCCAGCAGATGAGGTGCTGGCCTTCCTGCATCCGCTTCCGGTAGGTGCCTTGTGGGGGGTGGGGGAGAAGACCGAGGAGCAACTCACTCGTCTTGGGCTGCGCACGGTCGCTGACATCGCGAATGCACCCGTCGCCAATCTGCAACGCACGCTTGGCCAGGCAGTCGGCACTCATCTGCACAACCTTGCCTGGGGTCGTGATACTCGCTCGGTCACCGCGCATGTACCCGATAGGAGCATCAGTGCTGAAGAGACTTTTGCCGAGGACATCGATGATGCGGCCACGATCCATGCGCATCTGCTGCAACTCAGTGACCAGGTCGGTACCCGACTGCGCAAGTCAGGTCGACATACGAGAAGCGTGCACCTGAAAGTGCGCTTCACTGATTTCAGCACGATCACTCGCTCCAAGACCCTGCGTGAGTCCACCGATGTCACGCAGGAGCTGTACACCGTGGTCAAGCAGCTCTTCGACGCTCTCGGATCCCAGCGGGCGCGGGTGCGCCTTGTCGGGGTGCGGGTTGATGGGCTGCAGGAGAGTCAGGGCTCGGCCCAGCAGTTGCTGCTCGGTGAGACTGACCATGGTCGCCGCGATGCCGAGGTGGCCATCGATCGGTTGCGCGCTCGCTTTGGTCCGGATGCGGTTCGACCGGCACGGCTTGTCGACCCTGCGAACTGACCGAAGTTCTGCAATGCGAGGCGACAGCGGCGAGATAA
>JBAYUM010000079.1:0-8850 GCA_041675125.1 Candidatus Nanopelagicales bacterium
GAGCACTGCTCATTAGCTACGTTCGGAAGGGATAACCGCTGAAAGCATCTAAGCGGGAAACCCGTTCCAAGATAAGGATTCCCACCGGGTTAACCGGGTAAGGCCCCTGGCTAGATGACCAGGTTGATAGGCCGGACGTGGAAGCATGGCAACATGTGGAGCTGACCGGTACTAATAGGCCGAGGACTTGCCTTTAACTTTAACTTTTTTGTTCGCGTCCACTGTGTGGTTCCCGAGATTCGGTCGGGAACTTAAGCCCAATTGAAATCTCAATAGAGTTTCGGCGGCCATAGCGAAGGGGAAACGCCCGGCTCCATTCCGAACCCGGAAGCTAAGACCTTCAGCGCCGATGGTACTGCACGGGAAGCTGTGTGGGAGAGTAGGACGCCGCCGGACAAATTTTAGTGAAATGGCCACCCCTCGGGGTGGCCATTTCCATTTCAGCCCAAATGAACAAGCATGCGCAAGCGTGCGAGAGGATGCACTCATGGCAGATCGACAAGACCGAGGTGGAGCCCGGTCCGAGCGACCCTCGAGCGGTGGCAGATCAGGATCTGGTCGGCCTTCGAGCGGAGGCAGCCGTTCAGGAGGCGGTCGTCCATCGAGTGGCCCGGGCCGTCCTGCAGGTGGACGTCCAGGTGGATCCCGGCCAACAGGCAGTGGCAAGTCGTACGGCTCTGCCGATCGCCCACGTTCTGACCGAAACTCAACGGACCGTCCGAGCGGGGACCGCCGCAACTCCGGACCACGCTCGGACGAGCGTCGCGACGAGCGGCCGCGTTCCTCATCCGCTCCTCGCTCTTCGGATCGTCGTGATGAGCGCAGTGATCGTCCAAGGTCTTCTGCTCCGCGTTCGAGTTATGCCGATT
The DNA here is from genome assembly GCA_041675125.1 of Candidatus Nanopelagicales bacterium. Lineage (GTDB taxonomy): Bacteria > Actinomycetota > Actinomycetes > S36-B12 > S36-B12 > UBA11398. The sequence goes on from JBAYUM010000079.1 coordinate 870, forward strand.
CCCGCCCACCTCGTGACGATCGACGTGACGACCGATCGCGTCCGTCGCGTGATGATGCGCGTCGTGATGATCGTGGGCGTCCGGGCTCAGACCGTCCAGGTTCGGATCGTCCCCGTTCAGCGCCTTCTCGTTCGTCGGATCGTCGTGATGAGCGGCCACGATCATCTGCTCCTCGCTCCAGCTACTCGGATTCCCGCCCGTCGCGTGATGATGCGCGTCGTGATGATCGTGGGCGTCCGGGCTCTCCTCGTTCGTCGGATCGTCGTGATGAGCGCAGTGATCGTCCAAGGTCTGCTGCACCGCGTTCCAGTTATTCGGATTCCCGCCCGTCGCGTGATGATGCGCGTCGTGATGATCGTGGGCGTCCGGGCTCAGACCGTGCGGGAAGTCCTCGTCAAGGCGGCGGTCGTCCGCCGCGTCGTGATGAGCGAGACAGCCGTGGATCGCACGCTCCAGTCAATAGGCGTGACGAGGGTTACGAGATTCGTGATCCGCGAATCCCTGACGACATCACTCCTGAAGATCTTGACCGTGGTCTGCTCCTTGAACTGCGCAGCCTGCCTGAAGGCTTGCAGATTCTGGTTGCCCGTCACCTGGTGGCAGCCGAGCGCGCCATGGAGGACGACAACCTGGATCTGGCGACTGAGCATGTGAAGGCAGCCCGCCGGAGGGCGTCACGCATTGCGACAGTCCGTGAGGCCGCAGGCATCATCGCCTACCGTGCAGGCAGGTTCGGCGAGGCGCTGACCGAGTTGCGTGCGGTTCGTCGGATGAGCGGCGGCGATGTCTATCTACCGATGATCGCTGACTGCGAGCGTGGTCTGGGCAGGCCGCAGAAGGCGCTCGACTACATCAGAACCATTGATACGCAACGACTTGATGGTGACACGAAGGCCGAATTGCTGGTCGTGGCAGCGGGAGCTCGCGCCGATCTCGGTCAACTGGATGCGGCGATTGTCACGCTGCAGGTGCCTGAACTCACGCGGTTGAAGCCAGGTGACGCGCGGGCTCGTCTGCAGTACGCCTACGCGATGCTGCTCAAGGACGGTGGCCGGCTCAATGAGGCCCGCGAGTGGATGCAGCGCGCAGCCGGATCAGACCTGGAGGGTGTCACGGACGCTGAAGAGCAGTGCGACATCATGGACGGCATCGAGTTCTCCGAAGAGGGCGAGTAACGTTCCACAGCGATTCATCTCACGGGTTCGCTTCCCCTGCCTTCGCGGGCGGGAGGCGGGCCCGTGATGCTGTTCACCATGCTCGGCTCATGACAACTCCTGAATTCGAAGGCGTCAACGACGTGCGGCTGGTGGGCAGGCTCGGCCAGCAGGTGGCAATCCGCGAACTGCCCAGTGGCGACGAGATCATCACCTTCACTGTGGTCGTTCCCAGGGAAGGCAGGCGGCGCGAGAATGGCCCGCGCGTCGACTCCATCGCCTGCCAGACCATGAGGGCAGCCGTACGCAGCAAGGTCGAGGCCTGGGAGCCAGGCACCTGGGTCGATCTCCAAGGTGCCATCCGTCGTCGCTTCTGGAAGGGCGGCAACGGGTTGGCCAGTGCCACCGAGATCGACGTGCGATCAATCTCACGCGTGCGAGAATCTACGGGTGTCAACAGCCCCCTGCGGTCAGCACGACTCGGACGATGAGGCCTACAACTGGTATCAGCGTGCGACTGAATTGCTGGACTCCGGCAACCCGCACGCGGCCCTGTTGCTGATCGATCGGCTCCTGGCCGTTGAGCCTCAATCGCAATCAGTCATGGAGATGTACGCCCGAGCGCTGTTCGACACCCAGGACTACCGCGCTGCGTCCTTGGCCTTCGACGTGCTCATCCAACTGGCCCCCGACAACGACTACGGGCACTTCGGCAAGGGGCTGTGCCTGTGGCGAATGCAGCAATTCGTCCAGGCCCGCGATGAACTTGGGATGGCATCGGTGATGCGTCCTGACCGATTGGAATATGCGCGCGCGTACGGCCAGGTGAAGGCCACCTTGCGTGCGCGCATCGTTGAAGGATTGCCCCTCAACGGGCCCATTGCCGGCCAGGGCAAGCTCGACCCGATCATGGGTGGAGATCTATGACCGTCGGTGATCACGACGTCCTGCTCTTCGATCTCGATGGCGTCGTCTACGTCGGTCAGCATGCGGTGCCAGGCGCAATCGAGGCGATCACTTCGGCCACTGCTCAGGGGGCACGCTGCATCTATGTGACCAACAACGCGTCGCGTACGCCGGAGCAGGTTGCGCTGCATCTGCGTGAGCTTGGCGTGCCCGCCCAGGCAGAAGATGTCGTCACCTCGTCCATGGCAGGTGCCACCTTGGTGGCGCAATTCATCGATGAGGGCGAGGTGCTTGCGATCGGTGGCGAGGGCGTGGCAGCCGCACTGGCCGATCGCGGCTTCACTCCGGTCACCTCGTTCACCTCCAGCGTCCGGGCAGTCATGCAGGGCTATGGACCCAAGGTCGGCTGGGCCGATCTTGCTGAGGCCACCTTTGCCGTCAGGGCGGGGGTGCCCTGGGTGGCCACCAATCTGGATTCGACCTTCCCCTCGGCCCGGGGCATCGCCCCTGGCAACGGCGCACTGGTCGAGGTCGTGGCACAGACAGCCGGCAGACGGCCCGATGCTGTTGCCGGAAAGCCTGAACCGGCGCTCGTCCTCGAGGCAATTCGACGGACCGGTGCCCAGCGGCCGCTCATGATCGGCGACCGGCTCGACACCGACATTGCCGCCGGCTCGCGACTGAACCTGCCAACGCTCCTGGTATGCACCGGGGTGTCGACCCGGGAAGAAGGCCTGGCAGCAGTCGGTGAGGAGCGTCCGACCTATATCGCCGCCGACCTGGCCTGCCTGTTGCCGAACCAAGCCTGGTTCGCGGTAGCGTGATTCCATGTTGAATGACCTGCGCGGATACATGCAACTTGCCAATGGGCTGACCGAGGTCACCACGGCCAAGGCCAAGGAAATCGCGATGACCCTGGTCAGTCAGGGCTTGGCGCTGTCGACCAAGGCCCCGGATGTGATGGGCCAGGTTCAAGAGCTTGCCGACGACCTCCTTTCCACCAGCCGCAATAACCGCGAGATGCTCGCAGGTGTCGTGCGCACCGAGGTCGATCGTGCAGTCGGACGCATGGGATTCGTGCGTGAGGACGAACTCGCGGCCGTGCGCCGTCACGTGCAGCGCCTCGAGCAGCTGATCCATCAGATCCAGAACGGCGAGACGGCTGGCGGGGTCAAGCCGACTGCCAAGAAGCCGACTGCCAAGAAGAGCGCGAAGAAGACTGTCACGAAGAAGGCAGCGGATCAGGCTCCAATTGCCGATGGCAGTGACGCTTCATGAGCGACGAGTACGTCTCACCACAGACCTATGAGGCCGATGATTCCCTGGAGTCATTCGACGACTCGGCAGCGCAGTCCAACGCGAGTGACGACGACGGCATAGACATCGACGCGGATGCAGTTGACGAGGTGATGGTGCTCGAGGAGCACGACAACTCATTGGTTCTCCCGGTATGGGAGCCGACAGGTGACCCGGAAGTCGATGCAGCCCTTGAAGAATTGGCCTCACTTGATGAACTCAGCATTCACGATCATGGCGCTGTCTTCACGTCTGTTCACGAGCGCCTGCATCAACGCCTCACGGATATCAGCGCGTAGCAGCAATGGCGCGTAGGCGTCTGGATGCAGAGCTCACGCGTCGCGGACTGGCTCGGTCACGTGAACAGGCACAGGAGCTCATCGCCAGCGGTGCAGTGACCGTGCGGGGCAATGTCGCCTCCAAGCCGGCAACGCAGGTGGAGACCTCTGACGCGATCGAGGTCCTGACATCCAGTGATCATGGCTATGTGTCCCGGGGCGCGGTCAAGCTCAACGGTGCCCTCGATGCCTTTCCCGCGATCGATGTGCAGGGGCGCAAGTGCCTTGACGCCGGTGCTTCAACGGGCGGGTTCACCCAGGTGCTCCTGGAGCGCGGTGCCGATCGGGTGCTCGCCGTCGACGTCGGCTATGGGCAGCTGGCCTGGCAGCTGCGCAACGACGAGCGCGTGGTCGTCATGGAGCGAACCAATATCCGCACGCTGACGGCTGCAGATGTGGAGTATCCCGCCGATCTGATCGTGGCGGATCTCTCCTTCATCTCGCTGGCACTGGTGCTGCCGGCACTGCTCGCCTGCTCGGCCACCGACAGTGATTTCGTGATCATGGTGAAGCCGCAATTCGAGGTGGGCCGGGAGGCGGTCGGGGATGGCGTGATCCGCGATCCCCAGGTGCGTGCTGGGGCAGTGCTGACGGTGGCTGAGCGGGCACTGGGCCTTGGTCTGGACGTGTGCGGAGTGGCCGCGAGTCCGCTGCCTGGTCCAAGTGGCAATGTGGAGTTCTTCCTCTGGCTTCGCCGTGGCACAGGAGGCAAGGCTGTGGATGGTGCACGCGAACCACTGCGTCTACGGGATGATGACCTCCGCACTGCGATTCAACGAGCTGTCGAGGAGGGTCCGCAATGAGCGAGCCACGCCGCGTCCTGCTCGTGCTCAATCCGCGTGCACCGCAGGCTCGCGAAATGGCCCTGGGCGTGGTGGCTGCCTTGCAGTCGCAGGGGTTCGAAGTGCATGCAGCAGTCGATGACCTCGATGGCTGGGGACCTGATGTGCCTGATGGCGTCGTGTGCCTGCCAGCCGACGAGCGAGCTGCCGAGGGCTGCGAGGTCGTCGTCGTCCTGGGCGGTGACGGCACCATTCTTCGCGCCGCCGAGCGGGCGCGCAGTGCGTCGATTCCACTGCTCAGCGTCAATCTGGGTCATGTCGGCTTCCTGGCAGAGGCCGAGTCCGAGGACATCAACGATGTGGTCGAGGCCATCGTCAACAGGCGCTGGCATGTCGAGGAGCGCATGGCCCTGGATATTCGCGTGCTCGATGGCGATCAAGAGCTCATGCGCACCTGGGCATTGAATGAAGTCAGTCTGGAGAAGGCTGCGGGATCGCGGATGATCGAGGTTCTCGTGGTCGTCGACGGGCATCCGCTGTCGCGGTGGGGCTGTGATGGCGTGGTGGCAGCAACTCCGACCGGATCGACGGCCTATGCCTTCTCCGGTGGCGGACCAGTGGTGTGGCCTGATGTCGAGGCGATGCTGGTGGTGCCGCTCAGTGCTCATGCGCTGTTCGCCCGCCCGCTCGTGGTCGGCCCATCGAGCGTCATCATCTTCGAGCTCGCCGACTGGTCTGAGTGCCTGCTCGCGGCCGACAGCCGGCGAACCTTGGCCGTTCATGGTGGCAACCGTGTGGAGGTGCGTCGCAATCCGCTGCCGATCCGCCTGGCCCGTCTCGTCGATGCCCCGTTCACTGATCGTCTCGTTGCGAAGTTCGCCCTGCCTGTCGATGGGTGGCGCGCCTAGATGATCACCGGGCTGAGCATTCACGGCATGGGCGTGATTGATGACGCTCACATGAACTTCTCGCCCGGTCTCACCGTCATCACGGGTGAGACCGGAGCCGGAAAGACCATGGTGCTCACCGGTCTTGGCCTGCTCGCGGGCGGCAAGGCCGATCCGAGCCTGGTGCGCAGGGGTCAGACCGAGGCATCGGTCGAGGGCAATTGGCTCATTTCTTCCGACAGCGCTTCGATCATCCACCGATTGCAGGATGCCGGCGCACCGCCGGATCTTGATGCCGATGCCGCCGAGATCGTGCTGGCGCGCACCATTCCCAGCGATGGGCGTGGCCGGGCGGTTGCCTGCGGGCGCACCGTTCCGCGCTCGCTGCTCGAAGAGGTCTGCGGTGATCTCATCGCCATCCATGGCCAGGCGGATCAGTGGCAGCTGCGCTCGGCCGAGCGCCAGCGCGACATGCTCGATCGATTCGCTGGTGCCCCGTGCGTCGATGCCCTGTCGGAGTTTCGCGCGGCATTCGCACAGTGGCGCGCCGATGCAGCCGAGCTCGAGAACCTCACGACGCATCGGGCTGAACGCGAGCGCGAGGCAACGCTCCTTCGCCTTGGGGTCGAGGAGATCGATGCAGTGGCACCCGAGAGCGGCGAGGACGAGTCACTCGATGCGCTCGCGGCCCGCCTGGAGAACGCCGGCACGCTCCTGGCTGATCTCACCGTTGCCCGCGATGCACTGGTCGGCAACGACGATCACGAAGGCGCGATGGGCTCAGTCGTTGCAGCACTGAAGGCATTGGATCGGCTGGCGGCCATCGATCCGGCACTGGGCGAGTTGCGGGTGCAGCTCAAGCAGGTCACTGCGCTCATCGCGGATACGGGTGCCGAGCTGGCATCGTCATTGACCGATCTCGATGCAGATCCCGCTCGTCAGGCCTGGGTCGAGGAGCGCCGCGCGGCCCTTCGCAAGCTCCTGCGGCAGTACGGCACCTCGGTGGATGAGGTCCTCGAATGGCGTGAGCGGGCCGTGGCGAATCTGGCTGGCCTGGACGGGGGAGACGACCGGGTCCAGGAGCTGCGGGCATTGATTGCCCAGGGCCGAGCGCAACTTGTTGAGATTGCTGCTCGACTGACCTTCATTCGCAGTGCTGCAGCCCATGAGCTTGCAGAGCACGTCAGTGATGAATTGCGCTCGCTCGCAATGCCGGACGCAGAGCTGGTGATCGCAGTGGTGGGGTCAGCTGATGTCGAGTCGTTCACATCGGCTGGGGCTGACTCCGTGCAGTTCCTGCTGCGCCCGCACAAGGGTGCCGATCCGCAGCCAGTGACCAAGGCGGCCTCGGGTGGTGAGCTGTCGAGGGTGATGCTGGCCATCGAGGTCACCATGGCCGGGCGACACAGCGTGCCGACCTTCGTCTTCGACGAGGTCGATGCGGGCATAGGTGGCCGAACGGCCATCGAGGTCGGACGTCGATTGGCCAGGCTTGCCCGGCAGGCACAGGTGATCGTGGTCACGCACCTGCCGCAGGTCGCCGCCTTCGCCGACCGGCACCTGGTGGTGCAGAAGACCAGCGATGGCATCGTCACCGCGTCGAGTGTCCAGGACGTCACCGCGGGCGAGCGAACAGCGGAGCTGGCCCGCATGCTCTCCGGCCTCGACGAGTCCGACACCGGACTCGCGCACGCCGAGGAACTCCTCACGGTGGCAGCTGCAGAGCGCAGTCGCTGATACTCTGGTCTTCCATGAGTGCCCCAAGGCAAACCAAGCATCTGTTCGTCACCGGGGGCGTCGCCTCCTCTCTGGGCAAGGGCCTCACGGCTTCGAGCCTCGGAAATCTCCTGACCTCGCGCGGGCTGCGCGTGACCATGCAAAAGCTGGATCCATACCTCAATGTCGATCCGGGAACGATGAATCCCTTCCAGCACGGCGAAGTCTTCGTCACCGACGATGGCGCTGAGACCGACCTGGATGTCGGTCACTATGAGCGCTTCCTCGATACCGTCCTTCACGGGTCGGCGAATGTCACGACAGGCCAGGTCTATTCGACCGTCATCGCCAAGGAACGTCGCGGCGAGTACCTCGGGGACACCGTGCAGGTCATTCCGCACATCACCAATGAGATCAAGTCGCGCATCCGCCGCATGGCAGGACCCGATATCGACGTCGTGATCACTGAAGTCGGCGGAACCGTCGGCGACATCGAATCGCTGCCATTCCTCGAGGCCATCCGTCAGGTGCGACATGAGGTCGGCCGTGAGAACACCTTCTTCCTGCACGTGTCGCTGCTGCCGTACATCGGGCCCTCGGGCGAGTTGAAGACCAAGCCGACCCAGCACTCCGTAGCCGCACTGCGCAACATCGGCATCCAGCCCGACGCCATCGTGCTGCGCGCTGATCGACCAGTTCCGTCGAGCATCAAGCGCAAGATCTCACTGATGTGCGACGTCGACCTTGAGGCGGTGGTTGCGGCTACCGATGCTCCGAGCATCTACGACATTCCCAAGGTTCTGCACAGCGAAGGCCTGGACGCCTATGTGGTGCGCCGTCTTGATCTGCCGTTCCGCGATGTCGACTGGCGCAGTTGGGACGCGCTGCTCGAGCACGTGCAC
>JBAYUM010000080.1:0-8717 GCA_041675125.1 Candidatus Nanopelagicales bacterium
GACCCGCCAGACCCGCCGGCGTGGCTGCTCCCAGAGCTCCCGGAGCCGACGAACTGGTCGTTTGCATCGTCGCTTCCGACATCAACGGCAGCGACTTGGCTGCTTGCGGTCCACCCGCAGCACAGCAGGAGCAGGACAAGGAGCATTCCTCGGACACACCAACGCATGTGCCAACGCTAGGAAGAGGATCACTTCAGCGACAGGCCCTCGATCAGGCCTGTGGACAACTACGCCAATGACCGTATGCGCCCCAGCGCCACGTCGACATATCTGGCCACTTGCTCGTCCTCCACCAGGAATCCGTCATGCCCCACCAGCGAATCGACGATATGCAGGTCGCCGGCGCCTGGTGCATGGCTGGCGATGTGCTGCTGCTGATGCACGGGGAAGAGCCGATCGGAGTTGATCCCGACGACAGTCAATGGTGCAGTGATCGCTGAGAGAGCAGCCACTGTGCCTCCTCGTCCGCGACCGAGGTCGAACAGCGACATTGCGTTCGTGAGCGCGATGTACGTGTTGGCATCGAAGCGCCGCGCCAGCTTGTCAGCATGATGCTCGATGTACGACTCCATCGCGAACCGGCCGGATCGCTTGCCGTCGACCCACGCATAGGGATCCTCCCCGGTCTGCGCGCCGCGCCCGAAGCGCTCGCCCAGCTCGGACTCGCTGCGATAGGTCAGGTGCGCGACCTGCCGGGCCACGCCCATGCCGCGATGAGGTCCCTGGCCGTCAGGCTGCTCGTAGTAGTCGCCGCCGAGGAAGAAGGGGTCGGCGTAGATGGCAGCGAGCTGGGCGGCATGGGTGCCGATCTCATCAGCGCTGACGGCAGCCGTGGTGCCGAGCACCATGCCACTGCCCACGCGCTCCGGATAGCGCACCATCCACTCGAGCACCCGCATGCCGCCGAGCGATGGGCCGAGCAGCAATGCCCACCGATCGATGCCGATGGCATTGGTGAAGCGGTACTCGACCTCGACCATGTCGGTCACGGTCACGGTCGGGAAACGACTCCCCCACGGCCTGCCCTGCGCATCGAGCGACGCCGGGCCGGTCGTGCCCTGGCAGCCGCCCAGGATGTTGGCGCAGACCACGAACCAGTCGCCCGTGTCGATCGCGCGACCCGGGCCTACGAGGGCATCCCACCAGCCAGCCGTCTTATGCCCGATGCCTGCCGGCCCGCAGACATGCGAATCGCCCGTGAGGGCATGGCAGATGTAGACCGCATTGGAGGCCTCGGCATTGAGCGTGCCCCAGGTCTCATAGGCCACGGTGATGTTGGGAAAGGCGAAGCCCGACTCCGTCGTGAACTCCCCAAGGTCGACGAAACGGCGATCGCCCACGGGATCCCCTTCCCGCCAGGCTGTGCTGGCAGGAGGAGGACCCTCGTAGGCGATCGGTCCGTACGTCATCGGATCAGGCCTTCGCTGCGGCGAATCCCAGTGCGAGGTCGGCGACGATGTCGGCGATGTTCTCGATGCCGACAGCAAGGCGGACCAGGCCTGGAGTGACACCTGCAGTCGCCTGCTCCTGCGCAGTCAACTGCGAGTGCGTGGTCGACGCCGGGTGGATGACCAGACTGCGCACATCGCCGATATTGGCGACATGGCTGTGCAGTACCAGGCCTTCGACGAACTTGCTGCCGGCCTCGACACCACCGGCGATCTCGAAGGCCAGCACCCCGCCATTGCCGAGTGGCGCGTACTTCTTGCCCAGCGCGTGCCACGGACTGCTCTCGAGCCCGGAGTAGTTCACGCTCAGCACCTGAGGGTGCTGCTCGAGGTAGGTGGCAACGGCGAGTGCGTTGTCGCTGTGACGCTGCACGCGCAGTGACAGGGTCTCGATGCCCTGCGAGATGAGGAAGGCGTTGAACGGTGACACCGCGGCACCGAGATCGCGCAGCAGCTGCACCCTGGCCTTGAGGATGAAGGCCAGGTTGACCCCGAAGATGCCCCCGACGCCGAGATCACGCGCATACACGAGCCCGTGGTAGCTGGGATCGGGCTGGTTGTAGTTCGGGAAGCGATCCGGGTACTGGGCGAAGTCGAAGGTGCCACCGTCGATGATCGCGCCTGCGACTGATGTTCCATGCCCTCCGAGGTACTTGGTCGCCGAGTGCACCACGAAGTCAGCTCCATGCTTCAGCGGCTGGATGAGGTACGGCGTGGCAACGGTGTTGTCGATGATGAGCGGCACGCCGACCTCGTGGGCAACCTTGGCCACGCCCTCGATGTCGAGCACATCGTTCTTCGGGTTGGCGATGGACTCGCCGTAGAACGCCTTCGTGTTCGGCTGCACAGCCGCACGCCAGGACTCTGGATCATCGGGGTTCTCCACGAAGGTGACCGTGATGCCGAGCTTTGGCAGCGTGTAGTGGAAGAGGTTGTACGTGCCACCGTAGAGCGATGGGCTCGAGACGATGTGGTCTCCGACCTCGGCGATGTTCAGGATCGCCAGCGTCTCGGCTGCCTGGCCTGAGGCAACCAGAAGCCCGCCGACTCCCCCTTCGAGCGCGGTGATGCGGTCCTCGACCACTGCAGTGGTCGGGTTCATCAGTCGCGTGTAGATGTTGCCGAGTTCCTTCAATGCGAACAGGTTCGAGGCATGCGTGGTGTCGTTGAAGACATATGACGTGGTCTGGTAGATCGGGAGGGCGCGGGCGTTCGTAGCCGCATCGGGTGACTGACCTGCGTGGATCTGCAGGGTTTCAAATGACCAGTTCTCGCTCATGATTGACCTTTCGGGATGTAGTCCAAGTTTTTGGGTATGGGTGTGGAAGACGTGCTGATTCGGGTGTGACGGCCTGATGCCGTCGCGACTAGCGGCTCTGCATTCGACAACTACGCATAAAGACCTCAACTCATCGTGGGGTCCTACCCTGCGTAAGACCCGCGCTTGCCCTGAACAAGGGCCTGGTCCTCACCCGGAGCACCCCACCGCGGTGGAGGGTTGCCGTCCAGCAAGCCGGGGCTTGATGCTGAAACTCTTGACCGAGAGGAAATATACATACCCAAAACCGGTTTTGCACATCTAGGGGGCTGCCGTGTTTCCTGTCTGGGATCCGTAGCGGCAGGCCTCATAGGACAGCTGGTCCATCGTCTCGCGCCACATGCGCGGCGGAAGACCGTTGGTCAACGCCGCGCTCACGAGCAGTGCCAATCCGTATGACGCGTCGTCGGCAAGTGCGAGGTCGAGTGCCGAAGTTGCCCTGACTCCGTCACCGCGCAACCAGGCAGTGATGGCAGCAACCGTGCCTACCGGCGCGCGCATGCCGGCGGGGCAGGAGACGAGTCCGGATCGCAGTACCTTCGCTGCGCATGTCAGGTCCTCGCATTGGGCCAGTTGCCACAGGATGCAGTCGCGGACCCGGATGTCATCAAGTCCGCAGATCAGTGCGGCCAGATCGACTGGAGTCTGGCGCTGCTCTTGCGTGAGCAGTTGCTGGAGTCGCGAGACCATCGAATCGCGCCAGGTCTCTCGCTCGGCATTCCTCGGCATCGGGAGCAGTGCCAGCTGCTGCGCAACCACTGCCTGCAATCCGGTGTCGGGGGTGAATTCGTCAGCGACCTCGCACCGATCGTCCGCATGCGTCCATCCGCTCGCAACGAAGTCCTCTCGAACCTCCGCGGCGATCTGCGGATCGAGAACGCGGGCGGCATCTCGAAATGTCGCCGACCAAAGGTCCAGGCGCCACCACTGGTCCTCGTGCACGACCAGTGCATCGACCATGGTGATCTCGCGATCCAAGGCGCACCGGCACAGTTCACTCATCAGCGGCTCGTACTCATTGGCCTGCACGCCGGCGTCGGGAAATGCCACCGCCAGCAGTGCGTCTGCCTCGGCATGCCGGGCCGCGCGTACCACTGACTGCACCCAGGCGGTCAACGGAAAAGGTGTTGCAGTCATTGACGAATCCGCCGGAAGATCAACCCTCTGGGTCAAGGTGATGCATCCGGCATGGAGCCAGATGAGCACGAGGCTGCTGCGTGGAAGGAAGCCCAGGAGGAACGGGATGGCCGCAACCAGATGATCTGGCGAGCGCAGCACGGGTGAGGGTGGAACCGATGAGGATGGTCGCGTGGTCATGCCACCAACCAACAGCGTTCACCAGCTGGGAGGACACTGCGCCCGCATCCATGTGCATGTCATCCATGCATTCCAGGCTCGGTGCACAACTGCATCGATCACCTCAAGCAGAGCAAGAAAAGTGCTCGGTCATCGAAGGCTTCCCCTCCCGCGACGACCGAGCACTGCACACATTAGGGGGCGGCAATCATCAGGCAACCACCGACACGCCGCTTATGCGGAGGGAGCTGCAGTGGTGGCGAAGGTGCGTCCTGCGCGACGCATCCACACGACCAGCGAGACGATGCCGATGGCGATCTGCGGAACATAGGACGCGGCCCGCCAGACCAGATCAGCCGCAGTCGCATCGCCCGGCTCGACCCCGAAGTTGATCAGCAGGCTGATCATCACCGCGTCAACAGTGCCCAGTCCGCCCGGGGTGATCGGGATCATCATGCCGAGCTGGCTGATTGCGAAGGCCGCGAACACCAGCAGCACCGACGTGCCCGGCTTGTCCCAGCCCTGAATGCCACGCAAGGCCACGTAGAGGATCAGGAACTGGGTCACCGACACGCCGACCTGGGCCGCGGTCAGCCTGCTCCAGCGCCGCTTCAGTACGTCATACATGCTGCTGCGAAAACTGGTCAGGGGCGCGACGAGGTCGATCTTGGCCAGCGCCTTGATGCGCCCGCGGAACGGCCCGATGAGCTTGTTGCCGACCTTGCCGAACCAGATGGCCATGGGCTCGGATCGCATGACCAGCGCAAAGCCCACGATGGCTCCCACCAGGATCGCCAGTCCCAGGAGCGCTGCCCACACATACGAGCTGCCGTTCTCGCCGCCGATGACCAGTGCGACCACGCCGAGGATGGGAAAGCCCAACGAGATGAAGATGCTCCAGATGCCCACAGCGGTGATGGCCGAGGTCGAGGCCGCCGGTGTGATCGCATACGACTTGAGCATGCCGAACTGGAAGGCCAGCCCGACCGCGCCGCCTCCGGGAACACCGTTGCTGATGGCGAATGCCGCTTGATTGATCTGCTCCGACGGCCAGAACTTCAAGCCCGGGGTCGCCGCCATGAATGGGAATCCATAGCACGTGAGGTAGACGAGGACCATGACGACCACGAGGACGATTGCAGCGATCGACATGGCCTTGATCGCATCTATCGCGTCCGAGTAGCTGCCGATCTGCGGGATGACCTTCCAGAAGATGATCACGATGAAGAACAGGCCTACTGCTCCCAGTATCAGCGACTTCTTCTTGTCGAGCTGCCCCGAGGGGCTGGCAACCGCATCCGATGGTGATGGCATGGGGCCAAGGCTCGCACATCGGAGCCCCGCCAGCGCCCCCCTCGAGCCAAATCGGGGGGCCGTGTCGGATGGCGAAGGGCCATTGGGCAGGATGCACGTATGCGGCTCGACCACATCTCATATGCCTGTACCGCGAGTGAACTTCCCGATGTCGTGCAACGCATCGGCTCAGACCTCGGCGCGACCTTCCGCGATGGTGGACGCCACCCCCAGTTCGGCACCCGAAACTTCATTCTGCCGCTGGCCAATGGCTGCTACATCGAGGTTGTCTCTGCCCTTGATCACCCCGCGGCCGACAAGGCTCCTTTCGGCCGCGCCGTCAGCCAGTTCGCGCAGAACGGCGGCGGCTGGATGAGCTGGGTCGTCTCCGTCGATGACCTCGCCCCATTCGAGGCCCGTCTCGGGCGCGAGGCGACGCCAGGCCACCGCATCCGTCCAGACGGCGTCAAGCTCGAGTGGAAGCAACTGGGCCTGCTCAACGTCATGGACGATCCACAACTGCCGTTCTTCGTCCAGTGGATCAGTTCGCCTGAAGAGCACCCGTCGACCGGTGCTGGAGCCGTCTCCGTCGAGCGCATCGAGATCGCCGGCGACCCTGCCACGGTGAATCCATGGATCGATGGATCATTCATGGACGTCATGGACGGCGTCTATGTCGAGTGGGTCGATGCCGATCAGCCAGGGGTTGTCGCAGTTGTCTTCAACACGCCGAATGGACTCGTTCGCATCGACTAGCGATGGGCTAGCGTTCGATCCCTCGACATCCAAGAGGGGTCCGATTTGAGCAGCCAAGAGAACGTTCCCGACACCCTGCGCACGCTTGCCGGATTCACCTGGCGGCTGCTCGTGCTCGTTGCCGGATTCGCCTTCATCCTCTTCATCTTCAACGGCATCTTCCCCGTAGTCTTCGCCCTCTTCTTCGCGATGCTGGTCACTGCCTGGACCAGTCCGGTGATGAACCTCTACCACAAGCTGCTGCCCAAGGTCGTCGCGATGATCCTGGCGCTGCTGACCATCACCGCCCTCATCGTGGTGATCCTGGGAGTGGTCATCAGGTCCAGCATCCAAGAAGGTCCCAAGCTCGCGGACTCGATCTCCACCGGCTTCACTGACATCGAGGGCTGGCTCAAGACCGGCCCGCTCGCACTGACTGACGCACAGTTCTCGTCCCTGCTCGACTCACTGCAGAACTGGGCCACCGGGTTCGCCAAGGGACTCGCCGGGGATGCGTTCGGCGCCCTGGGCTCGATCGGCACCCTGATCATCGCCGCGTCGGTGTTCCTGTTCGGCGTGATCTTCTTCCTGCTGTCCCCCCAGGCCATCTGGGATTGGATCATCAGCTGGATCCCGAAGAACCTCCGCGAGCACATCGACGTCTCCGGCCGCATCGCCTGGGATTCGATCGCCGGCTACACCCGCGGGATCGTCATCATCGCGTTCATGGACGCAGTCCTCGTCTACGTCGGCCTGCTCATCCTTCAGGTGCCACTGGCCCCAGCCCTTGCGGCAGTCGTGTTCCTCGGTGCCTTCATCCCAGTGATCGGCGCACCGATCGCCACCTTCTTCGCCGCAGTGGTCGCCCTCGCCGAGAATGGACCGCTCACCGCCGGCCTGGTCGTGCTGCTCACGATCATCGTCGGCAGCTTCGATGGCGATGTCATGCAGCCCCTGGTCATGGGCAAGGCGGTCAATCTGCATCCCCTGGCCATCGTCATCGCAATTGCCGCTGGCTCCATCGCGCTTGGCATCGTGGGCGCCCTCATCGCCGTGCCCATCGCAGGTGCGGTCTACGGGGTGGCCCGATATGTCACCGGACGCGACCCTGAACACCCCTATAAGCCGACCGAGTCGTTCGAGAGCGCCGGCTAGGTCAGCACGCCACCACAGATCGTTCGCCCGTCTCGTCGTACCAGTAGATCGCGAACTGGTCGAAGCCCCTGGCGATGAAGACCGCTTCATCGAGGCTGATCTCCCAGGCCAGGAATCCAGGCTCGCTGAATGCACCATCGGGCGATGCCCCAAGAGCCGGCCAGACCTCGTAGCCGGAGAGCACCAATCGCGCACGCAGTTGCGCATTGCGTCGCGCATTGACCGCATCGCCCGGCCGCAGGAACCCTGGGTTCCAGGCCGTGAGCACTGCGCAGCTGGCCTGTCTCAGGACGCTGAACAGGGCCGGGTCACTCCATGCCGCAGCATCGTCTGCGACATCGGGATCGCGAGCTGACACGATCGCCGATTCGTACTGCGCGAAGAGCGCCTCTCGATCGACCACCCAAGCAGGTTACCCGCGATTCGACCCGTGTCCATGCGTCCACCGATCACTCATGGCAGACTGTTGGCCCCAATACGGGAAGCGCACGAGTCAAGTGGGGTGAAGTGGACGAGTCTCTCAAGTTCGAGCAGGCGTACGTCGATCACTGCTATGCGCTCCTGGCCTCGTATGTCTCGCATCTGGAACAGCGCATCACCACCACGTCGACACAGCTGAGCACCGGTACGGGTCAAGATGAGCTCGAGCGCGAGGCCATGCTGGACAACCTCACTCATCAGATCCGCCAGGCGCGGGCATCCGACACCCGTCTGTGCTTCGGGCGCATCGACGGCGAGCTCGGCAGCCACCACATCGGGCGCATCGGCCTGCGCGATGAGTCAGGAGACCCCGCCCTGATCGACTGGCGGGCGCCCAATGCAGCACCCTTCTACCAGGCCACCTTCGCCAATCCGCTGGGCGTGCAGCTGCGTCGGCGCATCGTGCTTCGCGATCGCACGGTCACCCATGTCGAGGACGAGATCCTGAGCGATCCCACGCTGACCGAGTCCCGCGCTGCCGCGGCATCACTGGATGCTCCGCGCGAGGGCCGCATGGGCGACATCATCGCCACCATCGCGGCTGACCAGGATGCCATCATCCGCAGCCCGCTCAACCAGCTCACCGTGGTCCAGGGTGGCCCAGGCACCGGAAAGACCGTCGTTGCGCTCCATCGCGCCGCATGGCTGCTCTACACCTATCGCGACAAGCTGGCCCGCGACGGCGTGCTTGTCGTCGGGCCCTCCCCCACCTTCCTGCACTACATCGACCAGGTGCTGCCAAGCCTCGGCGAGACCGATGTCGTCCTGCTTACCCCCGGACAGCTCTACCCGGGGATCGATGCACGCAAGCATGACCTGGACGAGGTGGCAGCGATCAAGGGCGATCCGCGCATGGCTCAGGTCATCGCCAATGCGGTGCGGCTGCGCAGGCGCATTCCGCGCAAGGACTTCAGCATCACCATGGAGGATCGGTCCACCGTCACGATCACGGCCAAGCAACTGGCCGATGCGGAGCGATCTGTGCAACGCTC
>JBAYUM010000081.1:0-8702 GCA_041675125.1 Candidatus Nanopelagicales bacterium
ACTAGTCCTCGTCCGCGTCAAATGCCGCGTTCCTCTCACGGGCTGTCTCCAGGGCTGCTTGCGCCTGGGCTTGCGTTTCATACGGTCCCATGCGCTCAGAATTCGGGCATCCGAGTTCTGGCTCCACCTGCTGGTGATTCAGGCAGTAGTACCAAGTCATGACTCATCCCTTCGTTCGCAGGCAAGAACCTAGACTGCTCTCCATGCCCCGTGCTACTCACCCCGTGCCGCTGACCCAAGGGCGTGTCAGCCCCATGCGCAATGTGCCGATGGCCATCGCCCGGCCCGAGTACGTCGGAAGACCGGGCCCGGCGCCATTCGCAGGTTCTGAGGTCAAGGATGCCGACACGATCGAGGCCATGCGTGTCGCCGGGCATCTTGCCGCCCTCACGCTCGAGGAGGTAGGTCGGCATGTCCGACCCGGAGTGACGACGGATGAACTGGACGTCGTAGCCCACACGTTCATATGCGATCACGGCGCCTACCCTTCGCCGCTTGACTATCGCGGCTTTCCGAAGGCCATCTGCACTTCGCTCAATGAAGTCATCTGCCATGGCATTCCCGATTCCACGGTTCTCAATGAAGGCGATATCTGCAATATCGATGTCACCGTGTTCATCGAAGGCGTTCATGGCGACACCAACGCGACATTCCCCGTCGGGGATGTCAGCGAGGAAGCCTCGCAATTGATCGAGCGAACACATGAGGCAATGAGCCGCGCGATCAAGGCCGTCGCGCCCGGGAGGCCGATCAATGTCATCGGTCGAGTCATCGAGAGCTATGCAAAGCGCTTCAACTACGGCGTCATCCGCGACTTCACCGGTCACGGCATCGGCACTGCGTTCCACTCTGGCCTGGTCATCCCGCACTATGACGACCCCAAGGCCGACACGATCATGATGCCGGGCATGACTTTCACGATCGAGCCCATGATCGCCCTGGGCACCTACGACTACGAGATCTGGAATGACGGCTGGACTGTAGTCACTGCAGACCGCAAGCTCACGGCGCAGTTCGAGCACACGGTCCTGGTCACGCACGACGGAGTAGAGGTGCTGACGACATGACCGGAGTGGAGAACCAATGGCCGGCCGATGTGCGCACCTTGGCCATCGATATCGGCGGAACGGGATTCAAGGCATCCGTTCTTGATCAATCCGGTGCGATGATCGTCGACCAGGTACGCATCGACACTCCTTATCCATGTCCGCCATCGGTGTTCATCGAGACCATCTGCAATCTGGTGAGCGAGCTCCCACCCGGACATCGCATCACCGTGGGATTCCCCGGACTCGTGCGCCATGGGGTGATTGTCGAGGTCCCCTCCTTGTCACGACGCATTCTCAACGGGCCCCGCGATGAGCTGCTCGCCGCGACCTGGTCACAGTTCAATCTTGGCGACGCCCTGGCAACCGCTCTCGGACTGCCAACCAAGGTCGCCAATGATGCCGATGTCCAGGGATGCGCCGTCGCTCGCGGCGACGGCCTCGAATTCGTCCTGACTCTTGGGACTGGTGTGGGCACAGCCCTGTTCCAGGACGGCCACCTGCTGCCTCATCTGGAACTGTCCCACGGCCCATTCGACGGAGTCATGACGCATGACGTCGCCCTGGGAGACGGCCAGCTCAAGTTGATCGGCACTGGAGCATGGCTGTCCCGGGTGCACCAGGCCATCGAGCATTTCGATGCGATGCTGAGCTTCGATCACCTCTATGTCGGCGGCGGCAATGCTCGACTGCTGACTGCGTCCGACGTCGGCCCCAAGGGCGTGCTCGTCTCCAATGAGAACGGGATCCTGGGCGGTATCCGCATCTGGGAGCTCGACGCGTAATTCCCGCATTCATCGAGAAAGTTTCGATTTCAACCATTTTCTCGTATACTTGGCATGTGACCAACTGGTTGAGCGAGGAGCAGCAGAAGATCTGGCGTTCCTGGATGAGCGCCACCGCGCTGCTGCCCGAGCAGTTGGGCCGAGATCTCCAGCGCGACAGTGGACTCACCAATGCTGACTACGAGATCCTCGTCTGGCTCTCCGAGTTCCCTGACCGGCGTATTCGCATGAGCGATCTCGCTGATCGCACCTTGTCCTCCCGCAGTCGGCTCTCACACCAGATCGATCGCATGGAGCGCGCGGGGCTGGTCTCGCGTGAGGTGTGCGAGAACGACAGGCGTGGATCCTTCGCCGTCCTGACAGACAAGGGCTGGGAGCTCCTGGTGTCCGCGGCCCCTGCACATGTGGAGAGTGTCCGACGTCACTTGGTCGATGTGCTCACTCCTGAGGAGTTCGAGGCTCTCGGGCGAGCATGCAGCAAAGTGAGCGAACACCTCCAATCCCTGCAGTCCTGATCACTAGACTCTCCGGGTGACTAATTTCGGATCATCCCTGACTGCCCGCGTTCACACCACACCTGAGGTCCATGCATCTGGGGCTCTCGTGCGTGCCGTTTCTGCTCTCGGCGGTGTCATCACCGGCATGGATGTGATTGAACCTGGTCACGAGCGAGTGGTCCTCGAACTCACCGTTCTCCTGAGTGGTGAAGACGCTGATGAGCGCCTTGAGACGGCACTCAACGCGATTCCTGATTGCACTGTCGACCATGTCAATGACTCGGTCATGCTGATCCACCTGGGCGGAAAGCTCGAAGTGCGTGCGACTGTCCCGATGAGCAATCGCGTTGAGTTGGCTCGCGCCTACACCCCCGGTGTCGCACAGGTCTGTCTTGCGATCGCCGCAGAGCCTGCGCGCGCACGCGAACTCACCATCAAGCGCAACACAGTCGCCGTCGTGACCGATGGCTCGGCCGTTCTTGGCCTGGGCAATCTCGGGCCGGAGGCATCAATGCCCGTCATGGAGGGCAAGGCTGCGCTGTTCAAGCGATTCGCCGATATCGACGCTTGGCCCATCGCCCTGGACACGAATGACGTCGATGAGATCGTGCGTGCCGTGCAACTCATCGCTCCAGGATTCGGCGGCATCAACCTCGAGGACATCTCGGCGCCTCGCTGCTTCGAGGTCGAGCGGCGCCTGCGCGAGACCTTGGACATTCCCGTCATGCACGACGACCAGCACGGCACAGCCGTGGTCGTACTCGCCGCTCTGAAGAACGCTGCCCGCCTGGTGAAGAAGGACCTCTCCACCCTGCGCATCGTCATGGTGGGGGCGGGCGCCGCCGGCGCCGCCGTTGCAACGCTCCTGATGAAGGCCGGAGTCAAGGACATCGTGCTCTTCGACTCGAAGGGACCCTTGCACACCGGCCGCTCATACAGCGACACCGAGAAGGCGGATCTGGCACGCCGCACCAACCCGCGCGACGTGTCAGGCACCCTGCCAGAGGTCATGGTCGATGCCGACGTCTTCATCGGCGTCTCGCAGCCCAATCTCATTACTGCCGACGATGTCTCGCGCATGGCCAAGGACGCGATCGTGTTCGCCTTGGCAAACCCCACTCCTGAGATCAACCCGGTTGAGGCCAACAAATTCGCAGCCGTGGTGGCTACTGGTCGCAGTGACTACCCCAACCAGATCAACAACGTCCTAGCCTTCCCGGGAATCTTCCGCGGCATGCTCGACAGCGGGGCGCACATCATCACCGATGACGTGCTGGTTGCCGCAGCCAATGCGATCGCGGATGTGGTCACGGAAGACCGGCTCAATTCGGCTTACATCATTCCGAGCGTGTTCGATGAGCATGTTGCGCCAGCAGTTGCTGCCGCAGTGGCTGCAGCAGCAACCAAGTAACTGGCCTCTTCCGTCTGGGAGATCTAGGAGATCTCCCTGGCCTCGATGAATCTGGCCTGGTTCGCGCATGCCTGGCACAGGCCGTGAATCGAGAGATGACCCATGTCGACCTCGAAACCACTGTCGGCGAACAAGCGCGCTCCAAGGTCGTTGGCCACTGCCGCACCGACGCAGAATGATTCGCCACAGGCATCGCACACCAGATGGATGTGCTCTGACTCGTCGATCACGAAGTAGCTGGGCGACCCATGACCCAAGTGCGTATGGGCGATGATTCCTGCATCCTCCAACGTCTCAAGAGCACGGTAGACAGTGGACAGATTGATCACGGAAGACACGCGTTGGACATCACGCAAGATCGCCTCTGCGTCAGCATGGCGCATGCGCGTGATCGCCTCGATCACCAATTGGCGCTGTGGAGTGATCCGGATTCCCTGCTCGCGAAGCTGCTGATCCCAATTCATTTGACTGCTCATCCTCGTATTGCTGAAGTCTGTGCCGGATATTGCGATTGAGGGGAGACTCGCCCCTGGCGACCACTTGCAAGACCACCGCATTCACGGGAGTGCATCATTGGACTGGGGCTGGTGACATTCGACGCGGGACCCTTGACTGGAACGTAGAGTCAGTCGTGCACGGGGCTGCCGCTAGGACAGCGAACAACAGTCGCGGGAGCAGTCACCGCGTACCGCTGGCAGACGAAATCCGCACATCACCCTTGAAGTATACGCGGTGGTTGGGCAACTGCAATTGTCTTTCAGTACGAACCTTGGTCGCTTGCGGCGTGATGGACAAACTGCACTGAAGAGCTGGCAGTTGTCTTCGCCGCGCTAAACCGCATCCTTGCGCCAACCCGTTCACGGCACATGCGGGTGACCCACGGCACTTGTTCGGCCCACAGTTCCCCTCTAGCGTGGTGGGCATGAGGCGCGTAGCGATCGGATCGGCAACTCTTGTGCTGTCATTGGCCTTGACATCCTTCTCGAGCGCGGTGCCGTCCATTGGATCCAAGGGCTATGCGCGAATGACGGTCCCCGCCCAGGTGGTCACCGGCTATTACGACGAGGGCACCGGCATCGGCAAGGTCGCTCCGTACAAGATGATCGCGCTCGGGGGCACCATCAAGGACCACTACTCATGGGCCAAGGTGGCCACTACTCCAGCCTTCATGCCGGATCTGCGAATCGACCCCATGACGGGCGTGATCTATGGCGCAGGACCGACGATCGCACAGGGCAAGCATCAAATGACCGCTACGGTGACCGACACCAAGGGACGTAAGGCCAACTTCACCGTCGGTGTGGAGATCGTCCATTGTGATTCGACCGCTGGCCTGGCGAACTTCCAGACCTGCCCTGAGATCTCGTTCACCGAGTACAACTCAAATCGCACCGCATACGTTCCCTCGGGCAAGAAGGGCTACGACTACGCCGTTGCGCTGTACATCGTGGCAGGAGTCCCGCCATATTCGTTTGTGAAGAGCGACGGAGTACTGCCCCCAGGCCTGAAGCTGTACGCCAACACCGGCGTGATCTCAGGCGTTCCGACGAAAGTCGGGTCATTCGACTTCCGCATTACCGTCATTGACAGCACGGGCCATACCGCCCGGATGGACGCACACATCGAGGTCAAGCCATAGGTGGACGAGCTGGCCTGTAAGCCGGGTTCTGTCTCGGCAAAGCCGAGGGTGATCATCCATCTGCGACCACTGTTGCCAGTGGCCTGGTGCGGCCTACCCGCAGATATCGAGCGAGCAGCTCATCTGCGCAGATCGCGAGCGATCCTCTTGGCCTTGCTCCGGGTGGGGTTTACCAAGCCGCGCCAGTCGCCTGGTGCGCTGGTGGTCTCTTACACCACCGTTTCACCCTTACCCCAATTGCTTGGGGCGGTCTGTTCTCTGTGGCACTTTCCCGCGGGTCACCCCGGGTGGGCGTTACCCACCACCCTGCTCTTTGGAGCCCGGACTTTCCTCGACACTCTCGTGCCGCGATCACCCGGCCAACTCGTCCGCATCAAGGCTATGCGCGTCTGAGGCAAACGTCCAATGGCAGGAGCCACCGAGGGTCAGGCGGTGAGACAGGCCGATGCCCAGAGATCCTCTGGCACGAGGGCATCGACCGGACGCTGGCCATCCGTGGTCGGCGATCCACACACGATCTCGGGCGCCTTCAGCACCCAGTTGTCTCCGGCACGCTCGAATACATAGGTCTCATGGGTCTGCACACGTTGCTGGTCCTCGAGCGAGGCCTCGACCAAGGCCCAGTCCCCTGAGCACTTTGGCTCTTCGATCCCGAGCAGATGCTGGTCGGACTCGTGCAGGAACATGTCGATCGTGCTCGACAAGGTGGCCTCGTCGCAGGCGACCCCAAGAGTCGGCTCAGGTGCTGACTGGCAGGCAGCAAGCGCGAGCACGGGCACCAGCGCTGCAATCCCCCATGCCTTCATCGGACCACCATCTCATATGGCATAGCGTCAGCCCCACAATGCTCATCCTGTTGCCGCCCAGCGAGGGCAAGTCATCTCCGGCGCCGGGAGCGGATACGGCTCGACTCTCCTTCTCCCCCTTGAACGACACTCGTCAGCGCATACTGGAAGCGCTGATCCGCATGTGCTCGGACGATCCGTCTGGTGCGGCGAAGGCCCTCGGACTCGGGTCCACCCAAATTGATGAGATCAAGATCAATGCCCAACTGGCAAGTGCGGCCTTCGGTCCCGCGATCGAGGTCTATGACGGGGTGCTCTACGAGGCCCTTGATGCACAGAGCCTGCCTGCCATCGCACGTAGGCGCCTCAATGCGAACGTGGCAATCGCCTCTGGGCTGTTCGGCTTGGTGCGCCCCTTGGACCTGATCCCCGCCTATCGACTCAGCGGCAATGTGCGCTTGGCAGGACTGCCATCCTTGGGCTCCCTGTGGCGCAATGAGCTCGGTGCCGCCATTGCCGACTCATCCGGGCCCATCATCGATCTGCGCTCGCAGACATACGTTGTGCTGGGACCTGTCCCCCTGGAATGCCACAGCCGAGCGCTCGCGGTGCGGGTCCTCTTCGAGCAGGACGGACATCGCACAGTCGTGAGCCACTTCAACAAGGCCACAAAGGGGCGTCTTGTTCGCGAACTCATGCTCATGGGGAGCGCAGCCCGATCGGTCAACCAGTTCCTGCAACAGTTGACGTCACTGGGCTACGAGTGGGAACTGCACGAGACCTCCAAGGGTCCGTCTCGTCTGGACCTGATCACTCACTAGACACCCAATGCCGAGTCGACGCCACGCAAATGGCTCGATTCGGCAAAGCTGACCATCGAGTTGTGCCCATCGGGGAACCACATCAAGGTCGAGATGGAGCCCGGGCGCAGCTCCATTCGGTAGACGCTCTCCAGCGGCGCATCCAAGACCAGGCCGGCCAGCAGCTTGATCGGACTCACATGCGAGATGATCGCAATGCGAGCGCCCTGGTATCGATGCATGACTTGGCGAAGCCCGCGATTGACCCTGTCACGCACCTGGGCGAACGACTCGCCACCTGGCGGCGCGATTTCGACTGAATCAAGCCAGCGCTGCATGGCTTCTGGCCACTGGCTCTGTACCTCGGCGAATGTGTGCCCGTCCCAGTCACCGAAGGAGCATTCGGCGAATTCATCCATGATGTCGACGTCAAGTCCGTATCTTCCGGCGATGCAGACAGCCGTCTCCCGCGAGCGCAGCAGTGGAGACGAGATCACTGCATCAAGGCCATCGCGCAGTACAAGCTCCTGGGCAACCGCCTCAGCCTGGGCCATGCCCATCTCCGAGAGGCCGACATCGAGTCCGCCCAAGCCGCTGAATCTCTTCTCGACGCTGAAGGCAGTGGAACCATGACGCACGAGCACGGTTGTCGTCGGCTGGCCGACGTCCTGCCAACCGACAAGACGATTCGGGGTCCTGTCAGAACGACTTGCCGCACCCAAGGCAAAGGCTTCTTCCGCCTCCCCCACCACATCATGCGAGGCATTCAGGTCCGGACTTCCCATGAAGACTCTCGCGACCGCCGTCCGGTCCCCCGAACTCGCCTGGTCCAGGACCTCATTGACCAACGCATCGGCTGCCGCATTCGCTGCGCGTGGGACCCAGGTGTAGGTCACGCGCCCCGGTGGAAACACCCCTCGAACCTGCAAAGCAAGGTCACGCATGTCCGGATGCTTGATCTTCCAGCGGCCGCTCATCTGCTCAACGACGAGCTTGGAGTCCAGACGCACTTCCACGACCGCCTCCGGATCAAGACTGAACACATGCGAAAGCCCAGCAAGCGCGCCTCGATACTCGGCAACATTGTTGGTCGCGGTACCGATGTATTCGGCGAGCTCGGCCAGGATTGCGCCTGTCGCGCCATCACGCACGACGGATCCGAAGGCAGCCGGGCCGGGGTTGCCTCTCGATCCGCCGTCAGCCTCGACGATGAACTGTCGGGTCATTACAACCCTGATTCAGCATTACGCACCAGGATGCGCCGGCATTCCTCGCATCGCACGACTTCATCTGAGGGAATCGCACGGAGCCGTTCGATCTCATTGGGTGGCAGCTGCAATCGGCAGCCACCGCACTGTCCGCGATGCAGATGAGCCGCACCGATGCCGTCATGATCCGAGCGAACCTTCTCGTAGAGGGCGCGGAGGTCTGCAGGCACACGCTCGGCGAGCTCCTTGCGATCGACGAGCGTCACCTGGCGCTCTGCATCGATCTCTGAGACGAGTGCGGCGACCTGAGCCGCGAGTACTTCCTGCTCGGCAGCGGCAGCCTCGTACTGCCCTGCCAGGAACCTGACCGCGGCCTGGGCGCCTTCGACTCGTTCCATGATCTCCAGCTCGATGTCCTCCAGATCAGACTGGCGACGAGCGAGCGACTGAAGTTCGTGCTGCAGGTTCTGCAGTTGCTTCGGCTCTCCGATTGATCCTGAGTCGAGCAGCACTTGATCCTTGTGCGACCGC
>JBAYUM010000082.1:0-8683 GCA_041675125.1 Candidatus Nanopelagicales bacterium
CACGGCGAGAACCACACGATGCAAGGATGAATACATGGATCTGCAGGTACGGGACAAGGGATATCTACTGGTCGGCGGCACTGCCGGCATGGGGCTTGCCGGGGCCCGTGCGCTGGCTGCCGACGGCGCCTCCATCGTCGTCGTCGGGCGCGACCAAGCGCGGGCTGACCGCGCCGCGGCGGAGCTCACCGCCGCCGGAGCGGCCAAGGCCCTCGGTCTGGCCTTCGACGTTTCGAAGCAAGGCGACGCGGCGCTCGCGGTGGAGCGCAGCGTGGAGTTCCTGGGCCGACTCGACGGCGTAGCCGTCACCACTGGGACAAAGGGCTTCATGCCGATCGAGTCTTCCGATGATGACTGGACGGCCGCCTTCCGAGACGTGCTGCTCGGAGTCTCCCGCACCGTCGAGGCCGCTCTGCCACACCTGGTCAAGACTCGAGGGACGGTGGTCACCACCGCTGCCTATTCCATCCGGTCCCCGGAGCTCGTGCGGCTGCCGTACGCCTCTTTGAAGGGTTCCGTCGCTCTGTTCACCAAGGGCATCGCCAAGGCCTACGGCGCACAAGGCGTTCGGGCCAACTGCATCTGCCCGGGAGCCATCGAGACCGACGGTCTTCGTGCCATGCGGCAGCGCATTTCCGGCGAGCGCGGTTGGCCCTACGAGACTGCGCTCGAGCGCGTGATGGTCGAGGAATGGGGCATGCATGTCGCC
This sequence comes from Candidatus Nanopelagicales bacterium, assembly GCA_041675125.1. GTDB lineage: Bacteria > Actinomycetota > Actinomycetes > S36-B12 > S36-B12 > UBA11398. Next base: position 710 of record JBAYUM010000082.1, read on the forward strand.
CTGGGTCGTCCCGGCCAGCCGGAGGAGGTCGGGGATTTGATTGCCTTCCTGCTGTCTCCGCGGGCCGGATACCTCACGGGCGCGTTGGTGAACATCGACGGCGGCACGGACTTCTGAGAGCCGGATCAGTCCCGGCCTCGAGTATCCCTGCCAGCACTTACGCCATCCCAGTGGGACGCGCGGATAGATGACTGCTGACCAGAGCCCATACATCGCAAGGCTTTTTGTCCGTTTTCGTGGCTTTCTTGATAACGAAATGGCAACGATTGGACGGGTTGGTCCCGTTTGCTATCGAAAGCCCTTCCATAGTGAGCACTCCGTCACCGCAGATCGCGGTTGACGCCACCACTGGAGGATTCAGTGCTTTCTACTCGACATGCGCGCCGATCGACAGTTCTTGCTGTCGGTGCCAGCGCGTCCTTGCTTGTGGCCCTTGCTGCCAACAGCGCCACAGCTGCACCAACGCCAGCTCCTTCCGCCGCTAAGGCCAACTCCACATGCCCTGCCGCACCGGGAGTTACGCCGACTGGCATCACCATCGGCTGGGTCGGCTCCAAGACTGGTCCGGCTGCCACCACCTTCATCGGTGCCTCCGAAGGTGCACAGTTGCGCTTCGATCAGGAGAACGCCAAGGGAGGCGTCAATGGTCGCAAGCTCACGCTGAAGATCTACGATGATGGCACCAACCCCAGCAGCCAGGTCTCCCAGGCGCAAAAGGCAATCGGCGACAATGTCTTCGGCCTGACCTCCGCCACCAGCACCGTGTCGATGTACCCGACGCTGAAGTCAGCCGGCATCCCGATCGTCGGATTCACCAACGCGGCATTCGGCACCGACAACAATGCCTTCGGAATCACCGGTGTGACCACGTCAGCGAATCCGGCTCTTGCTTCCACCGGCGTGCTGGAGAAGATGAAGCAGATGGGCGCGACCAAGATCGCAATCATCAACCATGCGAGTGCTGGCGCAACTGCGTCCCAGAATTCACTGGCAAACATCATTCCGTACGTGCCTGGCATCACCATGGTGCTGCGTATCGCTGACTCTCCAATGGGTGCGCATGATGCAACCTCCGAGGCACTGCGCATCAAGAGTTCGGGTGCTGACGCAGTCAACTACTCCGGCTTCATCGACGGCGGCATCTCACTGGCCCAGGCACTCAAGCAGCAGGGTGTCACCCTGAAGTCCTTTGCTGTCGCCGGCCTGACCGATCCAGCCGTGCTCAAGACCTCCAATGGCGCCTTGGAAGGTGCTCTTGGTCAGACCTATGGCCCTGTGCCCATCGGCGTGAACGTGCGTGCAGTCAAGACCTTCGCCTCGGCGATGAAGGCTGCTGGTCTGAACCCCTACGCTCCGGCCGGTCCTGTGGGCTATCTCAGTGCCGACCTGTTCATCAAGGGTCTGAAGGTTGCGGGCAAGTGCCCGACGCGTGAGTCCTTCATCAGCAACCTGCGCAAGGTCAACAACTACGACGGCGCCGGGCTGATTCCGGCCAAGGTCTCCTTCGTTCCGAACGGTCTCATGCCGAACGGCAACCCGATCACCTGCGGCTGGTACACCATTGCCAAGGGCACCGACCTCGTTCCGGACGCCAAGGCAACCTGCGGTGGCAAGTACATCGACACCACTACCGGCAAGGTCGTCTTCGGCAGTTAGTCGAAATGCAGACAGGACAGTGGCGGGCATCTTCGGATGCCCGCCACTGTCCTGTCTAAGCCGGGCTACAAGCTGACGAGTTGAGCATGCAGTATGCATGCGGAGCAGAGCCACGGCTGATCGTCGGAAGCGTGTCTCCTCTTCGCGTGGCCATGGCATCAGGATTTCGCCTGTACTTGGGCATCTGCCTTCCTTGCCAGGCCCGCGGTGAACTGCGCGAAGACTCGACCGAACCCGATGATCGCCAGCCATGGTCCGATCGCGGCGCAGTGGAGGTTCGTGATCACGCGTGCCAGGGGGCCCCAGCCCGAGTCACCACCGGTCTGTCAGATAGCCGTATCGAGTGCAGATAGGTGCCTTCACCTTGCTGGATCCGAAGATGCTCGTGCCCAATGAGATGGCACCAGGCAGGCAGATCGAACACTGACGCCGGATCGGTAGAGATGACCTCCACCACTGTTCCGGCGGGAAGGGTGCCCGACTCTGCGCGCAATCGCAGCAGCAATTGGATGCACTGGAGTCCGGATGCGTCGATCACGCGGCTCGGACCTGAGCCTGCATCTCGATCGAGATCCTCAATGACTATTGCCATGCAAACCCCCATCGCGACGACCCCGAAGAGTGAGCATGCGTGCGAAGCCCTCCATGTCACGTTGAGTCTATGCCAAGACTGCGCTATATTCAATCTATTGCTTGATTAGTTGATTGGATACGCCTGATGCAGGGACGTGAGTTCAAGGATGCGGTGTTTGAGCAGTTCGCTCGCGTTGCCTCGGCCTTCTCCAGCCCCAAGCGGGTGGAAATCGTGGACCTGCTGGCCCAGGGTGAACGTGCCGTGGAGTCCATCGCTGAGGCGACGGGCATGACCATGGCCAACACCTCTCGGCACCTGCAGGTGCTCCGACAGGCAAACCTGGTGTCGACACGCCGCCAGGGGATCCAGGTTTGGTATCGCGTGGCTGATGCTGCTGTCGTCGATGGCTATCGGAGCCTGCGGGCCATGACCGAGGCCCGCATCGGCGAAGTCAGCGCCCTGGCCGAAGCTTTCTTCGGCCACGTTGACGGAGCCGAGCCCGTCGGCATCGCCGAGTTGGTCGAGCGCTCGGATAGTGGTGGCGTTGTAGTCGTCGATGTGCGACCCCGCCTCGAGTTCGAGGCGGGGCATCTGCCTGGGGCGATCAACATTCCATTGGAGGAGCTTTCCAGCCGCATCGACGAACTCGATCACTCCGCCACAGTGGTGGCCTACTGCCGAGGACCGTACTGCGTGTTGTCCGCTCAAGCAGTGTCCCAATTGCGTCATGCAGGCCTTGACGCTCACCGTCTGGACGCGGGACCCCTGGAATGGGACGCCGCCGGACTTCCCCTGGCCCTCGGAGCATGACGAATGAACACCAATACGAAACTGGAGTTGGCATGGAAATCTTGATCATCATCAACGGGTCCGCCTATGGGCTGGACTCGACGTTCAACGCCATCCGGCTTGCCGCTGCTCTGGTCAAGCGCGAGGACGTCGAAACGACGGTCTTCCTCATGGGAGACGGCGTCACGGCCGCCATGGCTGGGCAGAAGACACCCGACGGCTACTACAAGCTCGATCGGATGCTTGGCACAGTGACCCGCAATGGCGGCAGCATCCTGTGCTGCGGTACCTGCATGGATGCCCGAGGCATCACCGATGAGATGCTGATCGAGGGATCGACTCGTTCCACCATGGAGGCACTGGCTGATCACACGATCGCAGCTGACAAGGTCCTGGTCTTCTGATGGCTGCTGCGGGTGCGAAGACCGTGCTCATCCTTGGCGGCGGCATCGGTGGAGTCGCCACGGCTAATCGACTGCGCCGCAAGTTGGCGAAACAGCATCGAGTGATCCTGGTCAATCGGGAAGCGGACTTCTCCTTCGCCGCCTCCTACCTGTGGGTCATGAATGGCACCCGTAAACCCAGCCAAGTCACCCGGCCGCTTGCCCGACTGGAACGACGTGGCATCGAAGTCATCATTGGCACCGTCGAGCACATCGACCCCACTACCCGCACGGTCACCGTGTCCGGCAAGGCACTGACGGCCGACTTCTTGGTCGTCAGTTTGGGAGCTGATTGGGCAACTGATCAGGTACCTGGCCTGCTGACCCATGGCCACACCTTCGCGACTCTCTCCGGTGCGCAACATCTGCATAGCGAGCTCGACGAGATCAAAGACGGCCAGATCACGATCGTCACTGCCGCACCTCTGTACAAATGCCCAGCAGCACCATACGAATCCGCTCTGCTCATCGACGCACGACTACGAGCGCGTGGAGTACGTGAACGCGTGCATATCGCACTGCGCAGCGCAGAGCCCGCACCGATGCCGGTTGCCGGGGCGAATGTCTCTGCAGCAGTTGAAGGGATTCTGGCCGAACGCAGGATCGACTACCAAGGCAGTCGCCAGATCACCGCGGCAGAACCAGGGCGCCTGAGTTTCGGCGAAGACCAGGAATCAACGGATCTGCTTGTCTATATGCCACCGATCAGGGCACCCCGTGTCGTTGCCGATTCCGCGCTAGCCGCAGCCGATGGCTGGATCCACGCCGACCCCACCACCCTGAAGACAGGGTTCGACGGCGTCTACTCGATCGGTGACAACACCCACATCGTCCTAGGAATAGGCAAGCCGCTGCCACGCGCTGGGGTCTTCGCCCACGGCCAAGCCCTAGCAGTAGCCGACTCGATCATCGCCAAGATCACCGGAGCGGCACGGGAAGGCAGTTTTGACGGACATGGCGGCTGCTTCATCGAAACAGGCAACGGTCACGCTGCATACGGCAGCGGAAACTTCTACGCCGAGCCTTCACCGGCCATCAGCATGAAGCAGCCCTCACGACTGTGGCACTACGGCAAGGCTGCCTTCGAATTCAACGTCATGCGGCGCTGGCTATGAACGACCGCGCCATCTACCTCGACTACAACGCAACAACCCCCGTAGATCCTGCAGTCCTGACCGCCATGATGCCCTTCCTCACCTCGGAGTTCGGCAATCCGTCAAGTGAGCACGCCTATGGCCTGGCCCCAAGACATGCCCTGTCCATCGCGCGGGAACAGGTCGCCGCCCTGGTGGGCGCGACCGCACGAGAGATCATCTTCACCGGCAGTGGCTCCGAAGCCGACGCACTGGCAATCCGCGGAGCAGTCCTTGCGGCCAAGACCGCTGGACACACACGACCGCACGTCATCACGCAAGTCACCGAACACCCAGCAGTCCTCGCTGCGTGCAGAGAGCTCGAAGAACTCCACGATGTCACCCTCACTTACCTACCCGTGGATGCTGATGGCCTCGTAGATCCGCACGGCATCGATACCGCGATCACTTCGGACACAGTTCTCGTGTCGATCATGCACGCCAACAACGAGACCGGATCCATTCAGCCGATCCCACGCATCGCCGCGATCACCAGGGCACGAGGCGTATTGCTCCACTGCGATGCAGCGCAATCCGTTGGCAAGATTCCCGTTGACGTCGACGATCTCGGTGTTGATCTGCTCACCATCGTCGGACACAAGATGTATGCCCCCAAGGGCATCGCTGCGCTCTACGTGCGCACAGGCGTGGCGCTTCGGCCGATCATCGGCGGCGGCGGACAAGAACGCGGCCTACGGGCAGGCACCGAGAACGTGCCCTACGCCGTCGGGCTTGGTACGGCGGCCGAACTGGCGGCGCAAGCACTCGTTGAGGGCGAGACTGAACGACTAAACAACTTGCGCGGCCAACTGGAGGTAGCACTGCAAGCCGGGCTGCCTGGGCGCGTTCACGTGCATGGCCATCGCACTGATCGGCTGCCCAATACGCTGAACCTGCACATCGACGGGGCACCGGCGCTAGCGCTGTTGGCAGACCTGCCAACGGTGGCCGCATCGGCTGGCTCGGCCTGCCACGCAGGCCAGGACGAGCCGTCCGCGGTTCTCGTTGCTATGGGACTGAATACGCAAGATGCACTGTCGACCATCCGACTGTCCTTGGGCCGATCGACAACTGCGCAAGAAGTCGAACTCGCTGCGGCTCGTATTGTGGAAGCCGCACGACGACTCACTCCCTGACATTCCAGCATCACGTGAACAACCCGGCAAGGAGTGAATCCCGCATGTGTCGGGACCCGCTGATGTTTAGTCTTGCAAGACTATGCGCAATTTCGGCGCCTCGACCTAGGCGAACTGCCAGATCAAGTCTGGCTGTGTTCGGTGGCAATGGTGAGCGAGTACGACTCGAAGGACAGCGATGCCGGGCCTGGAGTGCTGCGCACGCTTCGAGGATGTCGAGGCGACGTAGGTCACCCACGGCAATAACATCAGCGCAATTCGGATCTACAAGTGGTCGACAAGGGTGCCTCAAGCCCTTGTCCACTTGCTTAGCAACGCAGCGACAGCCGCTGGGACTACCGACCTTGTCCCTCTTTGGGCGGGGCAAGCAGCACAGGCTCAGCCCCATCGGCTGCTGATCTTCACCACCGCTGGTATCCAGAGCATCTCGGCAGCTCGGCAATACCGGTTGGTCCCACTTGACACGGATATTACTTAACTAGTTATATATCTGCCATGTCGACGGTCGAGTTCACGCAGGCGCTGCATGCACTGGTCCGAGAACTCGATGACGCTGCCGAAGAGGTCCTGCAAGGTGATTTCGGTATAACCCATAGCCAATTGGCGTTCCTCATGCCACTCCTGAGCCACGGCGAGCTCGACGTATCTTCGCTGGCAGCCTTCAAGCGGGTATCCATTCCTGCCGTGAGCAAGCGCATCAAGTGGTTTGTCGACCGCAGTCTCATCCGAGCCGTGCACCCTGCAGGTGACGCCAAGCGGGTCATCCTCTCCTTGACACCGCAAGGCAAGCGACTGGCCACGTCGGCGTCGGGTCGCCTGGCGAGTCGGCTCGATGAGCTTCTTGCTACGTGGCCAGATGACCGACGCTCCGTCTTCCACGACCTTGTCCTAGAGGTCACCTGGACTATTCGCGCCAACCGGGGTTTGGAAATGAAGGAGCTCGAGTGAACAGCAAATGGTTACAGACCAGCATGATCGCCTTGGGCGCAATTCTCGTGCTGGGGCACCTGGTGGCGTTGGCATTTCTGGGCATGACCATGGGCAGTTGGCTCAGCGGCACCGTGATTGGCTTGGTGCTGGCCGTCCTCGGCGGAGCACACCTGCTACTGGCTCGTAGCGCACAAGACTCAACGGAGTCACGCTGGAGACAGCCGGGATTTGGACTCGTCGCCTTGGCTGCGGGAATTGCCGAGGGCATCATCGCAACTCAACTATCTGAAACGAGCTGGTGGCTGTTGCTGCCGTGGTCGCTCTCGGCTCTGGCGATCGGCATGCTCCTCCCCGGCCCTCCCGTGGAGAAAACCGCAAGACTCGCCGCATTCGGGTTCTCCTCGGCGCTTGTGCTGGCTACTGGCACAGGAGACATTGACGGTTTGGTCGGCTTCCTAGTCGCCCTTGGGTGGGCGATCATTGCAGGGGTTGCAGCAGTTGCGATCGGCGCGACAGCACACACGATCTTGGGAAGATTCCATGAGCGCACCGGCGACGACTCCCCGGCGACCCGACTACAATCGCGTTAAGTTGTTCTCACGAATCAGCATTTCTGCATACCCTTCTGCATTTCCTCGGGGTGAAAGCGTGCATCCCCTCGTGCGCTTTCGCGACGGTCATGCCTCGATGAGGCCAAGTTTCTTGATGACATAGGTGTTCATGGATTCATGCCGTTCAGCGGCCTCTAGCGCCACCTTCTTATGCAGGTCAGGCCCGAGTCGCAGGTTGAACTTGCCAGAGAAATCCCGCTCATCCCAGGGGGCCGGGATTTCCTCACCTTCAGCGAGCAGATCCTGAAGTACCTCCTCCACCACAGACGTCAAGCCTGCAAGGGCAGCCTCCCGGGTCTCGGCAATCCACGACAGCGACGGGAACTCCACCACCGTCGCAATGAACTCCTCGTCCGCCGCAGACCACGCCAGTCGATAGGTGTAGTGATCAGCTGCCGGGGCCTGCTTCGCCTTACGCTTCGTCGCCATCGTTTTCCTCCTTCTTCGCGATCGCCGCGAGTACCTGCCGCACTTGATACTCCTTGGCCTTGCCGTGGTCGTTCTGGATGTTCACCCGCGGATCGCCGGGCCATGGAGTCTTGAACACCGCATGCGATGTCGCACTGCTGCGAGGCTGACCGAAGTAGTGCTCGCATACCTTCAGCAGGTCGCTATAGCGGATGTTCCGAGGATTGTTCCTCATGCCGGCGACAAGCTTGGCCATCGACGACATGGAGGTATGGTACCATCAGCAGTACTATA
>JBAYUM010000083.1:0-8559 GCA_041675125.1 Candidatus Nanopelagicales bacterium
CCGATCTGACTCAGTCGTCAGGAAGTAGTAGTCGTTGGGATTCCTGGGATCGAAGGCGCCGTCCTCGACACGTGCGAGAACCGTGCCGAGAGCCATTGCCTGGCTGTTCATTGCAACACCACTCTGATTCCAATTGACCTGGTTGAAAGTGACGGGCAGGGCCTTGCCCTTGCCCACGCTGTTGCGTATCAGATTGTCATCGTTGTAGCCGGTCACGGCCATGACGAAGTTGCTGCCATTCGTCAATCCAGCCTTTTCCACCCAGCTCCCTGAAGTGGTCTTCTCTCCGACGTACATCCACAGCTGGCTTGCCGTTGCCGCACCATCCTCGTTGCTGAGCACGGCCGTGACTTTGTTGCCTGTTGGCACGACCACAGCGGTCTCCTTGCCGCCAAGTCCAAGGCGCGGCAGTTGCACGAGATTCCCTCCCGTGTCAGACACGAATGCGCGCGACTCGTCACTGCCTTCCTCGGTCGTGAAGTACGCAGGTCCGGTGTACCCATAGGTGATGGACTTGCCACTGGAGTCCTTTTCCCGGAATGCAAGCAGCCCAGGCTGCGCCGTCGACGACGAGCAGAAGCGATTCAGCGCGGTGCCATGATTCAAAGTCCCGAAGGAGTCCTTCGCGGCCGCACCCGCCGGCGCTGTCGGCTTGGCACCGTACTGGCCAGCCGCGTAGTCGAACCAAGAGACATTCTTGAGCAGCTCGGTTGCCCCGACGATGGTGTTCGAGGCGGTATCGAAGTTCAAGGCCGAGACGGTCGAAGCCGATGCGAGTCCGTTGGCCCGCTTTGCCGCACTGGCGACCCGGTCACTCGCAGACAGCTCGTGGTTCATCAGCACTGTGAGATCCTCGCCATCCCGCAGGACTCCCATGCCATCCGGGATCCCGAACAAGGTGTAGCCGTTGATCTTGTCACCAGCCGTCGCCAGCACTTTCAAGTTCACGCCACTCACGAACGGCTCCATATAGCTGAAGCCACTGTCAGCCTGCGCAATGGTCGCACCAGCGACCACGGCACCCGCCGCCAGCGCGGCTGCGATGGGATATGCGATTCGCACTTTGCCTCCAACGATTATTGATCAGGAAGAGGCCACCGAATCAGGTGCGGGTTACCGATTCGGCTTGCTCAGGCGACGCGGTGGTGAGCGAGGGATGACACCTGGATGAAGGACAGATGTCCAAGGCCGAATTCAATGAGAACTCGAGGCGAACACGGGTCAACGCGCATGTTCGCCTCGGTCTAGAGATCGTCGAAGCCGGCGACGATGCGCGTGCCTGCAAGGCCGTGCAGCGCTTCGCGCACCAGTCCGATCGACGTGATGACCGCATCGGATCCGCACTTGTTCACGAAGGCGATAGCCGATTCGATCTTGGGCCCCATCGAGCCAGCCGGGAAGTGCCCTGCCTCATGGAAGGCTGCCGCCTCTGCGACGGTGATCAGGTCGAGGGCAGCCTCATTCGGGCCATGGAAGTCGATACACACTCGATCGACGCCAGTCACGATGACCAGTGCCGAGGTGCGCAACTGCGCTGCCAGCAGTGCCGACACCCGGTCCTTGTCGATCACCGCATCGACAGGCACCAGATCGTGATCGCGCAGCACCACCGGAATGCCACCGCCTCCTGCTGCCACGACGACGGCACTGGCCTTGACGAGCACGCGAATCGCATCCAGCTCGACGACCTCCAGGGGCTCGGGGCTGGGCACCACCCGGCGATAGCTTCCGGGTTCGACCTCGCTGACATCCCAGCCGTCGTCGACGACGTGACGCATCGCAGTGGACGAGTCGAGCCAGCCGCCGATGGGCTTGGTCGGATGCGAGAAGGCAGCATCGTCGACGTCGACAACCGTGTGCGTGAGAACGGCAGCAACCGGGTTCGTCAGGTTCCGTCGCCTCATCACCGCATTGAGTGCCACGGTGATGATGTGCCCGATCCCGCCCTGGGAGTCCGCAACCGCGAGCCACAGCGGCAGATCCGGCAGCTTCTCCACGAGTGCGTCCGATGCAGCGAGCTCGCCTCGCCGAAGGATGAATCCGACCTGCGGCCCATTGCCGTGCGTGATGATCGGCGTCCAGCCGTCCTCGACCAGATCTGCGATGGTCTCGGCGAATTCATGCGCCCGCTCCGCCTGGATGGTCAAGGACCCGCCCTCGCCCTCATGGATGAGTGCGTTGCCTCCGATGGCGATCAATACCGACCTGCTCATCTCGTGCCTCGATCGAGGTCGTGCTGAGCAAGTGCCGCCAGGGCCTGGACGAAGACCTCCGACGGGGCAGTGACGGTGCCCGCGCCGATCTGGCCAACGCCTGCCTCCTTGTGCGCAATGCCGGTGTTGATGACTGGCAGGACTCCGGTCTCCACCACCTTGCGCACGTCGATGCCCGAAGGAGTGCCGGCGAAGCCCAGGGTCGGCAGCTGGTACACCGGGTGCTCGGCGATCGTGATGCGCCGCATGGCCTGCGTGGTGGCGATGGCATCTGCGGCGGTGCCGCCGACGAAGCGAGTGATCGCTGGTGCTGCGGCCATGGCGAATCCGCCCAGGCCAAGGGTCTCGGTGATCGACGAGTCGCCGAGATCGGGATTGGCATGCTCGGGACCGAAACCGGGGAAGAACAGGCCGGTGGCCGGACCGACCTGTGCGGTGAACCAGCGATCGCCCGTGCCCGCGACCCTGATGCCGAACTCCACGCCATTGCGGCACATCACCGTGACCAGGCTCGAACCCGGGACATCGGCAGCGGCGTCCAGCGCCAGCTTCGCGGCGGCCATCGAGATGTTCAGTGCGAAGTGATCGTTGGCCGCAAGGAACTGCAGTGCTGATGCACCATCCGGGGCCTGCGCCAGCACCGGAGCCAGGCGTCGCGCGAGCAGCGAGGTCGCCGCCAGGTTGCGGTTATGCCCTTCATCGCCCATGGACAGGGCCTGGGCGATCAAGGTCGTGATGTCGATGGGCCCGGTCTCCTGCAGGGCCTGATCGATTGTCGGACCCATGACCACGCGCAACCACTGGAGTCGCTCCAGCACCTCGTCGTCGAAGGCTCCGAACCGCAGCACCTTGCCCAGGCCTTCATTGAGTGTGGCGAACGCGAATCGGTCGCCATCACCGACGACGAACACCGACATGGATGGCGAGACCACGCCGGCCATCGGACCGACCGTCGAATGGTCATGGCATGGGCCAAGGGGCACTTCACCGGATCCCAGCAGTGCTCGCGCGGAGGGTTCGTCCTTGGCCCAGCCCTCGAACAGCGTTGCGCCGATGAGCGCTCCCTGCATCGGTCCGCACATCTGCTCCCAGGCGATAGGCGGTCCCGCATGCAGCAAGCCCTTCCTCGGCATGTCCGGGATGACGTCGATCGCGGGACGAACGCCGAGCAGATGCGGGCGAACCGCATGCACGAGCGCCATGGCCCGCAGGTTCGCCTCGTCGACCGATGGCCCTGTCACCTGCATGAGATCACGCGTTGCGCGTTGGTCCCCCCATGCCGGCGGGCGCCAGTCCAGGCTCACGACATCTGCCGCAGGAACAGACGCAGTGATGAGCGAGGTACCGGCTGCGATGACCCTGAGGCCGCCGAGCATCAGGCACCCGCCTTCAACAGCTGCGCGGCTATGTCGACAGCTGCGGCATTGCTCTGTGCCACGATCACGCCGGCATCGATCAGCGCCTGGCGCTGCATGTCGAGTGACTGCGGGTCTCCAGCAGTGCCGCAGACGCTCGCGACGACCGCAAGCACGCGCCCATCGGCGATCGCATGAGCCTTGGCGGCGCGAGCAGCATCCGCCAGCGGGGTCGCAGGATCGACTGCCGCACCGAATCCGAGGACCAGATCGACGAGCACCACCCCGACCTCAGGATTGCCGCCAGCCTGCACCAGGCGCTCGGACCGCTGGCTCGGATCGATCATCGGATGCGGACGACCGACCGTGTACTGGTCATCGCCAAGGTCAAGGATCTCTGCCTCAATCCCCTGCTGGCGCAATAAGTATTTCGCCTCACTGGCCAGGGTGCCGCCGGTGTACAGGCCAAGGAGCACCCGAGTCGCAGTGACGGCTCCAACTGCAGGCTCACGAGGGATCGATGCAGGAATCGCCATGCCGACAATCCGCGCAGCTGCCACGGCCGCGTCGGCCAGGGTCGGTGCGGTGGTGACTGGACCTGTCGCGAGTTGCGCACCGCCTCCGATGAGGCACATGACCACGGGCTTGGTGAAGTCAGCGAGGTATGCGAGCAGTGCCCTGGCAACCGCTGGTGCTGGTGGCTTGCCGATCAGCACGATGCAGGTGGTCTGCTCATCGCTCGCCAGCGCATCAAGGGCCGCGAAGGTCATCGTCGCGCCGACTTCCGCGCTGAGATCGCGCCCACCGACGCCGATGGCCTGCGAGATGCCGACACCGAGAGCATCGAGCTGGCACATGACCTCCTGGGCGCCCGTTCCCGATGCCGACACGATGCCTACCGGTCCAGGTGAGACGGCATTGACGAATCCCAGCGGCGAGCCATCGATCAGGGCGGTGCCGCAATCAGGACCCATCAGCAACAACTGCCTGCTGGCCGCCAGTCTCTTGAGTGCAACCTCGTCCTGCAACGACACATTGTCGGAGAAGCAGAAGACATTCAGGCCTGCTTCCAGGCCCTGCTTGACCAACAGCGGTGCGTAGGCGCCGGGTGTCGACACCGCCAGCAGATTCGCGGCCGGCATGACCTGCATGCCCTCGAGGACGGTCGCTGGGCGTGATTGCTCGGCCTGGCTCGCTTCGGCCTGACCGACCCCCGAGATGTGATCGGTGGCAAACGCGATCGCCGTATCGGCCGATGCCTGCTCCATCGCCCGCACCACGACCAGGAGGTCGTCAGGAGATGCGGCGACCCCAGCAGGCAGCATCCCCGCTGCATCGAGGATCGCCAGGTTCGCCGGGGTGGCCATCACCACTCCGGCGCGCTCGACCCCTGGCAGCTGCTGCAACTGCGAGGCGATCATCATCAAGGTCACGGAGTCGCGATAGAGACTGGTGAAGGTGACGCTCTGCAGTGCGGTTGCGACACCTGTCGTCATGCAGTCCTCCCCGCTGACGACTGCCGGGCCCGCGAACGCACTGTCGCGAACCCACCGAGCATCCCTGCGGCCAGATCGAGCCCTGAGGTCGCACCCCAGCGCTCGGCATCCTTCATCACGTTGGCGGTCAGCGAGAGGCTGGAGAAGGCACTGGTCATTTCGTGCACGCGCTCCGCGAAACGGCCGTCCTGCGCCGCTCGAAGGAACAAGCGCGAGGAGCGTGTCGTTCGATGCGACAGGTTCGAGGCCAGGGCGGCAATCATCGTCGACTCCTTGGAGTGCCCGGTGCAGCTCAGCGCAGCGCAGACTCCGATCAGGACGTCATCACCAGTTGGCGTGCTCCCCGGGCCCCTTCCGACCAGACTGCTCACTGATGCCTCGAGCCGTTCGTACGCATGGGCGATCGCGTCCTGAGCGATGCGCACAGCGCGCTCACGCCAGTCGAACTCATCCCGGCCTGCTCGCGAGTCATAGAACAGGCAAGTGGCAAGCCGCACGGCCTCGCGATCGACGCAGACCTGCGGCAGTACCAGGTCGATGCGGTCGAACATTGCCATTGCCCTGGCATCAGTGCGGATGGTCAGGAGCGAGCCCGCTTCAAGCGAGCTCCAGGCCCAGAACATCCCCGGGGACACGTGGAGTCCGCCGGGCATGAGACCTGCTTCACCTGTGGTGATCACGACGTCATCTGCATGCGCCTCGTACGGACGCAGGATGACCGCACTCGAACCGACATGGGCGACGATGAACTCGGTGTCGTAGTTCGACAGGAGGGCAGCGGCTGCGTCAATGCGGGCATACATCACTGATCACCCTCAAGCCCGCGCATTGTCGAACACCTTGCGCAGCTCGGCGGGGGTCGAATCGACTGCCCGGCGGCCCAGGAACACCAGCAGTACCAAGGTGAGCACGAACGGGAGCATGTCGAGTGCGAACTGGTTGATCTCGTATCCACGGGCCTGGAGCACAGGGCTCAGCGCGAGCGCGGATCCGAAGAGGTACGCACCGCCGATGACCTTCAGCGGATCCCAGGCCGCGAAGACCACCAGTGCCACCGCGATGAATCCGCGTCCCACGATCATGTTCTCGAACCACGACTGCGAGTAGGCAACCGACAGGTACGCACCGCCGAAGCCCGCGAAGACTCCGCCGGTGACGACTGCCAGGTAGCGCACCTTGGCAATGCTGTAGCCATTGACGGTGAGCACCTCCGAGCTCTCTCCCGCTGTTCGAAGCATCAGCCCGATACGCGTCCGGAAGATGACGAACCACAGTGCCGGCGCTACGAAGTACGAGATGTACGTGAGGATGTTCTGCTCGAAGAGCACAGGACCGATGACCGGGATGGATGACAGCACCGGGATCGAGATGATGTCGAACCCGTTGATCTGCTGGCCTACATAGCCCGACCCGTACAAGGCCGTGATGCCCAGTGCCAGGAAGAGCAATGACAGGCCGCTGGCGAACTGATTCGACTTGCGACTGACCACCAGGATCGCGTGAATGAGAGCGAGCACTCCGCCTGCTGCCGCAGCCGCCAGCATGCCCAGCCAAGGACTGCCGGTCATCGACGTGACGGCGAATCCGCTGAAGGCGCCCATCAGCATGCATCCCTCGGTTCCGAGGTTGATGACGCCAGCGCGCTCACTGACGGTCTCACCCAAGGCCGCGTACATGATCGACGTACCGCCGCTCACGCCTCCGCTGAGGACGTCGACGAAGATATTCATGCGGATCCCTTCGGCTTGCGCCATGGCATCTGGGTCCAGCCCAGGACTGCAATGAGCAGCAGGCCGGTCAGGATGTTGATCGTTGCTGCGGGCAGATGAGAGTCGATCTGGAGGCTGTCGCCGGAGACGATGAGAATCGAGAGCACGACTGCTGACACGACGACGGCAAGTGGTCGGTGCCGCACGAGCCAGCTGGCAAGGAAGGCGGTGTAGCCGATGGTGGCGAGCATGCCCGGGCGCAGCTGGAACTCAGTGCCGGCGTAGTAGAGCATGCCGCCAAGGCCGGCGAAGGCTCCACCGAGCAGCATCGACGACATCAGCAGGGACGAGACGGGCATGCCCGCGCGTCGGGCAGCCTCGGGATTGCCACCCGCTACTGCGAGCTTGAATCCCCAGCGAGTGAATCGCAGCAGGGCCCAGGTGAGGATCGCTGCCAGGACCGCGATGACGATGCCGATGTTGACACTGGACCCCAGGAACATCGGCAGGCGAGCATCCAGCTGCAAGGGCGGGCTGGCCGGCTGGCCGGTGCCATTGGGGTCCTTCCACGGCTGATAGATGAGGAACAGCAGCAGGTCCAGGGCGATGAAGTTCAGCAGCAGAGTGCCCACCGCCTCATTGACTTTCGCACTCACGCGCAGGAGTGCCGCAAGTCCGGACCACAGGGCACCTGCGACAAGTCCGCCGAGCGCCATGAGCACGATCAGCACCGGGCCGACCAGCCTGCCATCGGCAACCTGCGCCACACCAGCGGCGGCCACCGCACCGATCAGCAATTGACCCTCGCCGCCGACATTGACCAGACCTGCGCGCGCTGGGACGACCATGGCCAACGCTGCCAGGATCATCGGCCCGGCCTTCACGAGTGCCTGCTGCATGGCGAACGGCGACTGCACCGTGTTCGTCCACGCATCGCTGAAAACGGTGATCGGATTGGCACCCTTGGTCATGATCAGCACGCTGAAGACCGCCAGGGCGATCACGATGGCGCCGACCCAACGGCCGGATACCCGAGCCAATTGCTCAGCCTTCTGCGACAGCTGCGAAGGTCCGTCCTCAGTTGCAGCAGTGAGCTCACCAGGAGCAGCGACAGTCGTCATGCCGCACCCCCGAGCATGAGCTGACCGATGGCGAATCGGTCCGTATGCACAGCATCAACGATCCCCATGACCTTCCCTTCGTGCATCACGGCAATGCGATCGGAGATCGACATCAGCTCGTCGAGATCCTCGGAGACCACCAGCACCCCGGCACCTTCGGATGCCCGTTCGATCAGCAGCTCCTGGGTGCGCTGCGTGTTGATCACATCAAGCCCGCGCGATGGATACTCAGCGACGATCAAGGCCGCGTCGTCGGCAAAGACCCTGGTCAGGATCACTCGCTGGATATTGCCGCCCGAAAGCGTCGACACCCTTCGGTCGACCGAGGCCATTCGCAGGCGCACGCGCTCATTGGCATCGGTGGTCCACTTGCGGATCGCCGGCCAGTCGATGCCCGAGATGCGGCTGGGGATCGTCACCCCACGCAGTGCCATGTGCTCGAGGACGGTCATATCCCCCACGACACTGTCTGCGACAGGATCCTCGGGAACACCGACGGCGCCAGCGCTCCTCGCTGCGGACGGACTTGCTCCCACCTCGTGCTGCGCGATGCGGACCGAGCCCGACGTTGCCGGTCTCAGCCCCAGGATCACCTCGCACAGCTCGCGCTGACCACTGCCGGCGACCCCAGCGATGCCCAGGATCTCGCCGGCCTGCATGGTCAG
>JBAYUM010000084.1:0-8462 GCA_041675125.1 Candidatus Nanopelagicales bacterium
CACTACGCCGTGCGGCATTCGGTGGCAACAGGTGGAGCAAGCGCCCTGCGCCCTGCTGGCTTCCAGCATTTCGCGGTGCCCCACGGTTGGCTCCACGATCGGTGGTGGAGCCTCGCGGCCTCTGCGCATCACGCGCTGGTGATCGATCCGGCACCGGTCATCGACTATCGCATCAGCGATGTACAGCAGATCGGCCTGGATACCGCGGTGCAGCAGGTCGGAACTGCAGGGAGCCTGGCTCATCATGCGAGCAATCTGCAGCGCACGACGAAGCGGCTCGTGGATCTCGTGCCGCTGTTCATCGCCAGTCGATAGCCCTACAGCGCCTGCAGATGCGTCACGCACACGGTGGCAGTCGGTGAGCCGATCCCCAGGTACGGCACCGCAGTGCACTCCAGTGGAGCGGGTCCCAGGTACAGGGGGATGGAGGCGTAGAACTCGTCGATCTGCTCACGGGGCGGGGCATAGAGCGCAAGCGCGGTCGGATTGAGGTCCTGCAGGATTCGCACTCCCTCGGCTGAGAGTGCTGGCCCCTCCGGAGCATTGTTGTACTTCCCCCACAGTTGCATGGCTGCGATTGCTGCGCCAAGACGGTCTGGGTCGGTCCATGTTGCGATGCGATCGGTGGGCGTGGTGTGCGCCAGGACGAACTCCTGCGCTGCGACATTCGACCGCATCAGGTCCTCGGCGTTGTAGTCGACGAAGGCTGCATTCATCGGGTACTGACCGTAGATGCCAAGATTGCCACGCCCGTTCTGGAGGAACTGGCAGCTCAGACCCAGCACGATGAGTGCTGTGGTGATCGCCAGCCAGCCGATCAGCTCCCCGCGCGTGGCGCACAGCATGATCGTCACGAGGAGCACCGCGCTGACAAGGAGCACGATCGACAGACCGGTGCTCATCGGGAACACCCGATCCGAATGGCCTGCCCAGACCATCAGCGCTACCAGCGGCACGATCATGATCCAGCCGATGAGTGCCACCGGCTGCTTGCCCAGGAGCGCCGACAGGGCCAGCACGATCGAGACCAGAGCACCTGGCCAGCACATCGCCGCATAGTGGGGTGCCTCGATCCACGGCCCTGGCACGATCTGCATGTAGATGAGCGTGAACGCGATATTGATGAAGGCCACTGCAAGAGCGCTGAAGGTCCATCGATTGCGGACGAAGATCAGGACGAATCCGGAAGTCACCACTGAGAGCAGGAGCACGAGAAAGGCAACGTCGCGGGTCCAGATGTGCGGGTCGCTGATGAACGAGGCGTAGTCCAGTCGAGCGTTCCAGGAGCGGTAGGTCTCGAACCAGTTCAAGCTGGGGAACATCACCCGACCTGCAGTGAGAAAGCCGATGAGGACAACAATGAAACCGAGGAGCAGGATGCCGAGCTCTCGAGCAAGTGAACCGACTGAGGTCCGTTTGGCGCTCCACGCGATCAGGCGGATGCCAAGCCACAGACAGGTGGCCAGCAGGGCGTTATAGGGATTGAGCATGACCAGCCAGCCCACTACTGCACCAGTGGCCAGTGGCAGCAGCCAGGCGCGAAGGCGGGCAGGTGCCGATGCAGCAGCCGGTGCATTCGACGACTCGACCAGCCAGCACACGCCCAGGGCCAGCAGCAGGAAGGTCGCCGACATTGCCGAACCGGTTGCATACGGGTTGCCGAGGTAGCTCAGCACCATCGTGTTGAGACCGACAAAGAGCATGAGGCCAACCGCAAGGGCCCGGCCGGTGAGGTGACGTGCGATCCAGTACGTGGCGCCCAGGGTGATCAGGAGCAGCAGGCCCCGCCACAGTGCAAAGCCCGTCCAGGTGCCGACCATGCTGATGAGGCCATGCACGGGGGCCAGATAGCCAAGTCGTGTCCAGTAGTAGGAGCCATCGATCGCTCGTTCGTGAACGTCATTGCCGAAGATCGCCAAGGTGGCTGAGAACTGCGAGTCGGGTGCGTTGAATCCGGTCCACCACTGGGAGCCGACCCCCCACATGATGATGACCCAGGTCGCAAGGACCAGGCCGAGATCGGGCAGCCGTCGCTTCAAGGAAACTCGCGTGCCTGCCGTCGCCACCACGACCTCAGATTAGTGACGAGCCTGGTCTGCCTGTCGGCAGCGCTCTTCGGGGGTCGACTGCCTTCCCGAACTACCCGGTCCTGCATAGGCCTAATTTTCCCTTTTCGGTCCGTGACCTGCCATTCTTGCTCATTGGACTGCCGTGCAGTCCAATGGATTGGTGCTGCGAGGGCCACGAAGGGAGTCGGCAGTGTCATTGCTCAACCTGCGTGCACCCGCTGTTGCCATTCTCGGCTGGGCCGGTTGGATCACCATCGCTGTAGGCGTGTGTGCGATCGCCTTGGGCATCCCTTTGCCCGGTGACGCAGTCATGACGCTCATCGTGTTCGTGTTCTTCCTCGCACTCGTCTTCCGCCTGGTGCTCCAGAGCTGGATCTCCTCCAGGGATCGCCTCGCCTACTTGGTGCTCCTGGCCGGCATCATCCTGTGGGGTGCGGGATCAACGATCCTGGGCTCAGCGGGCAATGAGGGGCTCTCGGACTTCCCGAATCCTGGCGAGGCGTTCTTCCTGGCCGCCTACTTGGCCCTGTGCGCCTTCCTCATCCTTGACACTCGTGCCCACGGCTCAAGGGTGATGGCAACCTGGCTCAACACGATCATCATCTGCGGTGCAGGAGCGACGCTGACCAGCGCCGTATTCCTCACCCCGATCGGCAATGCGTTCCCCAAGGAATTCTCGCTCTTCGTGGCCCTGCTCTACCCGATCCTCGACCTGAGCCTGGCCCTGCTCGTCCTCGGCCAGTTGGTGCTCGGTGCACGATCGTGGTCACCGCGCGCCGCGGGCTTCATCGCCGGATTCGTGGCCTTGGCGGTCGCTGATACCAGCCTGGTCCTGAATCTGGACTCAGGGAAGTACCAATTCACTCTCGGACTGGATCTTGTCTGGGGAGCGGCCTTCCTGCTCCTGGTGGATGCGGCGGTCCGCGAGCGTCGCCCGGCCCGCGTGCTGGATCGCAAGCTTCCCGACGCCTGGCTGGTCGTCAGTTTCGCCATCGCCCTGCTCATGCTGGGGCTGCGTCCCGAAGGAGCCCTGGGGTGGGCAGTTGGAGTTCCCGCGACGATCACCCTGCTTGCTGTGAGCGTGCGATTGGCGGTTGCACTGCGTGACTCAAGAGCGGCGGCAGAGGCATTCCGCCTGGCGTTGACGGACGATCTCACCGGTCTTCCCAATCGCCGGTCCGTGCTGCGTGATCTTGAGGATGCACTCGCGAACGACAAGCCGATCGGCTTCCTGCTGCTTGACCTCGACGCCTTCAAGGAGGTCAACGACACCTTGGGGCACGCGGTCGGCGACGAGATGCTGACGATGTTCGGAAGGCGCCTTCGCGATGTGGTGCCGCCATCGACTGTGGTGTCGAGGATGGGTGGTGATGAATTCGCCGTGCTTTCGCCGACCATCGACGAGCTGGACCTGATGGAGCTGGCTCGTACCATTCGAGTCTCCTTCGAGGATCCAGTGCGAGTTGCCGGCATGGACATCACGATGCATGCGTCCATTGGCGTCACGGCACGTGAACCCGATGATGAGACCCCGATCGACCTGTTCCGCCGAGCCGATATTGCGATGTACCAGGCGAAGAACGATCGAACTGGCGTGCAGATCTATGTCTCGGAGCGCGATGAATTCTCTCGGCAGCGACTGCGGGTCGGCAGTGATCTTCGCCGAGCGCTTGATTTTGGCGAGATAGAGCTTCGGTATCAGCCGAAGATCGACACGAAGACGTGGGAGGCGATCGGGG
This sequence comes from Candidatus Nanopelagicales bacterium, assembly GCA_041675125.1. Classification (GTDB taxonomy): domain Bacteria; phylum Actinomycetota; class Actinomycetes; order S36-B12; family S36-B12; genus UBA11398. The sequence continues at coordinate 3,809 of JBAYUM010000084.1, forward strand.
TCGAGGCACTCGTGCGCTGGCAGCATCCTGAGTTCGGTCTGCTCTCGCCCATCGGCTTCCTGGCTGATGCACGCCGCACAGGCATGATGAATGACATCACGCTCGAGGTCATCCGTCAGGCCATGGAGGCGGCAGATCGCTGGCACAGGTCCAGCCTGGATCTGGGAGTGGCGATCAATATCGCACCGCCGGAACTGCTCGGATCGCAGTTTCTGAAGAGCTTTCTGTCACTGGCCAATGAGGTGCGAGTCCCGAGAAATCTGGTGACCATAGAAGTGACCGAGGATGCATTCATGTCCGAGCCCGAGCGGGCGCGGGATGTGATTGTCGAGCTCCATGAGCAGGGATTCCGCACCTCGATCGACGACTACGGAACCGGGTTCTCCTCGCTTGCCTATCTGCGCGATCTGCCGGTCAGCGAGATCAAGCTGGATCGCACCTTCGTGGCGGCGATCCTGATCGATCCCTCAAGTCGACTCATTGTCGAATCGACCATTGCCATGGCTCATGCGCTTGGCTTGAAGGTCGTGGCTGAAGGCGTCGAGAGCGCAGCCGTTGCCTCCATGCTGGTGGACATGGGCACCGACATCCTGCAGGGCTACCACTTCGCTGCTCCCATGGAGCGAGACGAGGTCGTGCCCTGGCTGATGTCGGCCAATCGGGTCAGCCTGCGGCCAGGACCGGCATAGGCATCGACAGCGGTGCTGCCAGCTGGAAGACGTTGTTCGGGGCGGCGATGACGTACTCGTCGCTGGTCGGCAGGGTGATGCCGTCAAGACCGATGCCCATGGTCATCAGACGGTGGGCATCCGGATTCGCACGGCGCTGGGCACTCAGCACGGTTGAGGCATGGCCGAAGACGGGGGCAGTCGACTTCGAGCCGAGGTACGTTCCGGCGTGGGCACCAGGAAGCATCGACAGCGAGTAGTCAAGGGATGCGAGCAGCCTGCGGGCACGCTCGTCGAGCAGGGCGACCATGGCCGGAACATTGTTGGCCCTGCTTGCGGCGACGATGCCGTGGAACAGAGCCATGGCAATGAGGAAGCGCTTGGCACCGGCTTCCTTGCGCACGCCAATGGTCGCAATGTCCCAGAGTCGATCGGGATCGATGTCTGCTGCACGGCTCACGCGCGCGCTGTCAAGGCCCCAAGGCTCACGCTCGAGGTCATTGAGAGTCTTCAATCCGCGCGGGCCAGGGGTGATGATGCGGCAGGCACCCCATGCGGTACCCGATGCGTCCTCGACAGACAGGAACAGTGAATGCGAGTCGTACTCCGAGTACTCGTCATGCAATTGCTCACGAGTGTTGCCGAAGGCCTCGAGGAACACCGCAGCCTCGCAATCTCGTGCGGCGGTGAGCTTTGGGCCGTAGGGATTGAAGCGCATGCGAAGTGAGGTGGTGTCCAAGGTCTGCATTTTCGTCTCCATCAGCTGGCTCGGTACGAGGTCGTGAGAGCGTAAAGAGAGCCCAGATAGGGCCTCCTTGGGTGTTCATGCGGAAACGGTACTAGCCATTTCAACCGTTTTCTGACCAGAAGGCGGGATCAGACGGGCAAATTGGGCCTAATGGACCCTCCAGGAGCCAGAAAAACCGGCAACTAGGCTTGTTCGCGTGCCCGCGCTGCTGATCGATGTCACCGATCTGGTCGAATTCCTCCAGCGGCGCGAGTCGGTCTCCGGGGTGCAGCGGGTCATCGCCGAGACCGCCCCGCTCCTTGAATCCCAGGCGCAATTGCCGGCGCACGCAGTGGTGCTCGATCGAGCGCGTGGTGTCTTCGTGAAGCTCGCCCAGGCCGAGCATCACACCCTTGTTCTTCGCGGTGCCAGGGCGCAGAGCGAGGCTTCGAGGGAGGAGCTGGCCAACTGCGCGACGGCCACGCTGGCGCGTGCGGCGGCGGCCAGTCCGGTCTCGATCCAGCCGGGAGATGTCCTGGTGTTCCTTGGCGCATTGTGGATCAACGATGCCCTGATGCTCGCGGTCCGCGATGCGCATGCAGCCGGTGCGATCGTCGTCGATCTCCTTTATGACCTGACACCGGTGCTGCAGACGGGTCACACCGCTGCAGTGAACAGGCTCTTTGAGCGCTACCTCAATCTGATCTGTCAGACAGCAAGTCGCGTTCCGGCGATCTCTGAGTCGAGTCGCAATGACTTCGCTGCGTATGCGGCCCGGCATGACTATGCGGTGATCGCTGGTGCGTCAACCGGGCTTCCCTGCGGACTCACTCCCGCGTCCTTCGACTCGGCAACGAGCGCTGCCGTCGTGACACCTGCCCCGACGCGTCCCTGGCCTCGTCCATACGTCCTGTTCGTCGGCACTGTCGAGTCACGCAAGAACCACCTGCTCGCACTGCGCACCTGGCAAGAACTGCTGGAGAGGCACGGAGCAGACCAGGTGCCCGATCTGGTGTGCATCGGCCGCCTTGGCTGGCATGCCACCGAGTTCCTGACCGAGTACGTGCGCACCGGCGGGCTCAATGGAAAGCTGAGTGTCCTGAGTTCCAGTGTCAGTGATCTCGAGCTCGCCCAGTTCTACGCAGGCGCGGAATTCACCGTCTATCCCTCGAACTACGAAGGCTGGGGACTTCCGGTTTCCGAGAGCATCGCCTTCGGCAAGGTACCTGTGGTGGCGGACAATTCGTCGCTGCGCGAGGCCGGCGGCGATCTGGCGGTGTATTTCACCACGGGTGATCGATCGGCATTCGTGAGTGCAGTCGAATCGATTCTCGATCCGAATGCGCGGCGTGAGCTCGAACTGCGCATCGCGCATTCCACGACCCCATCGGTCACCTGGCAGCACGTCGCTGCCGTCATCACCAGCGAGATTGCAGCGGCACAGGCTGCGGGAGTGAGGCAACCAGTGGTTCCGGCAATTGAACTCGGGCGCGAATACATGCTGGCCGTGGGCACCGCGGCACCTGACTCAGGGTTTGCCGATCAGGTGCTCGAGCACCTGCATTCCGAGGGACTGACCCCCATGCTCCGTCAGCCGCGCGGCGACAGGGACTTCGAGATCGTCGACGCCGCGGTGATCGGCACTTTCGGCTCACCGCAGGTCTGGGGCAATGAACTGCGTCCGGGTCGACGTGCGGACTTTCGCGTCGAACGCCCAGTGCCGGGACCGCTGGTGCTGCTGATCGCAACGCGATCGATGCCAGGGGTCGTCACCATCGACGCCGCAGGTCCCGGTGGTCCGGTTCGTGAAGAGGTCTATCTGGGCTCCGTGATCAAGCTGCCGTTGGGCGACGGTCGAGCGGGAGAACCAGCGCAGGTGAGCCTGACCGTCATCGATGCCCAGGACTCACTTGAAGGCTTCCTCGGGATTCGGTCCTTTGTCGTCCTGACGGCCGATGATGCGACTGCTGAAGTGCTTGCCTACAAGTCAGCTGCTGCTGCCATACGCCAGGAGCTTGACTTCATGCAGAGCACGCGCTCATGGAAGGTGACTGCACCGCTGCGCAGGCTCAAGGGCAGAGCAGCTCAGTAGCAGATCAGATCAGCGCTTGCCCGTGGCGTCAGTGACCGTGATCGGGTAGGTCACAGCAGTGGGCGTGACTGCACCGCTGCCGACCGAGGTCGCAGTGAGCGAGCAGGCGCCCTTGCCGAGGGCGTTGATGCGACTGCCGGCGATCACGCACGGACCGGTTGTCGAGAACAGCACTGGTGCGCCGGATGTGGTCACGCCAGCAAGAGCAGTGCTTGCTCCGCGCGTCATGGTGTTGGATCCGGTCGGTGCGAGAGTGCCATTGCTGGTTGATGCAACGAGCTGGTCTGCAGGAAGGGCCGCCAGGACGTTGATCTGCTGCAGCGAGACGCTGCTGTAGCCAGGGTCATTGCCGGTGAATTCAGCGCGCAGCAGGTGCAGACCGGCAGAGGGTGGAGTCCATGTCATGGTCGCAACGCTGTTGACTGTCGGCACCGATCCGCGAAGCGCGACACCGTCGAACAGGAAGCCGACACTTCCGGCCGTGTAGTTCGCACCGATCACAGCACTGATCGACGAGGTCTGGCCTACTCGCAGTGCGGGGGCGAAGCGGTAGGCGACCATTGGATTGAAGCCGACGATCTCCGGCTGCTCATAGGGGCTCACCGATGAGGCCATTGCTGGGGTCTGCGGGTTGTACGTCGCCACGACTTGATAGGCCCCGACCACTGCAGGAGTCCAGGGTATCGCTGCGACCGAGACAAGGGGATCTGATGTCGGCTGGAGGAAACCGGTGCCGAGGACTGTTCCGGTGCCCGAGCTCGCATTGGCCCGAAGCGTGACCGAGCCCTGGGGGGTGGCGCTGCCTGCGAGGGCCCGCACGTATGCCTGAGTCGTCGATGCGGCGACTCCGAGCTGCAACTGTGACGGCGCATTCGCCGCGGTGGATGTAGGGGTCGGGACGACTGAAACCTGGGTGCTGCCCAGCGCGCTTGCCGCACCGGTGCCGCTCAACGTCCATATGCCACTCGTCGTGGGAGTCCATGATGCTGCGCCGAATCCGGATACACCCACCAGGACACTCACCGTCACGGAAGTGCCTGGCGTGGATGCCGTGAAGCTGAGATTCGTTCCGCGCGCAGAGGGAAGATAGACATTGAGGCCCTGGGAGACACCAACCATGCCATTGGGGGTTGCGATGAATGTCGAAGTGCGTTGCGCGGCACTTGC
>JBAYUM010000085.1:0-8326 GCA_041675125.1 Candidatus Nanopelagicales bacterium
CACGGGAACACTCGGCGAGCCCGGCTTCACCGGCATGGGCTCGAGCCCGCGCATGTTGGAGGCGATGGCCCATCCGGTCTCGGTCTGCCACCAGTTGTCGATCACCGGGACCTTGAGGTGTTCCGTTGCCCAGTGGTAGGTGTCGGGGTCCAGCCGCTCGCCGGCCTGGAAGAGTGCCCGCAGTGAGCTGATGTCGTACCGCTTGAGCAGCAGTGCCTGTGGATCCTCCTTCTTGATCGCGCGGATTGCGGTGGGAGCGCAGAAGAGGCCGTTGATGCGGTATTCGTCGATCATGCGCCAGAACGCACCGGCATCGGGCGTGCCGACCGGCTTGCCCTCATAGATCACCGTGGTCGCACCGACGATCAGCGGCGAATAGACGATGTAGGAATGTCCGACGACCCAGCCCACATCCGATGCTGCCCACCAGACATCGTCGGGACCGATGTCGTAGACATTGCCGAGCGACCACGCCATGGCGACTGCATGCCCGCCGTTGTCGCGTACCACTCCCTTGGGCCTGCCGGTCGTGCCCGAGGTGTACAGGATGTAGAGCGGATCGGTGGCTCGGACGGGGACGCAAGGCTGCGGCGCCGCCCCATTGATCGCAGCAGCCCAATCGTGATCGAGCTCGCCGAACTCGGCCAGCACCTCTGGCCGCTGGTAGATGACTGTCGCCGAGGGCTTGTGGGCGCTGAGCGAGATCGCCTCGTCAACGAGGGGCTTGTAGGCGATGACCCGACTCGGCTCGATTCCACACGAGGCCGACACGATCACCTTCGGCTCGGCGTCGTCGATCCGCGCTGCCAGCTCTGCAGGCGCGAAGCCGCCGAATACCACTGAGTGCACCGCTCCGAGCCGTGCAGTCGCAAGCATCGCAATCACTGCTTCGGGGATCATCGGCATGTAGATGACGACCCGATCACCGACCGAGACACCGAGGTCCGCGAGCACGCCCGCGAACCGGGCCACCTGATCCAGGAGCTCGGCGTAGGTGATCTGGAGCTTCGTGCCGGTGACAGGACTGTCGTAGATGATCGCAGTGCGAGATCCGCGTCCGTTCTCGACATGGCGATCGACAGCGTTGTAGCACGTGTTCAGGACCCCATCGGGAAACCATCGGAACAGCGGTGCCGATGAGTCATCAAGTGCCTTCGTGGGCACTCGATCCCAGCTCACCTGGCGAGCTGCCCGCAACCAGAAGTACTCGGGGTCAGTGCCGGCAAGTCGGTATGCAGCCTCATATGAACCCATGATGAAACTCTAGACGTCGGCGATCAATGGATCCTTCTCACCCTCAGCCTGCGCCTTCTTGAATGACAGCGACTTCTGCGCCGCGCTGGTGAGCGCACGCACCATGATCGCGATGAAGACGATGTCGATCGCCATCTGGATCATGCAGGCGAATCGCGCTCCTGCAGTCACCGGGGTGATGTCACCGAAGCCGACTGTGGCCAGCACGGTGAGCGCGAAGTAGAAGGCATTGAAATGATCGAGCCCCTCGGTGAAGGCACCGGGATCCGCAGCAGACATCATCACGTAGATGCCAGCGAAGAAGGCCAGGAACATCGTTGCCGTGAGAATCAAGGCCTCCACCACGCTGATCGCGGGGTAGCGCGCATGCTCGATCTTGCGAATCTGCCTGCGGAAGAGGTACCCGTAGATCGCAACGCCAAGGATGATGATGACCAGTGGCCGGATCAGCGAGACATCGGCATTCTCAGGCACCAAGGACAGCGCATAGAGGATCACAAGAACGCCCAGGAAGGTGCGCAACAGCGACAGCACCAGGACGCCGTATATCTGCTTCTTCGGCAGCTCGGCCAGTGTTGGGGTCAATGCCATTCGCCGAGTCTGTCAGAAGATCGAATGCACAGAGGTGCACTAGACCTGCGTCGCTGCCAATTGCCCGCAAGCGCCATCGATCTCTCGCCCACGCGTGTCGCGGACGGTCACCTGCACCCCGCGATTGCGAAGGATGCGAACGAACGCCGCCTCATCGCGCGGCAGCGATGCGGTCCAGGCCGAGCCGGGTGTCGGGTTGAGGGGAATGAGATTCACGTGCACGAGCTCGCCTTCGAGCATGCGGGCAAGCTTCTCTGCGCGGAAGGCCTGATCGTTGACCCCCTTGATCAGCGCATACTCGATGCTCACTCGGCGGTGCGTGCGATCTGCGTATTCCCAGGCCGCGTCCAGCACCTCTTCAACCGGATAGCGCGTGTTGATCGGCACGAGCGTGTCGCGCAGCTCATCGTCGGGCGCATGCAGCGAGACGGCCAGGGTCACGGGGATTCCCTCATTTGCCAGGTCGCGGATGCGCGGCACCAGCCCGACGGTCGACACAGTGATGCCGCGTGCCCCGATGCCCATGCCGCCTGGTGCCGGATCGTTGATGCGGTGGATCGCGTCGATCACCGACTTGTAGTTCGCGAGAGGCTCGCCCATCCCCATGAACACGATGTTGGACACGCGGCCCGGTCCGCCAGCGATCTCGTCGCGATCGAGCGCACGGGCTCCGGCGAGCACCTGCTCGACGATCTCCGCAGTCGAGAGATTGCGCTGCAGCCCGCCCTGTCCAGTCGCGCAGAAGGGGCAGTTCATGCCGCAGCCGGCCTGACTGGAGACGCACATGGTGACGCGATCCGGATAGCGCATCAGCACGCTCTCGATCAGCGACCCGTCGTGCAGGCGCCAAAGTGTCTTCACCGTCTGTCCCTCGTCGCACGCAATGACCTTGACCGGAGTCAGCAGCGTGGGCAGCAGGGCATCGGCGATGGTCGAGCGGGCAGCGGCGGGCACATCTGACCAGGTCTGCGGATCATCGGAGAGCCGATTCAGCCATTGACGCGAGACCTGGTCCGCTCGAAATGCTGGGAGCCCGAGCTCGGCCACCGCCTCACGGCGCTGCTTGGCATCGAGGTCCATCAGGTGACGCGCCGGTCTTCCCCGTCGCGGCGCCTCGAGCACCAGCTCGCCTGGAAGGGGTGGCGTGCTCATGCTGAACCCAGGAACATCGTGAACAGTGCCCATGACGCAAAGGCATTGGGAATGAGTGAGTCCAAGCGATCCATGAGGCCTCCGTGACCCGGTAGTAGTCGACCCATGTCCTTGATGCCGAGATCTCGCTTCACTGCGGACTCGGCGAAGTCACCGGCTGTAGCAGTGAAACACAGAATGATCCCCGTGATCGCGCCCTGCCACCAGGTGGCGTCAAGGAGCCAGACGAAGCACCCAAGGCCCAGCAGGGTCTGCAGCACCAACGAACCTGCAAGCCCCTCCCAGGATTTCTTCGGGCTGATGGACGGAGCAATGGCGTGCCTGCCGAAGAACACGCCCGCCGCATAGCCGCCGATATCGTTGCCCGCGGTCAGGAGCACGAAGACGAGCACGCGCATGGGCCCGTTCTCGGCTGACAGGGTCAGCATCAGGAAGCTCGCCATGAAGGGCAGATACGCGGCGACGAACAGGCTTGCCGTCACATCCTTCACATAGCCATCGGCCCCACGGGGAATGCGTGCGAAGATCACTGCCAGAACGGTGATCCCCATGACCACCAACTGGCCCGATACCCCGTACCAGAAGGCGGCCAAGGGCATGACCGCTGCGGCCAGGGCAACGCTCACCCGCTCCAGATGGATGCCTGCCTGCTTGAAGGCGTTGCTGAACTCGAGCACCGCGATCGCCATGGCCACTGAGACCACGACCCCGAAGGTCCACTTGTAGGTGAACAGGGTGACCAGGCAGAGCGCGAGGAGGCCCACTCCGGTCGCGATGGCGGCAGGCAGGTTCCGCCCGGCCCGCGGCTTGCGGGCTTGAGCCGACGAGCCGACTGGGCCTGACACCATTACACCTCGAGCAGTTCTGCTTCTTTGTGCTTGAGAACCTCGTCGACATGCTCGACATGCTTGTGGGTCAGTTCATCGAGGTGCTTCTCAGCACGACGCACATCGTCCTCGCCTGCGTCGCCATCCTTCTGCAGCTTGTCGAGGAGATCCTTGGCGTGCCTGCGAATATTGCGCACGGAGATTCGCGCATCCTCAGCCTTGTTCTTGGCCACCTTGATGAACTCCCTGCGGCGCTCCTCAGTGAGCTGGGGCAGTGAAATGCGGATGACATTCCCATCCGAAGTCGGATTGACGCCAAGGTCACTGTCGCGCAAGGCCTTCTCGATCGACGCAAAGGCGCTCTTGTCATATGGCGTGATGACGATCAGACGTGCCTCGGGGATCGCTATGGAGGCCATCTGGTTCACCGGCGTGTACGCGCCGTAGTACTCGACGACCACCTTGTTGAACATTCCGGCATTCGCACGACCAGTGCGAACGGTGGCGAAGTCCTCGCGCGCAACTGCGATCGCCTTGTCCATGCGGTCTTCCGCATCCATGAGGATCTCGTCGATCTGCTCACTCATTTGGCACTCCTCATCAACAGCATTGAATACGGCTTCAGTCAGAACGTTGAGACCAAGGTACCGATGGTCTCGCCGCGCACGGCTCGGGCGATGTTGCCCTCGACCAGCAGGTTGAACACGACCAGCGGCAGGTCGTTGTCGCGGCACAGACTGATGGCAGTCGCGTCTGCCACTTTGAGATTGCGCGTGAGCACCTCGTCATGGGTCAAGGTGTCAAAGCGCTTGGCATCAGGGTTGGTGCGAGGGTCGTCGTCGTACACGCCGTCGACGCCCTTGGCCATGAGCACGACCTCCGCGCCGATCTCAAGTGCGCGCTGGGCTGCCGTGGTATCCGTCGAGAAGTAGGGCTGGCCCAGTCCGGCACCGAAGATGACCACTCGACCCTTGTCGAGATGCCGCATGGCCCGACGCGGGACATAGGGCTCGGCAACCTGTCCCATGGTGATCGCTGTCTGCACTCGCGTCTCGATGCCAGCCTTCTCGCAGAAGTCCTGCAGGGCCAAGCAGTTCATGACGGTGCCGAGCATTCCCATGTAGTCGGCGCGAGCACGATCCATACCGCGTTCGGAGAGTTGGGCACCGCGGAAGTAATTGCCGCCACCGATGACCACGGCGACCTCAGTGCCGCTGTTGACGACCTCGGCGATCTGGCGTGCGATCGAGGCGACGATGTCAGGGTCGACGCCCAGGGCCCCGCCTCCGGCGAAGGCCTCGCCGGAGAGCTTGAGCAGGACGCGCTTCCAGCCGCCCTCAGGGACAGAAGGCCAGGTCGAGATCGTTCCTTCGAGGGATGGTTGGACGGCTCCACTGCCTGCTGAATGAGCCATCCCCACGTCCTCTCGGTATCTCGACCTGACCTTACCGGGCGCTACTGACCGATTTCGAAGCGAACGAAGGCCGTCACGTCGGTCTTGGCATCGGCCAGGACCTGGGCGACCGACTTCTTCTGCTCCACCACGCTGGGCTGCTCCAGGAGGACGTTGTCCTTGAAGAAGCTGTTCACCCGGCCTTCGATGATCTTCGACAGGGCAGCCTCAGGCTTGCCCTCCTCCTTGGCCGTGGCCTCGGCAATCCGGCGCTCGGTCTCGACCGTCTCGGCCGGGACCTCGTCACGGGTAAGGAACTGCGGACGCATGGCTGCAATCTGCATTGCGGCTCCACGAGCAGCATCCTCGCTGCCCGAGTAGGCAACCATCACGCCCACCTGTGCTGGCAGATCCGATGCCCGGCGGTGCATGTAGACCGAGACGGGGGCCGGAAGCACGGCAACACGCCCGATCTCCAGCTTCTCGCCGATGACGCTCGCCATCTCGGCGATTGCGTCGCCCGCGGTTCGACCATCGGCGAGCTTGGCGGCCTTGGCACCCTCGGTGTCGTTGATCTGGGCGTCGACGACCGCCTGGGCGATTGCGTTGGCCAGGGCCAGGAAGTCCTCGTTCTTGGCCACGAAGTCGGTCTCGCAGAGCAGTTCGACCAGGGCGTTGCCGTTGTTCGCAACGAGCCCGTTGGAAGCCTCTCGCTCGGCTCCGCGCTTGGCTGCCTTGGCAGCGCCTGAGACGCGCAGGATCTCAACAGCCTTGTCGAAGTCGCCGTCTGCCTCTTCGAGTGCCTTCTTGCACTCCATCATGCCTGCAGCGGTGTGGTCGCGGAGCTTCTTTACGTCGGCGGCAGTGATATTCGCCATGGTGATATGGGTCCTTTGTTGTCTTGGGTCTTTGACATGGACCAGTGACTGCCTGGTGATTCAGGCAGTCACTGGGACGAACTAGGCCGAGGGTGCCTCTTGGGCTGCTGGTGCAACCTCGACGACCTCGGAAACTGGTGCGACCTCGACGGACTCAACTGCTGCCGCCTCGGTTGCTGCCTCTGCACCGGCGAGGAGCTCGCGCTCCCACTCGGCGAGGGGCTCGACGACTGCATCCGGGGTTCCGGCAGCGCGATTGGCACGTGCCATGAGTCCGTCAGCGACGGCATCGGCGATCACGCGGGTGAGCAGCGCAACCGAGCGGATGGCATCGTCATTGCCCGGGATGGGGAAGTCGACCTCGTCCGGATCGCAGTTCGTGTCGAGGACTGCGATGACGGGAATGCCGAGCTTGTGAGCCTCGCCGACAGCGATGTGCTCCTTCTTGGTGTCGACGATCCAAAGCGCACTTGGCACCTTGCCCATTTCGCGGATTCCGCCGAGGGTCTTTGCAAGCTTGTCCTTCTCGCGACGCATCATGAGAAGTTCCTTCTTGGTGAAACCTGAGCCCGCCACATTGTGCAGATCCATGTTCTCGAGTTCCTTCAAGCGCGTGATGCGCTTGGAGACCGTCTGGAAGTTGGTGAGCATGCCACCGAGCCAACGCTCATTGACGTAGGGCATGCCAACGCGCGTGGCCTGCTCCTGGATTGCGTCGTGACCCTGCTTCTTGGTGCCGACGAACATGATGGTGCCGCCGTGAGCGACGGTCTCCTTGACGTACTCATAGGCACGATCGATGAATGCCAGCGACTGCTGCAGGTCGATGATGTAGATGCCATTGCGCTCAGTCAGGATGAAGCGCTTCATCTTGGGATTCCAACGTCGGGTCTGATGCCCGAAATGCACACCGCTATCCAATAGCTGGCGCATGGTCACAACTGCCATGACGGCACTCCTTCTAAGCGTCATTGCTGACGCATCGGTTCATGGCTCAAGCCGGTTGGCTCAGGCCCCTGACGATCCACCGATCTGCACCCGCCGAGGCGGGACCGAGCAGAGCGTCTCAGCCACGGGGCCGAGCACGGGATCGTGCGAATTCCCCATTGCTGGGGTGCCGACAGTCTAGGGCCTTGGGGACCGTGCTCCTTCCACAGGCCCGAGCCTTGCAGGTCAGCCTCCCCCACCCCGATCTGTCCGGGGCGTCGGACTGCACTGGAGTCGACACTGGCCAGATGACCTGGTTGGCCGCCCTCCTGCTCGCATCATCGTGGCTTGACCCCATTGCGGGGGCCACAGTGATCCACGGATTCGATCCGCCGGCCCATATCGGCATTGCAGGGCACCGAGGGGTGGATTTCGCGGCCGATCCGGGAACGGAGGTGGTCGCCATTGCCTCTGGAGTCGTCGCCTTTGCGGGTCAGGTCGCCGGCCGTGGGGTCATCACCATTCGACACCCGGGCATGGGGCTGCGATCCACATATGAACCTGTGCAGGCACTGGTCGCTCAGGGGCAATTCGTCTCGGCCGGAGCGGCCATCGGCACGACGGCCGCATTCGGGGGTCACTGCGGCGGCAGGTGCCTGCACCTGGGGCTGCGCGGCTCGGGCAGGAACGACTACCGCAATCCACTCTCACTCATCGATCGCGAGTTCGCCGTGCTCAAGCCACTCACACTTCCGCGGGAGTCGGAGTCTCAGTGATCGGCTGCTCGAGGATGTGCCTGGTCGAAGGCCTTGCGCAGTCGCTCGACCGACACATGCGTATATCGCTGTGTCGTCGACAAGGAGGAATGCCCGAGGAGCTCCTGCACCGAGCGCAGGTCAGCGCCACCCTCGAGGACATGGGTTGCAGCCGAGTGCCTCAGACCATGAGGGGCCAATCTGGGGACATCTGCCGCCTCGGTCAAGCGGCCGACCACACTTCGAGCGGCACGGGGGTCAAGTCGTTTCCCGCGCACGCCGAGAAAGAGCGCCTCGGCTGACTTGGCGGTGGCGAGCATCGCGCGAGCATCGAGCCAGGTGGTGAGCGCTGATTGAGCAGGGATGCCGAACGGCACCATGCGTTCCTTGCGGCCTTTGCCCAACACCAGCAGGGTGCGTGACTCCCACTGGATATCCGCCACGTCCAGGGAGCAGAGCTCCGACACGCGCACTCCAGTGCCATAGAGCACCTCCAGAATCGCGCGATCTCGAACGGCGACGGGATCGCCATCCCCCGCCTGCTGATCG
>JBAYUM010000086.1:0-8190 GCA_041675125.1 Candidatus Nanopelagicales bacterium
GCACGACGTAATCCGCCTGCATCAATTCGATGAGCACGGCCTGGGCTGGAGCCCACACGCTGTTGGCGAGTCCTGCTCCATGCGGGCCGACGATGAGCGTCGCGTTGGCGAAGAGCCGAGCCTGATCGGTCACGGTCATCGAAGATGGATGGATGACCGCCAGGCCATAGTCGCTGCACAGGGATTGAACGGCGGCCTCATTGGTGGGCGACCTGCGGCTCCCCTGCCGCGACACGTAGAGCGAGGTCGAGCCAGCCGCCACCGTTGCTGGCTCGAGCGACCTCACGTGCTCGGTGTCGGCCGGGTGCGCCCAGCCGGTGTCCGGACCGCGACCGACCAGCACGACATTGTGCAGTGAGACGGGCCCGTCGACCTGCACGACTCGTCGCGAAAGACCGTTCAGGAATGAACTCACGTACGCCGGCGGGTGCCCCGAGACGACGATCGCCGCCCTGGGTTCCTGGGCTAGGGCAGCAAGCACGCAGGGAAGATCCTCGATAAGCCAGTGGTAGTAGCCGGAGGCGGGCATGACCACGCATGGTGTGTCGAGGTCCAGGGACTGACCTCGGCCCGGTCGCAGCGGCCACGAGGTCAGGGCATTGAGTGGTGGCCACGAGGTGCTCTCGGCAATGAGCGATCCGTGCGTGGAGTAGAGCTGGTTGGCCTGTGGATCCCAGATGCACTCGGGAATGCGATAGATCCAGCGTCGGCCGAACCCGTGAGTGTGAGTCTCCCGGTCCCGCGGGTGAACGCAGGTGACGGCGACAGGCTCGGCATAGACGCCGATTCGCTCGACCCAAGAAGCCGGTGGTCGCTCATGCGAATCGAGATGCAGAACATCGGCCAGATCGACGCCGACCGCCCTCACGATCCGACGTGCCAGTCGACTCCTGAGGCGTCGCAGTGTCGACTTCAGCGGCAGGCGGCGCTGATTCCTCGGGCTGGGGTTACTGGCCATGGCGAGGATTATCCATCGACTGCTCATTGCGTCTGGGCCTGCGCCAGTCCCTGTCCACGAGGCCAGCTCGGGCAATTGCGTCGATACCTCGCCCTGTCGTGATGCGTGCCGTCATGCCTGCCAGGCGTGCCCAACTGCGGGCCCTCGCCTTCATGCCGCCATTGAAAACCTCGATGCGAATGCGGTGCTGCTGCCAGTGACTGCGCAGGAGATGGCGGTCGGAGAGCCCGCCTGCACGGTATTCGACAGTAGGGAGCTCCCATTGCACGGGCGCCGCAATGCGCCCCAGGAGAAGCAGGCTTCGGTAGTCCGCTGCGATCGGATAGCGATCGTCGAATCCGCCGGCGAGGCGCAATGCGTCAACGCAAGCCACGACTGCCTGATGGCAGATCGGGGTCTGCCCGTATGCGTGATGGAGCTGCGTGTACGTCGCCTGTGCTGGAATGGTGCGCAGGATGCCGCTCTTCTCGACGACCTTGACTGGGCCGAAGCCCCAGGTGAATTCGTCGCTCGACGTGAGCTGGTCGACGTACGCGTAGGCCTCGTCGAATGCGAGTGTGTCGCCCGCATTGATGAACCAGACCCGGTCACGGGAGTCGAGTGCACGGAGAGCCTTGTTCATCGCGTCATACGGACCGTTGTCAGGTCCACTGATGATCCTCGACCCGATCCTGCCAGACCAGTCATCCAGGGCACGCTGCATGTCGGCGCTGCTGCCACCGTTGATGATCAGGTGAGTGACCGGCACCGACTGCTCGGCGATGCTCCTGCAGGTTCGATCGAATCCCTCGATGTCGTCCTTGACCACAGTCACGACGACGAGCTTCGAGGTCTGCGAGCTCATGCGGAAACCTGAGTGCAGTCGCGCAGATGCGCGTAGAAGGCCCGTGCGGCTGCATCGGCACTCCAGCGCTGCGCGGTCTGGGCGCGATGGAGACGCTCTTCGGTGCTCAGGGGGCCGCGCGTCAGGATCTGGCGGAGTCCGTCGCGCAGCGAGGCTTGACTCGAGTCCCGCGTGACGATGAGCCCCGGGTCATCGACGAGCACGTCTTGCGCAACTCCGACTGGAGTGCTGACGACGCGCGTGCCTGCGAGCAGAGCCTCGAAGATGGTGATCGGCCCACCCTCGGCTGTGGAGCTCACGACAAGTGCGTCAGCCTGCTCGAGCAGTGATGTCGGTGGGCTGATCGCACCGATGAGATGCACGATGTCACTGACCTGACGGCGCTCGATCATGTGAGCGATGTTGGTTGCATCGGGCCCTTCCCCTGCGATGGCAAGGCATGCGTGCTCATGGCGCATGAGCGCTGCCTCGTCGGCGACGGCCTCGACGAGCTCGGGCAGGTTCTTCAACGGGATGAGGCGGCTCAAGGTCAGGAGGCGGATCCGAGCATCCGTCGGCCAACCGATTGCGGGCAATGAGGCTTCCTCCAGCTCGGCACCCTCTTGGGCGACGACGACTCGACGTGCGTCCCTGCATTGGCCGCCGCGCGCTGCCTGCGATGAGACGGCGATGTGCAGGCGAGCGCGGTGATTGACCATGCTCAGCGCCAGCGAGATCGGCGGATGCATCCACGCGAGATTGCTGGACGAGGTGCTGTGCGCGATCACCACAACAGGGAGGGTCGAGGCAAGATCCGAGGTGAGGATCTTCAGGGTGTTGCGGGGGGTGTGAGTGATGACGACATCGGGTTGCAGGCTGTTGATGAGCGCGACCAGGGCCTTCCTGCTGTGACTCATCGGCGCGATGATTGCGATCCGGTCGCTGATCGCATGTATTTGCTCAGTGAAATGATCGAGTAGCGGTTCAGTGTTGATGATCGTGGTGCGGACCCCCGCAGGCTGGTGCCTGAGTCGTCGGACGAGTGCCTGCTCCGTTCCCCCCAGGCCCAGGCCGTGCAGAACCTCAACTGCATGCAGTTGCTGGATGTCGTGATTGCCCGTGTCAGGAGCCTGTTCGCCGGACTGAGGGACGGCAGGCAGCCACCGGCTGCTCCAGGCGTGGAGGCGGGCGTCGGTCCAGGCGCCGGCCTCCGGCAGATATACGCCCTCGGCTGTCCCCGGGGAGTGCAGATATTCGATCGGGATGCCGAAGCCCATCTTCGGGCGAGAGGCATCGAAATGCTCGATCCAGGATTTCGCGAGGGCCTTCAGCACCGGCTTGCCCCCGCCTGAGAGCAGGAGATGACGGGGCAGGGTGAGGGCGAAGGCGCTCACATCGCGGTCGAGGAGAGGTGAGCGCAGCTCCAATCCGCTTGCCATCGTTGCGATGTCGGCCTTGAAGAGGATGTCGGAGGGCAGGTACATGCGCAGGTCGGATGCTCGGGGGCGCAGGGCGGCAGGCAGTTCCGGTTGGGCGAGCCAAGCCGCGTGGAGTGCGGCCGTTGCTGCCGACGAGTGATGATCGGGGTTCATCGCGATGATTGCCGAGTACCGCTGCTCGAGTGACGGGAACTCGGTCATCGCCTTGTTCAGGCGGGTGGCCCGGCGTGTGCCAAGCACGCGCTCGAGCAGTGCATTGGCGTTCCTCCCGATCGTGAATGCTCCCGGCATTCGCTGCATGCGCTGCAATGCCGGTGCTGCTCGGTATCGCACGTAGCCGCCGAAGAGCTCATCGCCGCCATCGCCGCCGAGGGCAACCACGACTCGCTCGCGCGCCATGCGGACAAGCAGGAGCGTTGGCATGATGCTGGAATCAGCGAATGGCTGGTCAAGGACCTCGGTGAGATCGCCGACGATCCCGTCGAGCAGATCGTCGGCATGAAAGGTCGTGTGCACTGTTCCGAGCACTCGTGCGACCTGCTCGGCATATCGGGTCTCGTCGTAATCCGGATTTCCGAATCCGATGGAGAAGGTGTGCACGGGACCCGATGACACTCGCACGGCAGCTGCTGCAACCAGGCTGGAGTCGACCCCGCCCGACAGGAAGATGCCGATCGGGCGCTCGCTGATCAGACGCTTGCGCACGGCTTCGAGGAGTAGCGCGCCGGTGCGCTCCACCGCGCTTGCGAGATCAATGCTCTCGTCAGGCTGCGCAATGGGCGCCCACCAGCATTCGAGGTCGAGCACATTCCCGGCGAGGTCGCCCGTGAGCATATGTCCGGGTGGCACTTGCAGTACGCCTTGGACGGCTGTCTGTGGCGCTGGCACATACCCGAGCCTCAGGTATGCATCGATAGCGATTTCGTCGGCCTGATCGCTCGCAAGCCCGCTGCCCAACAGAGCCCGCATCTCCGAGGCGAATGCCAGAGTCCCGTTTGAGCTCGTGTAGAGCAGCGGCTTCTTGCCCCATCGATCGCGAATGAGGGTGATTCGGTCGCGTGTTCGATCGACAATGGCTATGGCGAACATGCCGTCGAGCTGATGCATGAATGATTGCGGGTCTTCCTCGTAAAGATGCGCAATGACCTCACCGTCGGCGTGACTGCTGAGTTGATGCCCGGAATCCTCGAGTCGTCCGCGGAGTTCCTGGTGGTTGTAGATCTCGCCGTTGAACACCACGGCAACCGAACCGGTTTCGTTCAGATACGGCTGGTGGCCGTGCTGCACGTCGACGATGGAGAGGCGCCGCATGCCGAGGGATGCCTTTTCCGACATCCAGTAGCCCTCGTTGTCAGGTCCACGATGGGTCATGGTGCGCGTGATGCCCTCAATCAGGGTTCGATCACCACTCCGGGCACCGACCACGCCTGCGATTCCGCACATGCGTTAGTGAGTCCCTCCGTCGGCCTGGAGTTTCTCATAGAGCGCGGCGTGGTCCGCAGCCAGGCGTTGGACGCTGTACCGGCCTTGGGCGAAGGCCCGCGCATCTGCGCCCATTCGCTGTCGAAATGCCGGATCGCTGATGAGTTGTTGCACGAGTGGTGCGATTGCCGTGGCGCTCGGGGCCGCCAGGAGCCCGGTCTTGCCGTCCACCACGACATCCTTCACGGAGCCGACATCCGTTGCGACGACGGGGACCCCAGCCACAGCGGCCTGGATGAGGCTGATGGGGGTGCCCTCATTATCGCTCGTCAGTACGAGCACGTCAGTAGCGGCCAGGATCCGTGGGATGTCCGACCGCCAGCCGAGCATGGTGAAGGGGAGTCGGTGTGCGAGCGCAGTGGCGGCGAGATCACGTGCGGTGTCGCCATCGCCAGCGACGAGAAATCGGATCTCACGATCTGGCATGCCTTGGTGAAGTAGGCGAGCGACTTCGGCGAAGCGATCTGCACGTTTGATCCGGGTCAGACGACCGATGAGCGATACAACAACGGCATCCCGGGCGAGGCCCAATTCATCGCGCGCTTGGTTGCGGCTGGGCAGTTCGGGGAATTCGAGTCCTGGAGGAATGATGACGTACTGCTCGCTCCTGCCGATTCCTGCCTGCAGGAGGTCATCACGCACTTGCGGTCCCACGGCGACGATTCTCGCGGTGCGCCTGGCCAGGAAGCGTTCCAACTGGATTACCGCTTGAGTCTTGCCCGGCGAGAAGTACCCATGGAGGAGATGTCCATGGAAGGTATGCACGAGTTGGGCTTTCGGGTGGGTGATCATGGCCGAGAGGCGACCGACGGTTCCGGCTTTCGCGGTGTGAGTGTGAATGATGTGCGGCCTGAACTGGCGAATGGCATCGTGCAGGCGCTTGATGACGGTGAGATCGTCGCCAGGCCTTACCGCACGACCCAGGCCGGTCACTCGATGCGCAGGGACGTCGGGTGCCTGGGTGAGGAGGTAGTCCGCTTCATCATCGGCGCACCATCCGGTGAAGAGACGCTGCTCGAATCGGGCTGGATCAAGATGGCGCATCAGACCCGTCACTTGAATGGCGGGACCGCCGACGTTCATTCGGGCGATGATGCGCATCACGCGGATGCGATCAGGCATTCGCATCCTCCTTCTGATCGCGGTCCAAGGAGTCCGGCAGACCCGAGCGGCGCTGTCTCATGAGCACCCAACCCGCGGCTGCCACTGGTACGAGGAATGGCGCAGCCTGGCTGCGTTGACGAACGACGAAGCCGTAGTTTCCGAACGTTGCTGCGACGATGATCAAGACGGCCACCGCGGGGAATACGAGAGTGAGGGCCGCTCGACGAGTCGAGCGAGTCCGGACGGCAATGAAGACGAGAAAGGCGAGCACGATGAAGGCCGCTCCATCGATCGTCAATTGCCAGGGCTGCGAGAGTGCCTGCCAGGGAAAAGGCCCGAACGTGGCGCCTGGCAGATCGCGCAGGATGCTCAGCGCCGCTCCGCTGGGCGAGTCCCAGCCTTCAGACGTGGCCCCGGTGCTCGTCGTGGCCCCAATGGCGAGATTCTCTCGCAACGTTGCCACAGTTCCGAGGTCGAATTCGGTGCCGCGAATCAACCCGAGCGGCAGTGCCAGTGCCGGGAGCGTGAGGAATAGCATCGCACCAGCCCAGCCGCGTGAACGTCGAGTGGGCACGAGAATCACCGCCACGGCTATCCCTGCAAGTACCGCGATGCCGACAGGTGGGCGGATCCACATCATGGCGAAGGTAGCGAGAACCAGCAGGACTCCGGCCCTCAATGATCGTCCTGAGTGGTAGAGGCCTACTGACAGCACGATGATCGAGAGGACGAAGATCGCTGGTCCTTCGCGCAGGATGCTGCTTGGCCAGATGATGAGGGTTGGCAGCATCACGCTCAGCCAGGCAGCCGCGCGTGCGCTCTTCGCCCAACCCATCATCCGAGAGGTGCTCGCCATGATTGCAGGAAGCGCTCCCATCAGGATCGAGACGATCACGAGCCCCGCGGCAGGGATCTTGCCGAAGATGAAGTAGATGCCGCCGAGGGCGTAGAGCCAACCCTCCTTGCCCTCTGCGTAATTGACGGTCGATGGCCGTCCCGCGAAGGTATCCGCTATGTACTCGGCGAAGAGCTGGTAGTTGTAGCCGTCCGATCCGAGCGCTGAGAGTCCCAGGTAGATGTAGAGGAACATGCTCAGCGAGACGTGAACGAGATAACTGGCCAGGGAGGGTGCCACCACCTTGGCCTTCGATCCGACAAAGAACGTGATCGCCAGGCCGACCAGGAACAGGAAGGCGAAGACGGAGAAGGTTGTCGCTGAATCCGGGGTGCTCATGAGTTGACGGCAGTGATGGCAATGGCTGCGAGTCCGGTGACCAGCAGGATGACGGCCAGTGAGAGCACTGAGCTGCCGACGCTGAGCCCGGATCGCTGAAGCCGATGGCTGAGGTGATCCCGCCCGGCGGTGAATGGGTGGATCCCATTGCGCGTACGAGAGACGACCACGAACCCAGTGTCGATGAGGGGCAGAGATGCGAGCAAGAGCGGGACCGCAAGGGTCCACGGCTCATTCGCGTAGGTGACCTTGAGCTGCAACGTGAGTGCGGCGAGCATCGTTCCCAGGAAATAGGCCCCGGCGTCGCCCAGATAGACGCGCGCCGGGTTCCAGTTGAGCAGCAGGAAGCCCGCTGCCGTTCCTGCCAACGCGCACCCCAGCGCTGCGATCAGGTACTGCCCGCTTATCCCCGCAACCACCGATGCGGCCAACGACGAGATGAGGACGGTCGCTCCGGCGAGGCCGTCGGAGTTGTCGAGGAGATTGACCCCATTGATCAGGGTCATGATCCATAGGACCATAAGGGTGCAATCGACAATGGTTGATCCTGTGATATGCACGGAGTTGCTCAATGACCATGCCACCGCCAAGCCGATGGCAGCCTGAAGGGCCAGCCGCAATGCGGCGCTGAGCCCCCGCTTGTCGTCGACGTATCCCACCACTGCCGCTGCGACGGCCGGAAGCAGGATGCCGAGGGCCTCATTTCGCACGAATGAGTTCTCGCCGCGAAACACGACGGCAAGGGCAGTGGCGCTGAAGGCGATGGAGACGGCGACGCCACCGAGTTTGGGTATGGGGCGAGTCTGAAGCTTTCGCAGACCGTCAGGCCGATCGAAGACTTCGTATCGGTAGGCGATCGCGATACTGAGCCAGACGAGGAAACCACTGAGGATGAATGCGCCCAGAAAGATCGCAACGGCACCTGCCGCATTGACGGTGAACACTAGGAAATCCGAGCTCGCAAGTCTGCCGCGACGTCCTCAATGATCTGGGGCAGGGACCGAGTCGGCTCCCAACCGAGGAGTTCGCGAATGCGCGTGGTGTCCGGGCGGCGGCGCTGCATGTCCTCGAATCCGGGCTCATAGGCCTGCTCATACGGCACCAGGGTGATGCCACTGCTGGAGCCCAGCTGCGTGCGGATGGTCTCGGC
>JBAYUM010000087.1:0-8017 GCA_041675125.1 Candidatus Nanopelagicales bacterium
ACATCGGCATTGGCCACCGCATTCGTCACGCCTGCAGGCTTGCCCGGGCTCGTCATCCAATACGGCATCCAGCCCGAGACGATCTTCGGGCCCGTCTGTGCTTGCGCTGCCGGCATGACAAGACCAGTGCAGGCCATGGCAATGGCCATTAGCGCGACTCGAGTCCTCATTCGTACGCTTCGCACAGTTCTGCTCCAACTTGCAATCCGGTGAGATCCCATTGTGCGTCATGACCGATCAAGACCCGAATTGCCGCCACGAGGCTGTCGTGTCGCATGATGATGTCATGCAACTTCGCGGGTCGTACCAGGCATGGGCTCTCGGTTTCACGAGCGCACTGCTCATGAGCGCGGGGTTCATCACGTTCACGATGCCTGCGCAGGCTGATCAGGCGATCGCTGCCTCACCAGCCGAGGCCAAGGTCAACAATCGCATCAGCAAGCGGATCAAGAATCCAGCGATCGGCCCGGACCTGGCCATGGTCGTCATGGACGCTCAGACCCAGAGGATCGTCTCATCACTCAATGCCGACAAGCCGATGCTTCCGGCCTCGAACATGAAGATCATCACCGCCACCAATGCACTGTCGACGATGCAGCCTGGTCAGGCGTTCACGACCAAGGTGCTGGCGGGGTCAAGCCCGGGCTCGATCATTCTGCAAGGCGGTGGGGATCCGCTGCTCTCTGCCGCGAATCTTCGCGCTCTCGCAGATTCGACTGCGGCGCTCATCGATCATTCCCAGCCACTCATCGTCAACACTGATGTCAACCTGTTTCCCAAGGAGACCAACGGACCTGGCTGGACCAAGGGCTATGTGCCCTCGGTGGTTTCACCGGTCAGTGCACTGGCCATGCTTGGCGACTACTCCAAGACTCCTGTGGTGCATGCAGTCGACGTCTTCATCAAGGAACTTGAGGCGAAGGGTCTTTCGGCGGCGCGTGGAAGCGAGCTTGACGCCTCGGCTGATGCTGCGCAGCTGGCGAGCATCAGCCCGCACACGACCGCTGATGCCGTGCATCGCATGCTGCTGGACTCGGAGAACAACGTCGCCGAGAACCTGTTTCGCCATGTGGCCCTCACCACCAACTACCCGCCAACCTGGCAGGGTGCCTCGACTGCGGCGATCGCGAACCTCAATGCTCTGGGAATCAACACCGCTGGTCTGCGTATTGCCGACGGCAGTGGCGTATCGCGCAGCGATCGGTTGAACGCCCTTGCTCTGGCTGCGGTCCTGCGCCTGGCAATCGTCGGCGATCCGGCAAGGTTCGCTGCAATGTTCGACCCGGGTTCACTGCCGACCTCGGGCATCGATGGCACCCTCGACTCGAAGTTCCATCGCTACAGCTCAAGGCCAAGTTCCTGCGCCCGCGGCGCGATCCGGGCCAAGACTGGGACCTTGCACGACACCATCGCCCTCTCTGGCACAGTTCGAGATGCCGATGGAGCCCTGAAGGTGTTCTCATTCCTGGTCAATGAACGTCCCACAAGCGTGTCGCCCCTGAGGACTCGTCAGGCGATCGATGGGCTTGCCTCGACCATCACTGGTTGCTGGTAGCTAGCGCAGGGCTCGCGAGATCTCGCCGGCAGCTCGTGCGACCCGCGGCCCGACCTCCTGCTCGGGAAGCTCACGCAGCGAGACCACCCCGACGCTGGCTTCGAGTCCGGGGACCGAGTTGATCGGTGCCGCGATACCGAAGGCTCCCTGTGGACCGTCATTCGTGGCCAGTATCCATGGTGGATCAAGTGGCCTGCCAGCGGCCGTGCGAGCCGCAAGGATCGCTCTTCCTGCCGCACCCGCCTCAAGGGGATGCCGCGAACCGACACGGTAGGCGACATGGACATCGGAACGGCTCGGCTCCACGACCACTGCTGCAACGGCCTCGAGGCCATCGACGATGGTCAGATGAGCTGTTGCGCCAACAGCATCAGCGAGCAGCCGAAGGGCAGGGAGCGCGACATCGCGCACGACTGGCTGTACTTGGCGCCCCATGGACAGCAGGGCCAAGCCCAGTCGGCACTTGCCGTCGGCCGACCGACGCAGGAATGCATGCTGTTCCAGTGTGACGACCAGGCGGTAGATCACCGTGCGCCCGATACTCAGCGCCTGGGAGATCTCAGTGACCGTGAGGCCATCAGGCGCCTCCGAAACGACCTCGAGGATGCGCAGTCCGCGGCCAAGGGTCTGTGAAGTCTCCGCCGCCATGGCACAAATGTAATGGCCCACGGCAACGCCGTGGGCCATCAGGACTCTGCGTGACTATGCAGCGGCCTTGCGCACCATGAATGCGCCGATGATTTCGAACAGTCCGATAACGATCAGCCAGATGCCGACAACCCAGGCAAGAGCGATGACTGTCAACGGGGAAACCAGGATCACGATGCCACCGATCAGGATCACGATTCCGGAGAAGACCAGCCAGCCACGACCCGTCGTTCCCTTCTCCGCCGAGATCCCGGCGAACAGATCGGCGAACCCACGCATCAGGAAGCCGACACCGATGAAGATCGAGAAGACCCAGGCCGCCAGCACAATGCTGTCCTGGTTGAAGAAGTAGCGAAGCGATACAAAACCGATGATGAGCGACAGGGCGCCCGTGATGATCAGCAATGCGCGAGTTCCGCCACCAAGGCCAGATGCAAAGGCACGAACGATCTGCCATACACCGGTCACGAGCAGCCAGACAGCGAAGATCAGTGACAGCGTCCCAAAGGCCTTCTCAGGTGCCACTACTGCCCAGATACCCACAGCGAGACTGACCAGACCGACGAACAGCAGCACCCACCAGTTGCGGCTGACTGCGGCCATCATTTCGTTCTCTTCGACGGTACTTGAATTCACCGTGGACATGCATCCTCCAAAAGATTCACGTATATACAGCGCTCAGGCGCACTTATGCAGATGGTAGGTGCCGAAATAGGGACCGATGAGGCTCCCACGCCCTACAGATTGCGGGTTTTCGCTAGTCGGCCTTGAAGATACGTTCGACTCCATCGGCAAACCACTTCGCACGAAGCGCATCGAGAACACCGGCACTGGACATCCGTGCTAGAACCTGGTCGACACAAGCGACGAGTGGGTCACCGACTGGCATGGCCAGGCGAAATGTGGCCGCTCGCCTGTCAGGCGGGAACTGCCCAACCACATTGAGGTCTCCGTTGAAGGTGTCGAGGATCATGTTCACTTCATCGTCCGGCACCACGATTCCATTCACGTGATGATCCCGTAGTGCAGCTTTGAGCACATTGGTCGACGGGTAGGCAAGGGACTCCAGTCCGAGGACGTCCGTGACATAGGCCTCGCTCGAGCTGCCCTTCACGACTCCGAGCAAGGCACCCTTCAACTCTGCAACTCTCGTTACCTTGTTGAGGACTGAGTCCGGCCGATCGATCAGCACCTGGGTCTGGACGAAATAGGGATCGGTGAAGGTCACGCTGGTCTTGGTCTCGTCTGCTGCGAGTTGGGCAATTGCGACATCGAATTCGGAGGTCGTTGGAGAGGTCAATTGACGGGTAGCCACTGACTGCCATGAGATCTGACTCCTCGTGAATCCGAGTCCTGACGCCACATCATTGATGAGGTCTACCTCGAAGCCCACCAGGTCAGCCGGTGCCCGGTCGACGAAGAACGGAGCCCGGGCGCGCGAATGCGCAACCGTGAGGTGCCCCGAAGTACGAGTCGTGAGGTTCTCATTGGCGCATTCCCCCACGGTCGCGATCGGATGCGGAACGCTCCCAGTAGATGAGGACGATGCAGAAGGCTGGGAGTCGGGTGCGACGCTTGGCCCACAGGCAGCGAGCGCCAGGGCCACCGCCGAGGACAGCAGAGCCAGCCGAGCAAGGGTGCCGCGATCCTGGAGGCGACTACGAATTGGAGTCTCCACCACGTGGCAGAGACTCATGGATCTTCTTGCAATCAGGACATATCGGGAAACGTGATGGGTCACGGCCAGGAATCCAGGTCTTGCCGCACAGCGCCTTGACAGGTTCGCCCGTGACGGCACTCTCCACGATCTTGGCTTTCTCGACGTAATGGGCGAACCGCTCGTGATCGCCGTCGTCATTGCTCAGGCGCGTGCTCTCTTCAAGCAGCGTGCCACCCGAAAGGCCCGGCGTATCAAGCGGCGTCGTCATGCTGCGAAGTGTAGATGTCATCGATATCGACAGGCCCTACGACCGTGAAAATCAGGACCTTTGGCCTTGGATCACCTATGGACTCCACTCTACGTTTCAGGTATGCCTCAGCAACCACTTGCCCAGGTCCCACAAGATGCTCAGTGGTTTTGGCAGGATCACGGATCCTGTCGGGATTCTGACCCGATGCTCTTCTTCCACCCGCAGAATGAGCGTGGCAATGCACGCGTGAAGCGCGACCGATCCGCGAAGTTGATCTGCGCAGGCTGCACTGTCCGTCTGGAATGCGCCGACTACGCGGTACGTGCGCGTGAGCCGTACGGGGTGTGGGGAGGACTCTCCGAGGACGAGCGCGAGCAGATCTACGCTCGCATCGACAACAAGTGCTATCCCCGGCAACTAGGCGAAGGCTCTGCGGCAGCCGCACGTGAGATCGCAGCAGCAGTCTCGCCGCGCGCCTTGGGGATTGCCTAGCCCCAGTTCGCCATGCACCACCGTTGTGCCGATAGCGTTGACTGGGTGACGCTTCTACAACGCGATTTCCTTCAGGAGTCCGACTTCAGCGCGGCAGAACTGCAGGGGCTGCTTGACTTGGCCGCAACCCTCAAGGCCGATCGCCGCACCGGCACCGAACGCCCCCAACTGACCGGCAAGCACCTGGCTCTCATCTTCGAGAAGACCTCAACGCGAACACGTCTTGCCTTCGAGATCGCCATGAAGGATCAAGGCGGCTTCGTCAGTGTGCTTGATCCCGCAAGCTCGCAGATCGGGCACAAGGAGTCCATCGCCGATACCGCACGAGTTCTCGACCGCTGGTTCGACGGCATTGAATACCGCGGAGCGGAGCACGCAACTGTCATGGCCCTGGCCGAGGCGTCATCGGTTCCTGTGTACAACGGGCTGACTGACCGTTGGCATCCCACCCAGATGCTCGCGGACTTCCTGACGATGCAGGAGCACGCACCCACCTCTGGCCCGCTGAAGTACGCATACGTCGGCGACTCCCGATACAACATGGGAAATTCGCTGCTCGTCACGGGCGCGATCATGGGGTCGGATGTTCGCATCGTCGCACCTCGCAGTCTTTGGCCCGACAAGGAAGTGCAGGATCTCGCGCATGAGCGAGCCGCACTGAGCGGTGCGCGGATCACGCTGACTGAGAACACCGCTGAGGGTCTTTCGGGGGTGGACTTCGTGCATACCGATGTCTGGGTCTCGATGGGCGAGGCAAAGGATGTCTGGGCCCAGCGCGTCGACCTGTTGCGTCCCTACCGCATTGACGCCTCATTGATGAAACTCACGAACAATGCCAATGCGAAGTTCATGCACTGCCTGCCGGCGTATCACGACCAGAACACCGATGTCGGCCGCCAACTCGCCCAGCAATTCGGCCTCGTGGACGGCGTCGAGGTCACCGACGAGGTCTTCGAGTCCCAGGCGAGCATCGTCTTCGATCAGGCGGAGAACCGGATGCACACCATCAAGGCGCTCCTGGTCGCGACCTTGAGTTAGGTCGGCAAGGAAGTGAGGGCTCGTAGCGACAATCGCTACGAGCCCTCACTTCCTGTGATCTGAGAATCAGGCCTTGCCGAGTCGATCTCGCAGAGCGGCAAGCTGCTCGCGCAGTTCCGCGGGAACACGATCACCGAACTGGTTGTAGTACTCCTCAGTGAGGTCTGCCTCTGCCAACCAGGTCTGCGGATCAACGGCGAACAAGTCCTGCAACTGGTCCTCGCTGATCTCGAGTCCGTCGACATTGAGCTCACCTGCGACCGGGATGCGGCCAATAGGTGTGTCCTTGGCGCCCGCTTCACCATCGAGCCTGCGCACGATCCACTCCAGCACTCGCGAGTTCTCCCCATAGCCAGGCCACATGAACTTGCCGTTGGCATCCTTGCGGAACCAGTTGACCGAGTAGATGCGGGGCAGCTTGTCGGGCGTGGTGAAACCGCCGACCTTGAGCCAGTGGCCCCAGTAGTCAGCCATGTTGTAGCCGCAGAAGGGCAGCATCGCGAAGGGATCACGGCGAAGCTGGCCCATGCCGCCCACTGCGGCAGCAGTCATCTCACTCGAGACTGTCGATCCGATGAACACGCCATTGGCCCAGTCGAAGGACTCAGTGACCAGTGGCACGTTTGTGGCACGGCGTCCGCCGAACAGCATCGCGTCGATCGGCACGCCCGCTGGGTCTTCCCAGTTCGGAGCGATCGATGGGCACTGGGCGGCAGGTGCGGCAAAGCGCGCATTGGGGTGGCTCGATGGATCAGCCGAAGCAGGGGTCCAGTCATTGCCCTTCCAGTCGATGAGGTGGGCAGGAACCTCAGAGGTCATGCCCTCCCACCAGATGTCGCCATCGTCGGTCAGGGCGACGTTGGTGAAGATGCAGTTGGCCTCGAGGCTGCCGATGGCGTTTGCGTTCGTGTCCAGGCCGGTGCCCGGTGCGACGCCGAAGAAGCCGGCTTCTGGATTGATCGCGTAGAGGCGGCCGTCATCACCGAAGCGCATCCATGAGATGTCGTCGCCGATGGTCTCGACCTTCCAGCCTGGGATGGTGGGCTGGAGCATGGCCAGGTTCGTCTTGCCACAGGCAGATGGGAAAGCCGCAGTCACATAATGAACACTGCCCTTGGGCGAGGTGAGCTTCAGGATCAGCATGTGCTCGGCCAGCCAGCCTTCGTCCCGAGCCATGGCCGAGGCGATGCGCAGGGCGAAGCACTTCTTGCCCAACAGCGCATTGCCGCCGTAGCCGGACCCGTATGACCAGATCTCACGGGTCTCGGGGTAGTGAACGATGTACTTGGTGTCATTGCACGGCCAGGAGATGTCGTCGCGACGCTCACCCTTGTCGTCGATCAGCGGATACCCCACCGAGTGGATCGCCGGGACGAAGTCACCATGCTCGCCGATGATGTCGAGTGCGTCCTGTCCCATGCGCGTCATGATGCGCATGCTGGCGACCACGTAAGGAGAGTCAGAGATCTCGACTCCGAGCTGGGCGATGCGCGAACCCAGGGGACCCATGGAGAACGGGATGACGTACATGGTGCGTCCGCGCATTGACCCCGCGAAGAGCTTGTTCATCGTGCCGCGCATCTCGGCCGGATCTGCCCAGTTGTTGGTTGGGCCAGCATCAACCTCCCGCTGCGAGCAGATGAAGGTGCGGTCCTCGACGCGCGCGACATCGCTGGGGCTCGAACGAGCCAGGAACGAGTTCGGCCGGATCTCGGGGTTCAGTCGGATGAAGGTGCCAGCATCCACCATCTGCTGCGTCAGCTGCTCCCACTCGGCCTGCGAGCCATCGCACCACTCAATACGGTCGGGCTGAGTAAGCGCTGCCATCTCCTCCACCCACTCAAGCAACTTCTTATTGCGTGTTGGTGGATTTTCGAGACCGGGAACAGACATGAACACTCCTCGTTGAACTGGTGATTAGAGGGCTAAGGATGCTCCTCTTTTCAGTCTCCCACACCCCCAAGTAGCCCTCAAAGCGCACTCTTGTGACTAACTGCACAGGTTTGTCATAGCCGGACGTGAGGAAACGTGGCGCGTCTCACGTCCGGTGGTCATCAGCCTCTTCGTTGAGCGGGCGATCAGGCCTGCGTTGGGACGGAAAGCACTGCCGCACCCATCCGCGCAACCACCTCAGTGAGGATTTCCGGGGAGGTCGCGAAGTTCAATCGCGCGAAGCCTGCGCCACTCGGGCCGAAGGTCGGACCAGAGTTCAGGCCGACTCTCGCGTGCTCAAGGAAGAACGCCGCCGGGTCTTGGTCAAGGTGCAGATCGCGACAGTCCAGCCAGGCCAGGAACGACGCCTCGGGAGCCGCGAAGGTCACCGTCGGGAGCGCGTCGACCAGCAGTTCGCGCAGTAGGAGCGACTGGCTCTTGA
>JBAYUM010000088.1:0-7979 GCA_041675125.1 Candidatus Nanopelagicales bacterium
ATGATGAGTGGTGCCAGGCCAAGGGACAGTTCGTCGACCACAAGGACTTCAGGATCAGTGATCAAGGCCTTGGCCACCGCCAGCATCTGCTGCTCACCACCCGACAGCGTGCGCGCAATCTGCTTGCGACGATCACCAAGCCTGCTGAACAGCTCATAGGCATGTTCAACAGCAGCCTTGGGATCCTTGGCGAGCTTGCGAGCCCCGAGCATGAGGTTCTCCTCGACCGTCAAGGTCGGGAAGATCGCTCGGCCCTCGGGCAGGTACGCCAGGCCTCGGCCGGCGATCAGATAGGGGTCGAGTGACTGGATCTCGTCGCCGTCCAGTGTGATCGTGCCACTTGCTGGTGGAAGCAGACCAGCGAGTGACTTGCCGATGCTGCTCTTGCCAGCGCCGTTGGCGCCAAGAATCGTTAGGCATTCACCATGGGCCAGACTGAACGACACGTTGTCGACCGCCAAGGCGTCGCCGTACTTGAGCGTGAGGTTCGTGACCTCGATCTTCGACTGTGACATTTAGTCCTCCACTGTTCCAAGGTAAGCGGTCTGCACTGCCTTGCTCGCACGCATTTCGGCAGGTGTCCCGCTGTCAATGAGCTGACCGAAGTCAAGGACGAAGACCTGCGAGCTGATGCTGAACACCAGTTCGAGGTCGTGCTCGACCAGGATGATCGTGATGTTGCGCTCGTTTGCCAGCTGCTTGATGACCTCGCCGAGATGCTCGGTCTCGGCGCGATCCAGACCGGCTGACGGCTCATCGAGAAGCATGATCTTGGCATTGGTCGCCAGGCAGATCGCCACCTCGAGCAGACGGCGCTGACCCAGGGTCAGGTCCGAGGGGCCCTTGTCGCGGTCCTTGCCCAGGCCGAGCTCGTTGATCAGTGCGTCAGCGGAATTCAACTCTGTCTTGGAGATTCCCTTGGAGATGAAGGGAATCAGATCAAGGACGAATCGAACGCTCGTCGCCAGCTTGCCTGAACGCACCTGCTTGCCTGCACGAGCCGCGAGCACCACATGCTGGCGAACGGTCAGTTCGGTCACCAACTGCGGTGACTGGAAAGTGCGTGCCATCGCCATAGACGCCCGCTTCTGAGCGGAGGTCTTGCTGACATTGGTATCGCCGATGAAGATCTGGCCCTCGTTCTGATCGAGGGTTCCGGACAGGCAGCCGAGCATCGTGCTCTTGCCGGCACCGTTAGGCCCGATCAGCGCGGTGATCTCGCCCGGGTTGGCCTGCAAGCTGACCTTGTTCAGCGCCTGCACACCGCCGAAGCGGATGCTGACGCCGTCAGCGCGCAGTGTCGTGGGTGCGGTTTGGGTCGACATCAGTTCACACTCCTGCAGAAACGTTGGACTTGACGGGCTCTTCAACTGCCGGCTCGTGCAACGAACCACCGCTCAGCTTGATAGCAAGCGTTCGGAAGATCGCTCGCAGATTCGGGTTGATGCCGATTGGGTCCGTCACCATGTTGATGGCAACCAGGCCGAACAGCAGCACTGGCAGGTCAGCAAGGCGCTCGGGCAGGAATTCAGCGAAGATGGCCGGCGCCAGCAGCAGCGTCATGCCTGCTGCTGCCAGACCACCCATCGAGCTCGATCCCTGTGCCACGGCAAGTGCGAACCAGACCAGGCCGATGACCATCACGAAGCCGTTCGGGAACGCCACGAGCTGGAAGCTCGCGATCATCGTGCCGCCAATGCCCGCGACCGCGGCGCCGAGCGCGAACACGCCGACACGGGCGATGTAGACATCGAAGCCGAGGGTTGCGGCACGAACACGACTGGCACGGATGGTGGCGAACACCAGGCCCGTGGTCGAACGACGCAGTGCCCACAGCATGAACATCACGATGAACATGATCGCGGCCCCGAACCAGTAGAACGTCTTCGGCGTATCGAAGTTCAAGCCGAAGAGCTCTGGACGTCCGAAGGGCAGGCCCGAACCGAAGTTCGAGAACTCGTCACGCGTGTAGACAGCTTGGTCGACCAGGAGCGCGAACGCGAAGGTGACGATTGCTGCATACAGCGGACCGAGAGGCAGGCAGAGCAGGCCGACCAGCGTGCCGGTGATGCCCGCGACGATGCCTCCGACCAGCATGGCAAGCAGGATCGATGGGGGATTCTCGACTGAGCCGAACCAGGTGTCGTGATTGACCATGTACGCCGCGGCGATGACGCCGATGCCGGCGAAGCTGATCTGGGAGAGGCTGATGATGCCGGCCTCACCCGTGACCAGTCGATAGGACAGGAAGACGACGGTGTAGCAGAAGCCAACGGCGATCAGGCCGGTCCAGTACTCGTTGAAGAGCATCGGGATGGCAATCAGCACAACGGCAAGTGCGGCGTAGCCCACATACCGGTCCCAGTGGCCCTTGGGATTGCGCATGACGTTGAGGTACTTCGAGAGCGACACCTCATAGGCGTTGTTGACCGCTGCAACTTCGACCTTCTGCGCATCGGCGCGAACATCCTTCGAGCGGCTGTAGACGAGCACCGCGCCCACCATGAACAGGAACGGAAGGCTCGGACGAAGTGCGGTGCCCAGCAGGCCGTCGGATGGCAAGTAGAGCACCAGGACTTCCTGCACCACACCGAGGAACAGCGCACCGAAGAATGCACGCCACAGGTTGGTGAACTTGCCGATGACTGCACCGGCCATGGACGCAGCGATCAGGTTCGCAAACCCGCCTGGGCTCAGGCCGACCTTGGGAAGGACCATCAGGCCGGCGAGGCCGGCGATTCCGGTGCCGATCATCCAGGTGGCTGCGACGACGAACTTCGGGTTGGTGCCGGTGAGGACCGTCATCAGCTCGGAGTCGACGGCACCACGGGTGACCAGACCCGCCATGGTCCGGTTGAGGACCCAGTAACCGCCGAGGGCGACGATGGCCGCCGTCACGATGATGATGAACTGCTCATTGGAAACGTTCACGTCGAAGATCGAGAAGATGACCTGCGGCTCGCCAACCGGTCCGTAGACCAGGTAGACCGGCTCGTGACCGAAGATCAGAGTGGTGACAGCAACCAGTGCGACCTGCAGGCCGACCATGACTGCAACCTTGGTCAGCGGCGCGAGGTTGCCGAGCTTGCCCAGCAGCAGCCACCACAGGAACAGTCCCAGCAGTGGTCCGATGATGAGCACGACGATCGCGGCAGACAGCCACAGATTCAGTCCCATGCCCGTATCGCTGTTGCTCATGTAGTAGAAGCAATAGGCGAGGAAGAACGCCATGCCGCCTTGAGCGAAGTTGAATACGCGTGACGCGTTATAGGTGATGACCAATGCCATGGCGGACATCGCATAGAGCGCGCCAACGGCAAGGCCAGCAATAGCAAAACTGAGCACCTGGGGTCCTCCTGGTCAGGGCCGATCGAAACCATCACTGGCAGGGGCCAGCTCCGGAATGTACGAGGTGGCTATCAGCAATTGGTGCGGCTGACCATGCCTTGCGAGGGAGGGCGACGGGTCACGTCTGTTCTCCTCTAGACATCCGAACACATGGAGCCGGGGTCGTGGCGCCATTTGTCGGATTTCTGTAGAGATGTTGAGTCGCGAGCCTAGGCAGGACAGATGCACCCGTCAAGGGAATTGGCCTAATTGATTACACCTATTTGTTCACGAGCGTGGGTATCGGCCAATATGACCGGTGTACCGGCGTTCACTCATCGACTTTGACCAGAACTCCGCAGGTTGCATTGGTATCGGGAAGCATCGTCTCGCCGCGAACGGTCAGGAACCACGAGCATTTCTGCGGGTCGCCATCAGGCGTGACGCCTGGTGTGAAGGACACCTTGCCCGGCAGTAGCCCAGCGCCGAGATAGTCGGTGACCCCGCGCAGGATTCGGAT
Organism: Candidatus Nanopelagicales bacterium; assembly: GCA_041675125.1. GTDB lineage: Bacteria > Actinomycetota > Actinomycetes > S36-B12 > S36-B12 > UBA11398. Next base: position 3,848 of record JBAYUM010000088.1, read on the forward strand.
GAAATCCTCACGGGTAGGGCAGCTGCCCGTCCTACCGATGCCATCGAGCATGAGATCCGCCGCGACATAGCCGAGTGGAGCAAAGTCCGAATAGGGGTTCACTTCCTTCGCAGCCATGCCTGCGACGTACGTCTTGATCTCAGGATGGTCAACCTGCAGCGGGATGAATCCATAGGGCGCACCCACCACACCGTCCAGGGCTCCCTGCGACTGCGTCACGTCCTTGGGGTCAGTGAGTCCTGCAATGAGCACCATCGCGGGGCTCACACGCTGCTGACGCAGAGATTTCATCAATGAGACGCCCGATTCGACCAGGCTGACGACATTGACTCCTGTCGCCTTGGACTTGCGGATCTTGGTGGCGATCGCAGCAGTGCCCGCCGAACCCGAGGCGACGACCTGCAGCGGCAGAGCCTGCTTCATCTTCAGCGCCCTGAGCGTGGCCGCGAATCCTCGGGAGGCGGCGAGGGCTCCGGGCGACTTCAAGCTGACGATCGCGACTGACCTGGCCTTCCCCTTGAAGAACCGCTGAGCAGCAGCAGTTGATGCATAGGTAGTGGAGAACGCCCCATAGGCGCCGAACACATTGAGATTGGTGGCATAGGGCGGAAGGTTCGGGATGCCCGTCACAGGTACGTTCAGTTGATTGAGCAACGGGTACATGGCCTGCTGCTGCGAGGCCGCAATGATCCCGAAGACACCGTCGTCGACGGCCTGCTTGGCTACCTTGGCTTGCGTCGGCGAGTCATTGCGGTCGTCATAGATGCGCAACGAGACCTGGCGGCCGTCGAGACCACCCTTCCTGTTGATCTCATCGACACGAAGCTGGGCGGCCACATCGAAATTGGCGAAGGTGGCTGCAGCCGGCCCCGTCTGCGGAAAGACCAAGCCGAGCTTGATGCTTGTGTTCGTTATCCCCGGCACTGGTGCACACGTATGGGACGGGATTGGGGTGGGAGTTGGCGATGCGCTCGGACCGTTGGCTGCTGTCGGACTGCCGCACGCAGCCAGTGCCAAGGCAAGGGACACTCCCGCCGCGACCAAGCCGAATGACTTCACGGGTGAATGGTGCGGCATCCATGTCTGGCACGAGACATCGGGTGGGGAGAAAACGAACGTGGGTGCCATGCCTTGGCCTGGCACCCACGTTGCGGTGGTGAACTGACTACTTCTTGACCACCTTGCCGGTTGCGACCTCGATGATCGGCGCGCAGGTTGCCTTGGTGTCAGGGACCAGCTGACCGCTCTTGACGGTCATGTACCAGGTGCAGGACGCAGGGTCACCGTTTGGCGTGAGACCCGGCTTGTAGCTGATCGGTGCAGGCAGCAGGCCAGCGCCAGTGATGTTGCTCTGGTTGCGAAGCTGATTGATGAAGGCAGTGCGGGTTGGGCACTTGCCGGCGAGCTGGACGCCCTTGATGAACGTGTCAGCTGACACGTAGCCGATAGGCGCCGATGAGCCGTAGGGATTGAATCCAGCGGCCTTCATGCCGTTGACGAAGGTGCGAAGACCCGGCTTGCCGGCAACGCCTGGTGCAACAGTTCCGTAGGTGGAGCCGATTGCGCCTTCGAGAGCTGCAGGAGCCTTGGACACTGTCGCGGGGTCAGAGAGACCTGCGACGAGCACACCCTTGGGGGTGAGGCCCTGCTGCTTGAATGCGGAGAGCACGGAAACGCTACCGTCAACGAGCAGGATCAGGTCAGCGCCGTCGGCACCTGAGTTCTTGACCTTGAGAGCTGTTGAGGTTGCGTCATAGGCACCGATAGGTGCATCAGCGATGCGAGGCACATTGGTCAGGCCAACGATCGGTGCCTGCGCCAGGAACGCTGCGCCGGCACTGTTGGCACCAGGCGAGTTGTGATTGATGACGATGACCTTGGTCGCGCCTGCATCCTTCAGCTTCTGCGCGCTGGTGAGGTTCGTGTAGGCCGTCGTGAAAGCACCGGTTGCGCCGAACGCATTGCGATCAGTGGTCTGTGCTGGCAGGTTGGTGAGGCCGACAACAGGGATGCTGTTGTTCTTGAGCATTGGGAACATCGTGTCGGCAGTGGTCGCCTCGACAATGCCGAAGTTCTGGTCCTGGTCGATGGCCTTCGATGCAACACCGGTCTGGACTGCACCGCTGGCCTGATCGTCGTAGCTGGTCACGACGAACTTGCGCCCGTTGACACCGCCCTTGGCGTTCTGCTGGTCGAAGCGCAGCTTGGCAGCTTCATAGAAGCCCGCGAAGTTCGAGGTCGACGCGCCGGTACGTGGTGAGATGACGGCAACCTTGATCGACGAGTTGTCGACGCCTGGCGACGGAGCACAGGCAACTGGCTTCGTCGTCGGCTTTGGCGTTGGCGCAGCTGAAGCTGCGTTCGCGGCCATTGCCAACACCATCGCGGCGCTCAGACCGCTGGCGGCAAATGCAGCCTTGCGTGAAACGGACATTCGTTCTCCTCATTGGGGGGTGCAGATGGCGGGTGCCCTGCTCTGCTGGTTCGCCCTCAACGGCGTACCAACACCGGTGAAGGAGTGCTGAACGTAAGTGCGGGAAAGAGGGGAAACAAGATCAAAGGGGCATTTCGTGATCAAGTTGTTATACAGCGTACAGGCGATGTCGGATTTATCCGCTTTGTGATGGTTCGCGACGAGGGCACAGCAGTGGGCGCCGAGGACAAGGCCTGACTCACGGCGCCCACTGGTCCTGGGACCTCGCTCTTCGCCACCTTGCCTGTGGCGATCTCGATGATCTTCGCGCAGGTTGCCTGGCATCCAGGACGAGCTGGCCACCCGATCTGCGCGGTCGGCCGTTGGTGATTTCACGTTACGTCCGACCACATCAATACACCTACGGTGAACGGTTGTTCGTTCTCAACTCGTGATGAAGTGCATACCTGTTCAATCGATAACGAATGCATAAGCACCGCAGAAAGGCTCTGCAGCGCAGGCCTTTCAGAGCACATGCCTCCATGAATGCTGTTGGGCGCCGGTTTCCCGGCGCCCAACGGACTTACTCCTGCCTTGACTCAGCCTACGAACTGATTCGTCTTGATGTTGTAGGTGCGACCACATGTAGGAGCAGCATCCGGCACCGGCTGGCCACCCTTGACGGTGACATACCAAGCACAACTCTTGGTTGGGTTCACCGGTCCGCCCAGTGGCGACAGAACCGTCGGCGCATAGCTGAACTTGCTCGGCAGGAAGCCGTTAGCATCGTAGCTCTTCACCGTCCGGAGACCGTCGATGAAACTCTGCCGAGTTGGGCAGGTTCCTGCCTTCTTCAATCCCAGGAGGAACTCATCCGCCGCGATGAATCCAACTGGAGCGAAGTTCAAGTAGGGATTGAGCCCTGCGGCCTTCATGCCGTTGGCATAGGTGCGCACCGCAGGTACATTCACTCCGACAGGCTTGCCGATATATGGCGAGGAGAACACTCCCTCGAGTGGGCCAGGCGCCTTGGCAATGGTTCCGGGATCGGTCAACGCGGGCACGTAGAAAGCCTTCGGCTTGAAATTCTGCTGCTGATTGGCCTGCCCGATGGAGACTCCACCCTCAGGTAGAAGCACGGAATAGATGCCATCGACTCCAGCGTTCTTGAAACGCAGGACGGTCGATGTGGCGTCATAAGTGCCGATCGGGAGGTCGTTGATCTTGAGCCCGATGGGAACGCCAACCAATGGGAAGGTCGCCACCGCCCCTGCTGCTGCAGCGATTGCCCCCGGCGAGTTGTGGTTGACCAGCGCAACGCTGGTCACCCCAGCATCCTTGAACTTCTGGAAGAGGGAGGTGCTCGAGAGCTCTGGAAGCCAGGGCCCTTGCGTGCCAAAGGCATTGCGGTCATTCGTGTAGGCCGGCACGTTCGCCAGTCCGACAACAGGAATATTTGCGACCTTCAGAGTCGGGTACATCGTGTCGGTCGTCGAGGCTGAGATCAGGCCGAACATGTTGTCCTGCTGGACCGCCTTGTTCGCGACCGTCACCTGGGTAGCTGGGTTGGCCGCGTCGTCATAGGTGGTCAGCACGATCTTGCGGCCGTTGATGCCGCCCTTGGCATTCTCCTGGGCGATGCGCAGTTGAGCAGCAGTGTCGAAGCCCCGGTAGCCGGCGACGGAACGCGGGAAGACAGCGCCCACAGCGATGGTCGTC
>JBAYUM010000089.1:0-7882 GCA_041675125.1 Candidatus Nanopelagicales bacterium
CCGTGCCGGCTGCGGGGGTCGTGGCCGAGGCAATGGTCGCCCTCGTGCTCGCCGACGCGATCACCGAGAAGTTCGGCGGGGACAGTGTTGCCGAGACCACTCGCAACGTCCGCTCCTATCTGGAGAACCTGACCGTCCGATGACACCAGTGGCCGTGCTCGTGGGTGCGCCTGGCGCCGGGAAGTCGACAGTCGGCAAGCGACTGGCAAGCGCCCTGGGCGTCGACTTCGCCGACTCCGATGCACTGGTCGAGGCCGAGGCAGGGATGTCGGTCTCGGATATCTTCGTGACGATGGGCGAGCCCGAGTTCCGCGCGCGCGAGGAGGAGACGATCGCCAAGGCACTGGACGAGCGAGATGGCGTGCTTGCCCTGGGCGGTGGCGCGATCATGAACCCCAGCACGCGCGAACGACTCCAGGGCGTACCTGTGATCTGGCTCGATGTCGATCTGTCGTCAGCGGCCAAGCGTGTCGGCATGAACACTGCCAGGCCCTTGCTGCTCGGGGATGTTCGTGGCCGCATGCTGCGCCTCATGAAGGAACGCGCGCCGTTGTATGCCGAGGTCAGCACGATCACCATCAACACCAGCGGCATGAAAGTGCGTGAAGTCGTGGAGGAGCTGGTTGAGAGATTGCGGGCTGGGGGACAGGATGACTGAGCAGCGCATCCATGTCGTCGCTGAGCATGAGTACGACGTGGTCATCGGGCGGGCGGTGCTTGGTGAACTCCCCGGTCTCGTGGAGGGGGCCGGACGGCTCGCGGTCATCCACGCGCCCACGCTCGCCGAGCGCGCGGAGTCGATACGCGTCGATCTCGAGCAGGCCGGATGCCAGGTCATCCTCATCGAACTGCCTGATGCGGAGGCAGCCAAGAGCGCCGAGGTGCTGCAATCGTGCTGGGACGCACTCGGCACAGCGGGCTTCGCGCGCAATGACGCAATCGTCAGTCTTGGTGGCGGCGCGACGACTGACCTGGCGGGTTTCGTGGCTGCCACCTGGCTTCGTGGAATCAAGGTCTTCCACATACCGACCACCTTGCTGGCCATGGTCGATGCCGCAGTCGGCGGAAAGACCGGCATCAACACGGCAGCAGGCAAGAACCTCGTCGGCGCCTTTCACAGTCCCAGCGGGGTGCTGTGCGATCTCGACCTGCTCGTCTCCCTTGACGGCGGCGAACTCGTCGCAGGCATGGCTGAAGTCGTCAAGGTCGGCCTGACCAGCGATCCGGAGATCCTGCAGATCATCAGCCGCGACCCTGCTGCCTCGGTCGATGCTCGTGGCGAAGTCATCCAAGGCCTGGTGCGCCGTGCCGTGCAGGTCAAGGCCGATGTGGTCAGCAGGGATTTCCGAGAGGTGCGTCAAGGGCAGGCGCTCGGACGCGAAGTGCTGAACTACGGCCACACCTTCGGGCATGCAGTCGAGCGGCTGGAGCGCTACCAGTGGCGCCACGGATCGGCGATCAGCGTCGGCATGTGCTTCGTCGCCGAGCTCGCCCGCCTGGGCGGACGTCTCAGCGATGCGGATGCTGATCTGCACGGTTCCATCCTGCGAAGCCTCGGGCTGCCGACGACCTACCGGGCCGGCGAGTGGCCCAGCCTCATGGAGGCCATGCAGATGGACAAGAAGACACGTGGATCAGTCATCCGTTTTGTCGTGCTCGAAGGGATCGGTCGACCGGTGGCATGGGACGGGCCTGATCCCGATCTCCTGCGAGCGGCCTACGAGGCGATCTGCTCGGACCAGCACTGAGCGCATTAGGCTTGCCCAATGTCCGCAACCGTGCTCGTGCTCAATGGGCCGAACCTGAATCGGCTTGGCACGCGTGAGCCTGATGTCTATGGCACCACGACCTTCGCGCAATTGTCCGAGCTCTGCGTGTCCTACGCACAGGGCTGCGGACTGTCCGCCGAGGTCCGACAGACCAATGACGAGGCAGAACTCATCGGGTGGCTGCACGAGGCGGCAGATCGACAGGTGCCGGTAGTCCTGAATCCCGCAGCCTTCACCCACTACTCGTACGCCATCCGCGACGCCTGCGCCATGCTGACGACGCCCCTCATCGAGGTGCACATCTCCAATCCCTCGGCACGCGAGGAGTTTCGTCACAACTCGGTGATCTCCGGGGTGGCGACCGGGACCATTGCCGGTTTCGGCGCTGACTCCTACCGCCTGGCCATCGAGCAGGTGTCCAGGCTCCTTGCGCGCTAGTCGCCGGTGAGCAAATCCTGCGATTCGGACATCGGCCAAGGGCCGGATTCGCGTGCAGGCCACTGACAGTAAGATCGCCGAACAACAAAGCCACGCCCTTGCGGGTGGCAGAGACCTGGAGTGAATCGCGTGGCAACCTCGAACGATCTCAAGAACGGCCTTGTGCTCAATCTCGACGGACAGCTCTGGACCGTCGTCGAGTTCCAGCACGTCAAGCCGGGCAAGGGTGGCGCATTCGTGCGCACGAAGCTCAAGAACGTGCTCTCGGGCAAGGTTGTCGAGAAGACCTTCAATGCCGGCGTCAAGGTCGAGGTCGAGACCGTTGATCGTCGCGACATGCAGTACCTCTACCGCGACGGCGAGGACTGGGTGTTCATGGACTCAGTGAGCTTCGAGCAGTACCAGGTGCCCGATGCCGTCGTCGGCGACTCCCGCAAGTTTCTCCTCGAGAACCAGACGGCGAATGTCTCGGTGCACAACGGCGCGCCGATCATCGTCGACCTACCGGCAAACGTCGAGCTCATGATCACCTACACCGAGCCCGGCGTTCAGGGCGATCGGTCAACCGGCGGATCCAAGCCGGCGACTCTTGAGACCGGCGCTGAGATCCAGGTGCCACTGTTCATCGAATCAGACACCAAGATCAAGGTTGACACTCGCGATGGGTCATACCTTGGTCGCGTGAACGACTAGTGGCTGCTCGCAGCAAGGCGCGCAAGCGGGCACTCGATGTCCTGTACGAAGCAGACCTCCGTGGCAGCAGCGCTCCCGCAGTGCTCTCAACCCAGATCGAACGTCGCGCTGCCGACCATGAGCCTGAACTGAACGCGTATGTGCAGACCCTCGTCGAGGGCGTTGCCGCGCACCAGGAGCAGATCGACGAGATCCTGAGCACCTACTCGATGGGCTGGACGCTCGACCGGATGCCCGCCGTTGACCGGGCGGTGCTGCGCATCGGCACCTTCGAGATCATCTGGAGTGAAGAGATCCCTGATGCCGTGGCGATATCGGAGGCAGTGGCCCTCGTGCAGGACCTGTCAACCGAAGAATCCTCATCCTTCGTCAATGGACTGCTGGGTCGCATCAGTGAGATCAAGGCCCAGCTGAACGTGGTCTAGGTCACACCATTGGCCTGGTCAAGGCATATCATCGAGATGTGAATGGCGAGGGTGGCTACGACAGGCGGGATGGCACCCATCCGCTGCGTCGGCCTCGCGACTACCGGCCCGATGGCCAGCGTCGACGCCGGTGGAGTCGCCCGGAGCGTGCCTATCGACTCACCTACCGCCGTCGCCCCTTCGCGACGATCCTGTCGACCATCGGCGCAGTCCTGACCACGAGCCTGATCGCGGTTGCCACCTCGCGCGTCGGCTCCATCTATACGGACAGCACGTACAACTCCAGCGGCTGGGCGGTCTGCAGCACCCCGATCAGCTGGACGACCGATATGCACAATCTTCCACCGGAGATCGCGAGCAAGGTGAGGCCACAGGTCGCCCAGGCTTTCGCTGCCTGGGGCCAGGCGGCCGGCTACACCTTCGTCGACGGAGGCGAGGCGCCAGTGGCATTCGACAACGCGAAATCGACGGTAACGCCAGTGGCGGACATCAACCGCAACATCGCGATCTACTTCGTGCCCGATGCCGACTCCGATCGCATCACCAAGACGGTGGTGGGATTCGCCTCTCCCAACCTTGTGTACCCAGGCTCCAAGGAGATCGTGGGCGGGTACATGGCCATGAGCGCCGACTACATCGCATCGGTCAACGCCGCTCGTCAATACGCATTGATCCTGCACGAGATGGGCCACGCGCTGGGCCTGGCCGACAGCACTGATCCAGGCAACGTGATGTACGGCCAGGTCGACACGAGGGCGGGTCTGGCAAACGGCGATATCGAGGGGTTGAAGGCCATCGAGAAGGTCTGCCAGGAGTAACGAAGTTCAGCAATCCTGGGACGTATCGAAAGCATCTCGGTACCTTTCTCCACAACTGAAGGAGAGAGATCATGGCCCCAAAGGCACTCGTCACCGGTGGCAGCCGCGGAATCGGCAAAGCCATCGCCCTTGCACTCGCTGAGAATGGCTTCGATGTCGCCATCGCCGCCCGCACCCTGCGCGCAGGCGACCCGACCCCCGAGCATTCGCAGACCGTCCACAAGCAGGACCTGCGCCCCTTGCCGGGCAGCGTCGAGGAGACCTGCCAGGCGGTCGAGGAGCGCGGCCAGAAGTCGCTGGCGCTCAAGATGGACCTCACTGACCTGGCGTCAGTCGAGGCCGCCTGCGACCAACTGCTCGCCGAATGGGGCGGTGTGGATGTCGTCGTCAACAACGGTCGGCACATCGGTCCTGGCCTGATGGACTCGATCCTGGAAACCCCTATCGAGCAGTACCCGCTGTTCGTCATGGCCCATGGTGTCGCGCCGATCCGCATCGCGCAGAAGCTGCTGCCGGGCATGATCGAGAGGGGTCATGGAACCTTCGTGACGATCTCCTCGGGTGCCGGCTACGAGTTCTACCCCGAGGGCGGCAAGCCCGGCCTTGGCTACCGCATCGGCAAGGCCTCGGGCCACACGCTGGTCGGCAGCATCCAGGCCGAGCATCGCGATCAGGGCATCCGCGCCTTCAATGTGAATCCCGGCTTCGTCCTCACCGAGCGCAACTCACTCGATGTCGAGGAGTTCGGCTTCGATCCGGCATGGGCTGGCCCGCCGGCAGCCGTCGGCGCGGCCGTTGCCTGGCTGGTGACCTCATCGGAGGCGGACGCGATGCAGCGCCAGAACATCGATGCCCAGCCGCTGGCACTCGAGAAGAACCTGTTCCCGGACTGGCGCCCGAAGGCCTGAGCAACCTGAAGGGGCCTCGACCGGGATCGTGAATCCGGTCGAGGCCCCTTCACGTTGTCAGAAGACCGAGTGGAGTGCCCCGGGTGAGATTTGAACTCACACTGGACCGAGTTTGAGTCGGCTCCCTCTGCCGGTTGGGGTACCGGGGCGCGACGAGAAGACTATCGGTGCGCTCGAACGCGACCTCTAGGGTATCCGTGTGTCCTCCCCACTGATCCGTGTCCTCGTTGCAGAGGATGAGGCACTGATCCGCATGGATCTGGTGGAGATGCTCGAGGAGCTGGGCTATGCAGTCGTCGGCCAGGCTTTCAACGGCGAGGTCGCAGTCGAGTTGGCGGTTGCACTCCAGCCTGATGTGGTGCTGATGGATGTCGCCATGCCTGTTCGCGACGGTCTTTCTGCGGCCAAGGAGATCGTCGATGCGCGAATAGCCCCGGTCGTCATGGTCACTGCCTTCAGCGAGCGTGCGACCGTGGCGCACGCGGTCGCGGCAGGAGCCCTCGGCTTCATCGTCAAGCCCTTCAGCCGTTCCGATCTGGGTCCGGCGATCGAGCTCGCAGTGGCCCGCTGGATGCAGCTGCTCGAGCTGGAGCAGCAGGTCGACGGGCTGGAGGCCAGGGTCAGGGCCCGCGATGTGGTCGACGAGGCCAAGACCTGGCTGATGGCGCGTTTCGATCTGACCGAGGCAGAGGCATTCTCCCTGCTCCGCAAGAAGGCGATGGACGAGCGCATCACGCTGGCCGAAGCGTCGACCCAGGTGCTTGCCTCGGCAACATCAGCAGGCGAGCCGCTCTGAGTGCCGGCCGCCTCTAGGATCGCGTTATGCCTGCCGGTCGCCTGATGCTCCTGGATGGACACTCGCTGGCCTACCGAGCCTTCTTCGCCCTGCCGGTCGACAACTTCTCCACGACCACCGGGCAGCCCACGAATGCCGTGTATGGATTCACCTCGATGCTGGTCAATGTCATTCGCGACGAGATGCCCACGCATGTCGCGGTTGCCTTCGATGTCTCGCGCAAGACCTTCCGGTCGGAGATGTTCCCGGCCTACAAGGCCAATCGTGAATCCTCGCCCGAGCCCTTCAAGGGCCAGGTCCCGCTGATCCAGGAGGTGCTGCGCGCCCTCGGAGTCAAGATCCTCGAAGTCGATGGCTTCGAGGCCGACGACATCATCGCCACCCTCAAGAAGCAGGCCGAGGCGGACGAGTACGAAGTGCTCATCGTCACCGGTGACCGTGACAGCTTCCAGCTGGTCGACGACCACACCACTGTGCTGTATCCCCGCAAGGGAATGTCCGACCTGGCGCGGATGACGCCGTCCGCGGTCGTCGAGAAGTACGGATTGACACCCACGCAGTATCCGGATTTCGCTGCGCTGCGCGGTGACCCCAGTGACAACCTTCCGGGCATCCCCGGTGTCGGCGAGAAGACCGCAACCAAGTGGATCGTCGAATACGGCAGTCTGGGTGCCTTGATCGACAACTGCGACAAGGTCTCGGGCAAGGTCGGTGAGGCGCTGCGCTCCTCAGTCGCACAGGTCCTGCTGAATCGTGAGCTCACGCAATTGCACAGCGATGTCCCGATGGACCTGCATGTCGATGACTGCTCACTTGCCGGCTTCGACCGAGCCGAGGTGGATCAGCTCTTCGACACCCTGCAGTTCCGTGCCCTGCGTGATCGCATCTCCGTGCTGCAGTCGGCGGAGCTTGCGCCTGTCGATGCGGCGCCTCGCGAGGTCGTGGAGGCGCAGTCGATCGGCCATGACCGGGCATCGGCCTGGCTCTCGAGCCTGCAGGCACCGGTGTCGATCGCCTTCGCCGGAGCCTGGGGCCGGGGGACAGGGGTGCTCGGTCGAATGGCGGTGCGGGACAGCGCCGGCGAGCTCGGGGTGCTTGACCTGGGCAGCGACGTGACCCGCACCGCAGCATTCGCCTGGCTGGCCGATGCGTCGGTGGCCAAGATCGGCCATGACCTCAAGGGCCCCTATCTGGCACTGCTCGAGCAGGGTGCGGCCATTGCGGGCATCGTCATGGACACTGCGCTGGCGGCCTATCTCGCGGCGCCCGGGCAGCGGTCGTATGCGCTCGAGCCGGTGGTCAACAAGTTCCTCGGGCGTGAGCTTGCCGCTGAGGCAGACGACGGGCAGCTGACCCTGGAGACCGAGGAGGACCTCGGCGTCCTGGCGGATCAGGCTGTCGCGATCTCCGAACTGGCCGAACTGCTCGATGAGCGCCTGGACAGCGAGGGAGAGAAGTCACTGCTGCTCGATGTCGAGATTCCATTGACCGTGCTGCTCGCCAGGCTCGAGCATGTCGGCATCGCAGTCGACGTTGAGCTGCTGTCAGAGCTGTCATCGCAGTTCGCGTTCGACATGAAGCGCGCGGAGGAGACCGCCCACCAGCTCGTCGGCCGCCCCTTCAATCTCGGATCGCCCAAGCAGTTGCAGGAGATCCTGTTCACTGATCGCGGACTGCCCAAGACCAAGAAGATCAAGACGGGCTACACCACTGATGCTGAGGCGCTCCAAGGCCTTTATGCGCAGACCAATGACCCGCTCCTGGCGGCGCTGCTCGACTGGCGCGATCGCTCCAAGCTGCGCCAGACCGTCGATGGCCTGCTGCCGCTGATTGATGCGTCAGGGCGCATCCACACCACCTTCCACCAGACCGTCGCGGCAACTGGGCGGCTCTCCTCATCCGACCCCAATCTGCAGAACATCCCGGTCCGCACCGAGGCCGGCAGGCGCATCCGCGGCACCTTCGTCGTGGGTGCGGGCTTCGCCTCGCTCATGACCGCCGACTACAGCCAGATCGAGATGCGGATCATGGCCCA
>JBAYUM010000090.1:0-7815 GCA_041675125.1 Candidatus Nanopelagicales bacterium
CTGGCGCGAGACGACATGGGCGTCCTGGCCCTGGCTGCGCAGTGCGGCCACGAGATCGCGGGCGAACCAGGTGTCGCCCCACTGCTCACCGGCCTTGCCTGCAGGTGCGGCGGTCAGCACTGTCCAGCGCAGCCGACGCCTGCCGAACAGCCTCATGCGCGATCCGCTCCGCGCCAGAATCCCAGCCCCCAGGCCAGGTGCATGGTGGCGTAGACGACCGGCAGGCTCAGCATCGCCTTGAAGGACAGCCGTGGGCGGCCCAGGGCACTCGCCACTGATGCACCCAGATTGCCGAGCAGGTAGCCGATGGGCATGGCGAACCCGATGAGCGTCAGCCAGGTGATGCCCACTGCCAGTCCCACGACTCCGGCAACCAGCCCGATGATGATCGCCAGCACCGCCATCGGAGCGGCGAGGTACCGCAGCGAGATCGTGTCGGGATGGCGGCGGGCCACCTCGCGGCGCCAGCGCCCGTAGTCGTGGTACTGCCTGGCCAGCGCTGGCACATTGGGGCGCGGACGGTATTCGACCTGCATGGTCGGCGTGAACCACACCACCCCGCCGGACTGGCGGATGCGCAGGTTCATCTCCCAGTCCTGCGCGCGCTCCATCGTCTCGTCATAGCCCTGCACGCGCGCAAGCGCCGAGGCGCGAAAGCAGCCCAGGTACACCGTCAGTGCCGGACCAGCGGTTCCGCCGACGTGAAAGGCCGCTCCGCCGACGCCGAACTTCGAGGTCATCGCCCGGGCGACGGCATCCTCGAAGGGCGTGGATCCCGTGGCTGCCATGATCCCGCCGACATTGTCGGCACCGGTGTCCTGCAGGGTCGCAACCCCGCAGGACACATAGTCGCGCGGGATCAGCGCATGCCCGTCGACGCGCACGACGACCTCGCCGCTTGCCTGCGCAATGGCGGCATTCAAGGCTGCTGGCGTCCTGCCGGTCGGATTGTCGACGACGAGCACATTCCCGTACTGCTGGGCGAGATCATCGGCGACCTCTCGCGTGCGGTCCTTGGACGGGCCAACGGCCATGACGATCTCGAGCTCACCGGCATAGTCCTGCTCGAGGATCTGCAGCACTGCCGACCTGAGGTGACGCTCCTCGTTGAGCACCGGCATGATCACGCTCACGCGAGGCAGGCTCGGCATTGGAGCCGAAGTCATGCACCCGTCCCGAAAACTTCGTGTTCGATGCGCCCTTCATACGTCTTGGCGGTCTTGGTCAGGAAGTGCTCCTCATTCGGCGTTGCCGTATGACCCTCCCCGCGCCTCTCATACAGATAGCCAAGGCCATGGGTGCGGTAGATCGCTCCACCTGCTGCCCGCACCCGATCGATCATGGCCCGGTCGACCGACTTGGGCACCGGACGCCAGCCGCCGACTGCATCGAGGTCCGCGCGGGAGATCATCATCGTGCCGCCCGCAACGAATGGCTCATAGCTCTCGGCCGCGAACTCCGGCCGGAAGGCCGTGGTGTTCACCGATTCGACATGGATCCAGTCCAGGGCCTTGCCCACCAGCGCGGCACCCGAGTACATCCGTGCGATGACCAGATCCCAGATGTGCTCGGGGCCGTAGAAGTCATCGTCGTCCATCTTCGTGATCACCTCGCCCTCGGCACGCTGGCTCAGCTGCTGCAGGGCACTGCCGAACGGCACATCGGCGTCGATCCGCTTGACGACAGTCTCATGGCCGATGGCGGCGAAGCGGGCCGGATCGACATCGATGCCGTGCAGCCCGATCACCACCTGCAGATTTGGATACCGGAGACGGGCGAGCTGCTGGACAGCATGGTCGATGAAGCGGTCACGATGGGTCGCCAGCACCACCGACACAGTGGGCCAGGCATCGAGGGCCGCAGCCGGGGTGTGCGCACGCAGGGCATGGCGACGGGTGCGCACCGACTCCACCTGCCATGCGAGGTCATCGGTCGGGAAGCCACCGGTGCCGAGGATGAGCCCGCAGGCCTCCAGCTGTGCACGCCAGCGAGCCGGCAGCTCGACCGAGCCCTGCACGGCGCCGACCTCGAGCAGCGACTGCACATCGAGACCGGAGAGGTCCTCCACGGTCCTGATGTGCACGCCCGGGCCCTCGATCACGAGTTCGCCGGCCTGCACCGATCCGATGGCGATGGCCTGCGAGCCAGTCGAGCGACGCCCGACGGGTCGATGCACCAGCGGATTGACATAGACCTCGTGCTCGACGCCGCCGACGACCCAGGTGGGGCGATCCTCGTCGATGATCACCGTGCGAGTGCGCTCGATCGAGTCGACCGAGACCTCAGATGACGCGATCAGCGTGTCGCAGCGGCGCAGGTGCACATGGGCCCGATCGGTCGGCAGCACGATGTCGTGCAGATCGCCGACGAGTGCGGCCGCGCTCGCCGGCAGTCCGGGCGCGAAGCTCAGCATGGGACCGATGCCGAGGGTCGGCGTGGGGGCCAGCATGCGAGCAGCCCCCGCCAGCAGGAGCCCGGGGTCGGTCTTCTCCGCCGCAACGAGCTCGAGCAGGATGCCGTCGCCGAAGCCGTGCAGCCAGACCGAGGTCAGGCCGCCGAGCTGATGGGTGCCGCTCCAGCCCTTGGGCGGGGTCCAGCTCTTGAGGCGCACGTCGATGCGGGTGATCGGCGGTCCGCCGACGACCATCACGGCCAGTTGCTGCAGGCCCTGGACATCCTTGGACTTCACCAGCCAGGAATTCGCCCTGAGCTTGATCGTCACGCCCTCGGGCAGCCCCGGAACGGGCCCGCGCCTGATCTTGCGTCCTTGGCCCTTGTCGATGGATAGCGGATTGCTCACAGAGGTCAGCGTAGACGTGCAGCGATCATGCGTATCGGTAGCCTTGCGGCATGACATTGCGCCTCTCAGTAATCGGCACCGGCTATCTGGGCGCAACCCACGCGGCATGCATGGCCGAACTCGGCTTCGAGGTCATCGGCGTCGATGTCGACCCGCAGAAGGTGGCCATCCTGCAGCGCGGCGAGGTGCCCTTCTACGAGCCCGGCCTCGATGAGGTGCTCGCGAGTAATATCGCCGCTGGTCGGCTGCGCTTCACCACCTCCATCGAGGAGGCCGCCGCCTTCGCGGACATCCACTTCACCTGCGTGGGCACGCCACAGCTGGCTGGTGCCCAGCGAGCGGACATGACCCAGGTCTTCGGCTCGATCGAGGCGCTGGCACCGCATCTGCGCCCCGGCGCCCTGGTGGTCGGCAAGTCCACTGTTCCGGTCGGCACGGCCAACGTGATCGCCGAGCGCCTTGCGAAGATCGCTGCTCCGGGCGTCGAGGTGGCCTGGAATCCGGAGTTCCTGCGCGAGGGCTTCGCGGTCGAGGACACCCTGCGCCCCGATCGCCTGGTGGTCGGCGTGCGCAGCCAGCGTGCCGAGGACCTGCTGCGCGAGGTCTACGCGCCGCTGCTCGCGATCGGCACGCCGTTCCTGGTCACCGACTTCCCGACCGCTGAGCTGGTCAAGGTCGCAGCGAACTCATTCCTGGCCACGAAGATCTCGTTCATCAACGCCATGGCCGAGGTGTGCGAGGCCGCTGGCGCTGATGTGGCGCAGCTGGCCGAGGCGATCGGCTACGACCCGCGCATCGGGCATCGCTTCCTTTCGGCCGGGGTCGGCTTCGGCGGTGGCTGCCTGCCCAAGGACATTCGGGCGTTCATGGCACGGGCCGGCGAGATCGGTGCCGAGGAGGCGCTCACCTTCCTGCGCGAGGTCGACCAGATCAACCTGCGGCGCCGCTCCCACACTGTCGACCTGGCCCTGGCCACCCTCGGCGGATCCTTTGCCGGCAAGGGCGTGACCGTGCTCGGCGCAGCGTTCAAGCCGAACAGCGATGACGTGCGCGATTCACCGGCCCTGGACATCGCCGTGTCGATCGACAACGCTGGCGCTCGGGTGAAGGTGCATGACCCCAAGGCGCTGGCCAATGCCGCACGGGTCTACCCCAACATGACCTATGAGCAGGACGTCATGTCTGCGCTCAAGGGCGCCGACCTGATCATCCATGTGACGGAGTGGACCGAGTATCGCGAGCTGGATCCGCAGGAGGTTGCCAAGGTGGTCAACTCCCGGCACATCATCGATGGCCGCAACACGCTGGATCCGGCAGCCTGGCGCAAGGCCGGATTCACCTACCGGGCATTGGGCCGACCCAATGCCTAGGACTCAGGAGCCCCCAAGCCTCAGGAGCGCTTGAGGTTCTGGCCCTTGATCTTCGCGGCCTTGTTCAACTCAGCCTGAAACTCCACCATCGAGTCGCGCAGATCATCGTCGGCGATGCTCAGCATGCGCACTGCGAGCAGCCCGGCATTGCGTGCATTGCCGATGGCCACCGTCGCGACGGGCACACCGGCAGGCATCTGCACGATCGACAGCAATGAGTCCATGCCATCCAGGGAGCCCACGGCCACGGGAACACCGACCACCGGGATGGGCGTGAGTGCGGCGAGCATGCCTGGCAGGTGCGCTGCTCCCCCGGCGCCGGCGATGATCACGCGCAGGCCGCGCGCAACCGCGGTGTTGCCGTACTCGACCATCTCCATCGGCATGCGGTGCGCCGAGACGACGTTCACCTCGTAGGCGACGCCGAACTCGTCCAGTGCATCGGCAGCGGCCTGCATGGTCGGCCAGTCGGAATCACTGCCCATGCAGATGCCGACCAACGGCTGCGCATCCATGTTGTCTCCCTCATTCATCGATGACACCTGAAAAGTAGTCGGCAGCATGGCGCCCGCGCGCAAGCAGGTCGTCAGCATCATTGCCCAGGAGCGTCACATGCCCCACCTTGCGGCCGGGCTTGACCTCCTTGCCGTACAGGTGCACCTTCAGCTCGGGATCGCGCGCGAGCACATGACGGTAGGCCGAGTAGAGCTCGCCGACCGTCCCGCCGAGCACATTGACCATCACGACACTGCTTGCTCGCGGGGATGGATCACCCAGCGGCAGGTCGAGCACCGCGCGCAGGTGATTCTCGAACTGGCTGGTGACCGCGCCCTCGATCGTCCAATGCCCGGAGTTGTGCGGACGCATCGCGAGCTCATTGACCAGGATCGCATCGCCCGTGTCGAAGAGCTCGACGGCGAGCATGCCAACCACCCCGAGATCGCGGGCGATGCGCAGGGCGACCTCCTGGGCCTGCAGTGCGCGCTGCTCGTCAAGGCCTGGCGCAGGGGCGATGACCTCTGAGCAGATGCCATTGACCTGCTTGGTCTGCACGATCGGATAGGCCACCGCCTGGCCATGCGGCGAGCGAGCGACCTGGGCAGAGAGCTCGCGCACGAAGGGCACGAACTGCTCGACCAGCCACTGCGAGTCGGCGGCAAGCGGCGAGGACATGACCGTGAGCACCTCCTCGGGGCCATCGACCACCCATACGCCCTTGCCGTCGTAGCCACCGCGGGAGGTCTTCAGCACCACCGGCCAGCCATGCTCATGAGCGAAGGCGTCGACCTCCCCGGGCGACTGCACCAGCGCCCAGGCCGGGCACGGGGCACCGAGCGCCGAGAGCGCTGCGCGCATGTGCAGCTTGTCCTGCGCATGGGCCAGAGCGCCTGGACCCGGTCGCACGGCGATGCCCTTGGCCTCGAGCGCGAGCAAGATGTCGGCCGGCACGTGCTCATGATCGAAGGTGACCGCATCGCAGCCCTGCGCGAAGGCGAGCACCGCCTCAGGATCATCGTGGGCGCCGATGCGCACGTCATGCACCACCTGCGCCGCAGGATCGTCAGCGGAGGACGCGAGGACGCGAAAGCCGATGCCGAGCGCAGTGGCTGCCTCAGCGGTCATTCGCGCCAGCTGCCCGCCGCCGATCATGCCCACGATCGGGGCGCCATCACGTCGTGTCACTGGCCCAACCTACCCGTGGAACGGCCGCACGAACTGCGTCGGCATGCACAGGACCGACAGTTATGCTTCACCGGTGCCAGCGACCTCCGACGTGAATCTCGTCGTCCGTGGCATCCGCGCATTCCGCGACCAGTTCAGCGCCCTGTTCCACGAGGTGGCCAAGTTCGGTGCCGTCGGGCTGACCGCACTCGTCGTCGACATCGGACTGTTCAACCTGCTGCGCTTCGCAGGAGGCCAGGGCCCCATGTTCGACCGGCCGATCAGCGCCAAGGTCGTCAGTGTCGCCGTCGCAACCGTCGTCGCCTATTTCGGCAATCGCTACTGGACCTGGCGTGATCGCGGCCGCACTCACATGAGCCGTGAACTGCTGATGTTCTTCCTGCTCAACGGCGTCGGCATGCTGATCTCGGTGGGCTGCCTATGGCTCAGTCACTATGCGCTCGGCCTGACCAGCGCCCTCGCGGACAACCTCAGTGCCAATGTCATCGGCCTGGGCCTGGGTACGCTCTTTCGCTTCTGGAGCTATCGCAAGTGGGTGTTCCCTGCGATGCCTGATGATCCAGCCGATCGCGAGCTTGCCGAGCGCGACGCGTCGACACTGATCTAGATCTTGCCTGGCGTCTGAGGGCGCCCGACCACGCTCGTCATGACGACGGCCTTCTCGGAAGAGGCCCCTGCGATGCTGTCTGACCCCAGTCCACGCTGAGCATGATTCTGAGGTGCGTTGATTTCAGTTCTCGGTGATTGCAGCGACGTCCTGGGCGTTCCCCGTGTTGCAATCAGTTCCGAAGTGCAAGGCTCAACTGAGGTGCCTCAACGGATGCGAACTGCCAGATCAGTTCCGGCTGGGTGCGGTGGTAGTGATGTGCGAGTACAACGCGCAGCCCGGAGATCCCCTCCCAGTCAATTGCCGGGTGCTGAGCCTTGAACGATGGTGAGCAGTTCGTGGCGGCTTCGCCGATGATCTCCAGCAGGCGTTCGGCTGCACGCAGGAGAATCTCCTCATTGACCGACCCGCGGGAGTTCACAACATCCGAGAGCGATACGCACGCCTCGATAATCTCGATAATGTCGAGGACCCTCAGATCGTCGCCACGGGTCACAGAGGAACGGCCTCGGCAAGCAGGTGCCCGTCCCGAGCTTTGAGCCCACCCACAGGGACGACATCCACATCGCAACCCAAGAGAGCCCGAAGATCGAGCTCAAGGTGGACCTGATCCAATATTGAGGCTCCGGGACCAAATTCGACGAGGAAGTCCACGTCAGAGCCTTCGGAGTCTTCGTTGCGTGCTACCGATCCGAACACCTTGATATCAAGGGCATGCCGCCGACCCAGGAGACTTTGGATCTCCTGGGCGTGTGCGAGCACGTGAGCGCGAATCTCACCCATGCGCGGATCCTACCGAATCGGGATGCCAAGACGCCGTGTGCGCACAGTCGGCTGGTGCAGCGGCAGGTGGCGGATCGCTGGCTGCCGCGACCACTTGAGGAAGTAGGAGCGTCGCTGGCACGGGACACACCGGCCTAGTTGCCGCCCCGCCTGCGACGAGCGTCGTCCTCCTCCTGCAGGCGATACACATCGCGCTGGATCTTCTCCACATCGGGCACATCGCGGATGATCAGGCTGCCATCGGCATTGGCTGAATCGATGTCGAGATTGCCGAAGTTGAGCATGCGCCCAAGGATCCCCTGGCTGAACGAGACGTTGTTCGTCTTGGCGAGCGGCATATCGCGGCCCTGCTTGGTCAGCAGGCCCTGGCGCGTGATGATGCGCCGATCGGTGAACACGTACTGGGTGGTCATCCAGCGCAGGAGTGGGATGAGGGATCCCCAGACGGCGACGACTGCGAAGACGACCACCAGGGTCCAGCGGAACCAGGTGTAGTCGCGCCAGAGGTACAGCGAGGTGAAGACGAACACCTCGATCAGGAATGCGAGGAACGGGACGATGAGTCCGCGCCA
>JBAYUM010000091.1:0-7812 GCA_041675125.1 Candidatus Nanopelagicales bacterium
CAGAGTGCGGGCCGTCCTCAAGCTCGGTCGGCACGGTGCTGTTCGACGTCAGTGGTGGCGTGGCAAGGATCACCGAAGTGCAGTAAGCAGCAAGTACCTGTACCTGAACGACGAAGGCGGCTGGCCCATGAGGGTCCAGCCGCCTTCGTCAGTCTGAGCGACATCGGAGACTGGGGCCTTCTAGTGTGTGAGCATGGCAATCCCACCTCGCTGGTTCACCGAAACGGCCGAAGGCCATTCGCAGTGGTACATCGATAGATTCCGAGCAATGGCCGCGCAGGGCGATGACCTTGACGGGGAGGCCCGGCTCATCGACGCCATGGTCAAGCGAGGCGCCCGCATTCTCGACGCAGGCTGCGGCCCAGGACGAGTAGGTGCCGCCCTTCATGCCCGCGGGCACGATGTGGTCGGCGTGGATGCTGATCCGGCCTTGATCCAGGCTGCCATCGAGGATCATCCGGGGCCGGTGTGGCTGGTCTCGGATCTTGCCGAACTCGATCTGGCATCGCTTGGTCAGGCAGAACCCTTCGATGCGGCAGTGCTTGCCGGCAACGTGATGGCCTTCGTCGCGGAAGGCACCGAGCAGCAGGTGCTCACTCGGGTCTACCAGCACCTTGTCCCTGACGGCTTTGCCGTTGTCGGATTCCATGCGGACCGCTATGACCTCGCCCGATTCGACCAGGATCTGGCAGGCGCAGGATTCGAGCTCGAGCATCGCTTTGCCACCTGGGATCTGCGCCCCTGGCGAGCAGATGCAGATTTCGTCGTCACCATATTGCGCAGACCCGCTGGTTCTTGACGACACAATGGACCTGTGGACGAGCAGGTAGTACGCACGGGGATCGCCTTGGTGTTGCTCCTTGCCGCTGCGCTGGGTGCCATGACCCTTGGCGGCCTGAGCTACCGCGGGGAGATGCTGGTTGCCGCCTTGCGGGCGCTCGTCCAATTGATCCTGGTCGCTCTGGTGATCGCCTGGATCTTCACTCACCCGCAGTGGGCCTTCGTCTACCTCGCAGTCATGCTGGGTGCTGCCGCCTATACCGCCAATCGACGCATCGGTGGTGATTCGCATGATCGCCTCGGTGTGCTGCTGGCAATCCTGATGGGTGCGAGCGCCACGGTGGTCATTGTCGCGCTGACAGGTGCACTGTCGTTCAGCGCCCAAACGCTCCTACCGTTCTCCGCACAGATGATCGGTGGTGCCATGACAACGGCGTCACTCGCGGGTCTTCGACTGCGCGATGACGTAAAGGACCAGTTCCCCATCTTCGAGGGATACGTCGCCCTCGGCGCGACCTATCGCCAGGCAGGGCGTGAATTCGCGCATCGCGCCGCGGAGAAGTCGCTCTTTCCCACCCTCGATCAAACCAAGAGTGCCGGGCTCGTCACCCTGCCTGGAGCGTTCGTGGGCATGCTGCTCGGTGGTGCCGCACCAGTGCTCGCTGTGCAGATTCAACTGCTCGTCCTCATCGGGCTGCTGCTGGTGCAGAGCATCACGGCCTTGCTGACGACACGCCTGATCAGCCCCATCGACGCCAATTTCAGCGTTGCGCAGATCTCGGGCCCTTCCTGATGCTGCCAGCTGCCTCGGCATTCGAGATCCGAGAGCTTTCGGTTTCCTACAGCGGCGTTCCTGCTCTGAGCGATATCTCCCTCGACATTCCCGAGCGAGGCGTCAGCGCGATCATCGGGCCCAGCGGTTCAGGGAAGTCCACACTGCTGCGAACGCTCAACCGCATGAATGATCTGGTGGAGGGGGTTCGGATCGAGGGAAGGGTCGCCTTTCGAGGCCGGGACCTGTATGGGCCAGACGTCGACCCCACTCAGATTCGCCGACAGATCGGCATGGTCTTCCAGAAGCCGAATGTCTTCCCAAGATCCATCTATGACAACGTGGCCTATGGTCCGAGGCTTCATCATCAGCCCGGCAATCTCGATGAGATCGTTCGCGAGGCCCTGGTGCGCTCAGGGCTCTGGGAGGAGGTCAAGCATGACCTGAAGCAGCACGCGATGACCCTTTCAGGTGGCCAGCAGCAGCGGCTGGTGATCGCCCGGTGCATAGCGGTGGCTCCGGCAGCCATCTTGATGGACGAGCCAACATCTTCGCTCGACCCGCTCGCCACTGTGAGGGTGGAGGAGCTCATCAGCGAACTGGCAGCCGATTACACGATCGTGCTCGTGACCCACAACCTCAGGCAGGCTTCTCGGATAGCGGACTGGACGGCATTCCTGGCCGCAGAGCGGTCAGCGTCAGGCGTGCTGCACGGGCGGCTGGCCGAAGTCGGCCCGACGAGCCAACTCTTCACAGCACCCGTCGACCAGCGAACAAAGAGGTTCATCGCAGAGTCCATGGACTGAGCTCGCGACTTCATGCAGCAAAGCAGAAGGGCCCAACCGGATGGTTGGGCCCTTCTGGTGTTCAAGTCTGAACTAGATGACGCGGACCTTGTCGGCCTGAGGACCCTTTGGTCCCTGCGTGATGTCGAACTCAACAGTCTGGTTCTCTTCCAGTGAGCGGTAGCCATCGGAATCGATTGCTGAGTAGTGGACGAACACATCGGGTCCGCCATCAGCTTGCTCGATGAAACCAAAACCCTTTTCTGCGTTGAACCACTTAACGGTGCCTTGAGCCATGTTGCACATTCTCCTTAACGAAAGACGTGGCGGACAGTTTGTCCTTCACGCGGTCAGCGGAATCACGCCTTCGTCCTTATTCTGCGCACTTGCTCAGATGTTACGAAGCCCGCCATTTTCTCGACCGGGGCCGAAAATTAGGGCGGGCATCTCAGGACTGTGGTGCTGATATGTCTGTACCTGAAGACAAGTGTCTACTAAAGGCTGTCAAATACCTAACGCCAGGGTGCCATTTTGGTGAAATCAAGCTGAAGTTCCCCTGAATTGCGTCAAAACTGACCGATTCTCGGACTCTGGAACAACCCCTGACGCCCGATGAATCTATTGGAAGGGCGGCCGATGGTATTTCCGCTTCAGCCTGCGAATGGGATCCTGCTCGCTTTCCGAGTCGGCTGGACCGAAGAGCTCGAGCAGGAGCCATTGGCTGCGGAAGGACATGAAGTCGGCCATCCTGTGCCGAGTGCTGCGCATGTTCATTGCCTCCACCTCCCCTTGACAGGAGAAGGGCTGTGGCTTGGTGTGTTGGGTGTGCTCACGCCGCTACATCCTCAGCGTAGGCACACCCAACCAATAGGACAAGAGCCGCGGCGTCAGACCGTCTTGATCAGGCTCTGGACCATGGACCCCATATCTGGGTTGCTGGCGAGATCGGGATGGGCACGCTGAGCGTGCAGCATGACATGCTCAATGAGCTCATCCTTGCCCTCGGTCGTGAAGCTGCCTGGGCATTGCGCGCCAGTATCGGCGCAGGTAAGGGAGTAGGCCATGACAATCTCCTTCTGCATTCGCAAATGGACCCGCAGGTGATCCTTCGGGCTGTCGTACAACGATAGGACGAATAAGGAGGATCGAAAAGGACACCTGAGTCAGGAACTATGCCCGCCAACTCCTGCAATTGATCGCTGCGATCGTGCTGCATCGGCGAGCACTGAGCGCCATACTTGAGACGTCCCACTCAGGGGGAGGCCAAATGTCGGGAAATTCAAAGTCATCGAATGTCAATGCAGGCGGTGCCGGTGCGGTTTATGGCTTGGGCCTGATCGGCGCATTGGTGTATTACTGGCAACAGGCAGATGGATTCTGGCTCCATGTCTGGGCAATCGGTGAGGCCATCCTGTGGCCGGCATTCGTCGTCTATGACTTGCTTTCGCATATGTCGAGCTAGCGCCTAGCAACGCGAACTCAAGCGCTTTCGGTAGGGGCTTTCCGCAGCATCGCGACATCCTCCTTGATGAACGCGAAGGTCAGCGTTCCTCGCTCGCTCACCATTGGCATCCCGGACACGAACCAGCCTTGGCAGTTCTTCTCATGCATCCACACTGGCAGGTCGGGGTACGTCTCCCGATCCCATTCGAAGGTCACGATCTCAGCCATGACTCCTCCTTAGGGCGGGCGCTTCAGCACAGTAAGCCCGCATTTGCTGGAGCGGTAGGGCGTTGGGGCAGTGAAGATATTTCACATGGCAGTCGTCTGGTCGAAGTGTCGGTTATGTCCGGGAAGCCTCGTCGATGCTCTCGACGGCGGTGAGCAGCAGCCGATCGAATTCCTCCGGAGTCTGATCAATGCGAAGGCCCTCGGTGAGGGCCCGGGAGAAGCTGGCGATGACTCCGTGATTTCTCGCAAGCAGCACATTGGCCTCGCTGCGGGTGTAGCCACCCGAGAGCGCAACCACCCGGACGACTCGCGGGTGCTTGACGAGAACCTCGTAGAAGTCGTCAACGTCAGGCAGGGTCAGTTTCAGCATCACATTGTGCTGAGGATCGAGGGCGTCCAGTTGGGAGTACAGAGCCTCGAGCAGGAGCCCTTCTGCCCGGGCCTTCCCTGGACTGTGGATTGCGATCTCGGGCTCGATGATCGGGACGAGTCCCTTCGAGCACACTTCTAGCGCGATCTGAAACTGCTGCTCGACGATCCGGTCGACACCGCCGACGTCGGCATCATGAATCAGCGAGCGCATCTTGGTGCCGAATACTCGATGGTGATTGGCACTGTCGAGCAACTCGGCCAGTTGGGGCATGGGTTTCATGACTTGCACGCCATTGCTCATCTCGGCAAGGCCGTTATCGATCTTGAGGAATGGAACCACGTGCTTCTGATCCCAGAGGTAGTCAGCGGTCAGAACGCCATCAACCGTGTTCTCCATGGTCTGCTTGAACAGGATGGCTCCCAAGATGTGAGCGCTACTGAATGACGGACTCGAGATGATCCTGGTGCGAAAGGAGTGCATGAGTTGGAACATCTCGGATTCAGTCGAATAACTGGCTGGATCCACGCCGTACAGTTCAAGTGCGTGAGGAGTGCTTCCGCCGCTTTGATCCAGTGCCGCTATGAAGCCGGTGCCTTCGCGCATTCTGTCCAACTGGTCAGGATTCATCGTCGCTCCTTCGTTGGCGCCCAGGTACTTCCGTTCACAGAATGGCATGTCTTGGGCTGCTGGGGCCAGGCCAGGGAGTTCATGCCCGCCGATACCTGTGCAGATCGTTATGGGCTGTCGGCCTCGGTTTCGGTCGTGTCCGCTCGAGTCTCGATCCTGAAGGCAAAGGTCACCAGAGCGCCGACCAACGCCAGCACTGCGATGACGGCAAGACTTGGCGAGAGTCCGAACTCAGCGGTGGCAAGTGGCAGCAGGAAGGTGCCAACGACTGCTCCTGTCTTTCCCGTCGCAGCAGCGACTCCATGGCCGGTGGCTCGCATCAGTGTCGGATAGACCTCGGCAGGCAGCAGGTAGGTGGTCGCATTCGGACCTGCGTTGAGCATCGTGTTGAACGCGATGAAGGCCAGCAGGATCAGGGCCTCTGGACCAGCCTTCCCAGTGAGAGCCAGTGTTGTCAGCGCAACCGTCATGCCGATGAATCCGACCACTTGTAGACGAATGCGCCCCACCCGTTCGACCAGCAGGATGTTGATGGCGAAGCCGACGACGAGGAAGACGTCGGTGAATGCGGCCTGCTGGGTGGCAACGATGTCATCGGAGATGAACGTCGTGTCCGAGCTTGCGGATGCTCCCGTGAGGCTCAGCAGAATCGAGGGAGTGAAGAGTCCAACGCCGTAGAGCGCGATGTCCATGAGGAACCAGGGGACAGCGGTGAAGATCAGTGCTCGGCGCCATGCAGGCGACCAGAGCTCCTTGAACCCTGCTCGTGGCTGCGGTCCGGAGCCCAGTGCCTCGGCGATGCTCACGTCTTCAGGAGTGACTTCGGGGTGATGTCCCGTCAGCCACGTCGTGTCCTGCTCAGCCTGCTCGATGCTCCCGCGATTGGCTTCCCAGCGTGGACTTTCGGGTACGCGCATGCGCAGGAACGCAACACCTGCCGCCGGAATCACGCCGCTCAGCAGCATCCATCGCCAGGCGCTCACCTCCGGATTGATCGAAAGGATGACAAAGCCGATGGTTGCACCGCCAACCATGCCCAGGGCCTGGAACGAGAAGGCTCCGGTCATCCACTTGCCTCGGTTCTTGACTGGCATGACCTCAGCGATCATCGAGGCGCTGAGCGGGTACTCAGCGCCGATCGCGACTCCTTGAAGGAAGCGGAAGGCGACGAGGGACCAGACATTCCAGGAGAACGCAGCCCCGATGGCGGTCAGGACGAACAGGAAGATGTCGAGCCGCAGGATCGTCTGACGGCCGAGCCTGTCCGCAAGGCGACCCGAGAGCAGGGCACCGGGCACGGCCCCCAGCACGGCAGCACCGACAGCCAGTGACTTCTGCCAGGGATCGAGCCCCATATCCACGACGATGAGCGGTCCGGCGACACTCATGATGAACAGGTCGTAGCCGTCAAGGCCGATGCCGGAGGCAGCCAGAGCCCAGACTCCGAGCCTTCGCCTGCTTACGGGTGTTGAATCAAGCGTCCGTCCAACTGCCTGCTGCCTGGCTGCGAGCGAATGCTGCACTCGTCCCCCTGATCAACCTCGCGCTGAGTCGCACGCCATAGGTTGCACGCCTTGAGCCGGAAATGCCTTCGGGACGCGAAGAAATGGGGACATGTTCATCTACCGGTTCTCGAATGACCCTTCCAGGTCATGAGACCGAAGGTTGATGCGCCCGACATCAGTGACACGGCACTGAAGAACGAGGCGACCGACAGCAGGGAGCCGAAGGAGCCGATTGATCCAATGGAGAACGCCGAGCCCACGGAGCCGATGCTCATGAAGGAGTTGCGCGATCCGATACTGAGCATCGAGTTCCTCGATGCAATGCTCCAACGCGAGGTCGTCATGCAGAGAGCCTAGACGCTCGCTTCTGCATGGATGGGGTGGTCGCGGAGGCGATCAGCTGGCAGTGGTGCTGGGCCTGCGCAGCCACCATCGTGCGGTGGCCATCACCAGCGCTGCGATGAGAGCGACGGACCCCGACAGCAGCAGTGGGATCACACCGTTCCCATCGCCCAGGGTCCACATCAGCCCGGCCCAGAGTCCGGCGATGAAGATACTGCCGTTGGTGAGCGCCTGGTAGACCCCTTGGGCCCGACCGCGGTGCTCGTCCGTCACCAGCGAGGAGATCCAGGCCTTTCCGACCCCGTCGGTGAAGGCAGGGAACAGGCCATAGACCGCGATGCAGATGAACACGCCGGGGCCACTGTCGACAAGTCCCAGACCGAGGTAGCCCGCCGCGAAGGCGCCAAGACCCACGGCGTAGATATAAGGGCGCGGCCAACGGTCGGTCATGGCACCTGCTGGGTAGGCGCAGAGAGTGTTCACCAGGTTGAAGAGCACGTACGCGAGCACGACCTGCGTAGTGGAGAAGCCCAGGTCCATGACTCGCAGCAGCAGCAGAACATCGGGGAAGTTCACCAGCGAGATCAGCACCAGCACGATCGTTACGCGCCAGAACGCCTTGGGCAGGGGCGAATGCTTCGCCGCAGGATGTGCTGGTGGGCTTTCGTCATTGGTCGGGCTCGTGGACGTTCGCTTTGGCTCGTGCACGAGCAGCACCAGCAGTGCGGAGATTGCTGCGGGTATCACCGCCCACCACAGTGCAGCCCGCAGGTTGTCATTCAGCATGGACAGAGCGAGCAGCCCGAGCAGCGGTCCGATGACGGCGCCGAGATTGTCCCCGGCCCGGTGAAACCCAAAGGCGCGACCGAATGCGGACGGCGGGACGGAGGCCGCGATCAATGCATCGCGTGGGGCCGAACGAAGGCCCTTGCCGAAGCGGTCGACGACGCGGCCGAG
>JBAYUM010000092.1:0-7801 GCA_041675125.1 Candidatus Nanopelagicales bacterium
ATCAAGGCAGGCCGCATCGCCAATGATCCACACATCATCGACAAGCTCGAGGGTCGGGCGCACTCGCAGGCGGTTGGAGCGATCTGCGACGCCGAGAGTCGCCCACTGCTCATGGGCAGCAACCCCAGCAGCCCAGACGATGGTGCCCGCCGTCAGCACCTCCCCGGACTTCAGGTGCACGTCATTGGGATACATGCGGTCGACCGAGGCATCCACCAGCACGCGTGCACCGAGCTGCTCGAGTTCGGCCTTCGCATGCGCACTCGACTTCTCGGTGAATGACGGCAGCAGACGAGGACCGGCCTCGACCAGCGTCACCGAGGCAGCATCGGCAAGATCGGGGAACTCGCGCTTGATCGATCTCTGGAGCTCGGCAACCGCACCCGTGACCTCGACCCCTGTCGGCCCACCGCCGACAACGACGACCCGCAGGTGCTCCCTGGGGCGATGACCGTTCTCGATCTCCTCATACGTGTTCAGCAGGCTGATGCGAATCTCACGAGCCTGAGCCATGGTCTTCATCTGCAAGGCGTACTCAGCGACCCCGGGAACACCGAAGGTCGTTCCGGTGCTGCCGGTCGCAAGGACGAGCTCATCCCAAGGGAGCACCGCGCCGTCCTCGAGGCGCAGGCTCTTGCGTTCGATGTCAATGCGCACGACGTCACCACGGCGAAAGTCGACGCCAGGGATCGCACCGCGAACCGAATAGGCGATGTCGTCCTCGGAGAGTCCACCTGTTGCAACCTGGTAGAGCAGTGGAGCGAAGAGCTGGTACGGATTGCGATCGATCAGCGTGACATGCACGCCTTGGGTCCTTGCGAGTTCGCGGGCACAGCGCAGTCCGCCGAAACCAGCCCCGATGATCAGGACCTTGCGTTCGCCTTCACGGGCTTCATTCATGACATGACCTAGTTCGAGAGGTGGCGTTACACGGTTTCCGGAACAGTGGCGTCAAGTCGCACCTGCTGCTCGGCCGAGAGCTGCACGGTCGCGGACTTCACGATCGACTCCACCGTCGCTGGCCGGGTCGCACCCGGGATGTTGATCACGACCGGCGAGATATTGAGCAGCCAGGCAAGTGCCACCTCCTGGGCTGTCGCGCCGACCTCATTGCCGACCTCGGCGAATTCCACATACCGGGATCCGACCTCACTCGCCTGCGACGCCCCGCCAAGAGGCGACCAGGGCAGATAGGCGATGCCCAGCTCAGTGCACCGATCCAGCGCCGCGCGATTGGCTCGGTAGCGAGGCGAGTACTGGTTCTGCACCGACACCACGCCGCCGTCATTCGGACCACCAAGGATGTCGATGGCGATGTCGATCTGCTCATCGCTTGCATTCGAAAGGCCGATGCGGGCCACCAGACCGGCGTCCTTCAGCGCGAGCAGCGCACGAATCTGATCGGCGTAGTCGAGTGCGGGGTCAGGGCGGTGGTGCTGGTAGAGCTGGATCTGCGAGACCCCGAGGCATGAAAGGCTCTTCTCGCATGCGGCCAGCAGCGCGGCTGGGCTCGAATCGGATCCATAGGTGCCGCCTGAGCCACGCGTGATGCCACCCTTGGTGGCGACGACCACAGCGCCGAGATCGGCGCTTCCGGTGTAGGTGCGCAGGGCCTCGGCCACGAGTGTCTCGTTGTGCCCGATCGTCGAGGACGAAGGTGCGTAGATATTGGCAGTGTCGATGAGAGTGACACCCAGATCCAGAGCCCGATGCAGGGTCGTGATGGCCTGATCGCGCTTCTCCAGCATGGCGGGGAAGGACATGGGCATGCAGCCGACGCCGACAGAGGTCACGACAAGGTCGCCGATGCGACGAGTGGGCAGATTCACCCGTGCAGTCTAGTGGCGCCGGTCAGCTCAGCGACTCTGCCGCAATGAGCCATTCGGCCTCGAGCCCGTCGCGCTTCTTCGAGATGTCCTGCAGCTGCCGATTGAGATCCGCGAGCAGCACGTGCTCAGTGGTCGACTCGGCCATCCGGCCGTGGATCGTGGCCTCGAGCTCATCGAGCCGACCGAGAGAACGCTCAATGCGAGCGATGTCCTTCTCGATCACGCGACGTTCGGCGGCACTCGTTGCGCTCTTCGCCGCATGCCCAGAGGAAGCCGGAAGCGCGCGGGTTGCGCGTCGGCGCGCAATGAATTCGTCGACCCCGCCGGTGAGGTGGGTGACCGACGCGTCACCGAGGAGCGCATAGGTGTCATCGCAGACCCGTTCGAGGAAGTATCGATCATGGGAGATCACGATGAGGGTCCCGGCGAAGCTGTCGAGAAGATCCTCGAGGGCAGTCAGGGTCTCCACATCGAAGTCGTTCGTCGGCTCATCGAGCACCAGGACATTGGGCCCACCCATGAGCAGCCGCGTGAGCTGCAGGCGTCGTCGCTCGCCTCCTGACAGGTCACCCACGGGAGTCCATTGACCATCGGCACCGAAGCCCAGCCGCTCGCACAGCTGGGAGGCGGTGAGCTCGCGTCCCTTGCCGAGCTCGACCCTGGAGGCGACCTTCTCGACGGCTTCGAGCACCCGCCAGGCCGGATTGAGCTCCTCCAGGTGCTGCGACAGGTATGCCGGCTTGACCGTCACCCCGGTCACGAGCTTTCCGCGTGCTGGAGGCAGTTCACCGAGCAGTACCCGGATCAATGAGGTCTTGCCGGCACCATTGGCACCCAGCAGTCCGATGCGATCCCCCGGCCCGATGTTGAGATTGACATGGTCCAGCAGGGTGCGCCCGGCAACCTCCATCGTCGCGTCCTGCAGCTCGAACACCGACTTGCCCAACCGTGCTCCCGCGAAGGCGAGCAGCTCAGTCGTGTCGCGTGGCGGCGGCTCGCCCTCGATCAGCTCATTGGCAGCATCGATGCGGAACTTGGGCTTGGAGGTCCGAGCCGGGGCGCCGCGGCGCAGCCAGGCAAGCTCCTTGCGAAGCAGATTGCGCCTGCGGGCCTCCGATGACGAGGCCTGGCGATCACGTTCGGCCTTGGCCAGCACATAGGCCGAGTACCCGCCGTCGTATTCCTCCACCTTGCCCAGGACGACCTCCCAGGTGCGCTCGCACACGGCGTCCAGGAACCAGCGATCGTGCGTGACGACCACGATGGCCAGCTTGGGACGTGACTTCAGGTGATCCACGAGCCAGGCGATGACATCGACGTCAAGGTGGTTCGTGGGCTCATCGAGCAGCAGCAGATCGCAGTCCGTGATGAGGGCCTTGGCCAATTGCACCCGCCGACGCTCACCGCCGGACATCGAGGCAACTCGGACATTCAGGAGATCCTCACTGAAACCGCCCAGCAGCCCGGTGAGCACCTCGCGGACCCGTGCCTCACCGGCCCATTCATGAATCGGCCGATCGGGGACCACCACACTGGCCACCGTCGCGTCCGGATCCGGAGTGTCGACCTGCGAGACGAGCTCGACATGCACATCCGAGCCGATCGTCACCCGGCCGGAGTCCACGGGCTCATTGCCGCGCAGCACATGCAGCAGGGTGCTCTTGCCTGCACCGTTGCGGCCCACCACCGCGATTCGCTCCCCCTGGCCCACGCCGAGCGAGACCTGGTCGAGCAGGGGGCGCTCTCCGAAGGCCTTCGCAACCGATTCGATGTTCACGAGATTGCGAGGGGCCACCGCGACATTCTGGCAAAGTCGCGGATGTGCCGACACAGCGCACGTTGATCGGCTACCGTTCCGCGGTGCGATGGCCCCGTATCCGGGGGGCAAACGAGGCCGCGACACGTGAGCAGGGCTCCGTGTCAGCGGTCATGTTCGGCAATGGCCTGCACCTGCCCGTCACTCCCGAAATGGTCGTTCAGGTGCTCCAGCGCATGCGCGCGGAGGACAAACCCGACAACGAGGGCGTCTTCCGGGTCGACTGGGCTGGGGTTCGCACGCGCATCACCATGCTCCCCTGGGCTCCCCAGGAGTTGGCCGGTACCACGAGCGATCGGCTGCCCGTGCCAACCGACGGCTACCGATCCGAGGCTGAGGAGTACGTCGGCCTGGCGCTGTCACTGCACAATGAGCGCGACTGCTACCGCATTGTCGAAGTCGGTGCCGGATGGGCGCCGTGGGCAGTCATGGGCATTGAGCTGGCCAAGCGCAAGGGCAAGAAGGCCCTGGGCATTGCGGTCGAGGCCGACGCCATGCGCGCCGGCTGGGCAGTCCAGCACGCACGCGACAACCACATCGCCGTCGAGCACCTGGTCGGTTCCAGCGCAGAGGTCAGGGAACGGGTGTTGACGTCGTCAGCCGAGCTCAAGGTCGTGCAGGCCGCCTGCTGGAACGAGGAGACCACCTTGAAGTTCCCGGTGCTGACCGAGGATGACATGGGCGGGGCCGTCAGCACCGACGCCGACGCACGGATGGACTATCGAGGGGCGTTCTTCGACCACATCGAGGTTCCGACCGTGGCCCTGGAGACCCTGCTGGCCAGCGAGGAGCCCACCGATCTGCTGCATATCGATCTGCAGGGCCGCGAGCTCGACGTGATCCTGCCCAACCTCGAGCTCATCGCCCAGAAGGTGCGATTCCTGGCGGTCGGGACCCACAACCGCTATGTCGAGGGCATGCTGCAGGACCAGCTGCTCCAGCGCGAGTGGGCCCTGCTGATGGAGTCCCCGTGCACGACCGTCCTTGATGGAGTCAAGCCCACGCTCACCGGCTTCACGGTGCAGGACGGGAATCAGTTGTACGCCAATTCGCGATTCCGGGATGCCGATCCGATCATCATCCGCACCCGCGTCGAGAGCCCCTGACCGTCAATCCACCCCTGCGCCATACTGCGCCCGCCGATCTTCATCGGCCCACCCCGAAGGAGATCGATGCAGGCAATCAATGGCGCTGACACCGCTTGGGTGATGACCTCTGCAGCCCTGGTGCTGCTGATGACTCCGGGTCTTGCCCTGTTCTACGGCGGAATGGTGCGCTCGAAGAGCGTGCTGAACATGATCATGATGAGCTTCTCGGCGATGGGCGTGATCACGGTCGTGTGGGTGCTGGTCGGCTTCTCGTTGGCCTTCGGCCAGGACTCCTGGCAGGGCCTCATCGGCGACTTCGGCCACATGGGCCTGACCGATGCGATCAATGTTCCCGTCGGTCCGCAGGGTCATCAGATACCTCTGCTCGCGTTCGTGATGTTCCAATTGACCTTCGCCATCGTCACGACCGCACTGCTGTCAGGAGCCATCGCCGACCGCACCAAGTTCAGCTCATGGATCGTGTTCATGATCGCCTGGGCACTGCTGGTGTACGTGCCCATCGCGCACTGGACCTTTGCGCTGCAGGGCGGAACCGGTGGCTGGATCAGTGACCGTCTCGGTGCGCTGGACTTCGCCGGTGGCACCGTCGTGGAGATCAACTCCGGTGCATCTGCGCTGGCACTGGCACTCGTGGTCGGTCGACGCATCGGATTCCGTCACGATCCAATGCGGCCGCACAACCTGCCCCTCGTACTGCTGGGCGCTGGCCTGCTGTGGTTTGGCTGGCTCGGGTTCAACGCCGGATCTGCGCTCAGCGCCTCAAGCCTGGCTGCCACCGCCCTGATCAATACCCAGATCGCCACCGCATGCGGCGCGCTCACCTGGCTCGCATTCGAGAAGATGCGCGATGGCCGGGCGACGACTCTGGGGGCGGCCTCGGGGGCGGTCGCCGGCGCAGTTGCCATCACACCGGCCTGCGGCTTCGTCACCCCCTTGGGAGCTCTCGTCATCGGTCTTGCCGCAGGAATGATCTGCGCCTGGGCAGTGCACCAGAAGTTCCGCTTCGGATTCGACGACTCGCTCGATGTCGTTGGTGTGCATGGGGTCGGCGGCTTCGTCGGGATGATCGGCATCGGGCTGTTCGCCGCGCTCATCGCGAATACCGCAGGGGCCGACGGACTGTTCTTCGGCGGGGGTGCCCAACTCCTTGGCAAGCAGGTCATCGCCTCACTCGCCACAGCTGCATATGCGTTCATCGTCACCTGGATCATCGCAACGGTCATCGTCAAGACCATCGGCTTCCGTGCTGATCCTGATGATGAGGTCGCCGGCCTCGACACGACCCTGCATGCAGAAAGTGCCTACGACCTCGCAGGAGTCGCCGGCGGTGGAAGTATTGGCTCGAGCCATCCACTGCGTGACCTGGTCAGCCGAAGTAGAGCGGAAGAGGAATGAAACTCATCACAGCGATCGTCAAGCCCTTTCGACTCGAAGAGGTCAAGCAGGCACTCAGCGAAGTCGGCGTGCATGGCATGACCGTGTCCGAGGCAAGTGGTCATGGCCGTCAACGCGGACACGTCGAGGTGTACCGAGGTGCGGAGTACCAAGTGGACCTGGTTCCCAAGGTCCGCATCGAGGTCATCGTCAACGACGAGGATGCTGAGCGCATCCTCGATGTCATCGTGAATGCTGCCCGCACGGAGCGCATCGGCGATGGCAAGGTCTGGATGACGCACCTGGAGACCGTGGTGCGCGTACGCACCGGCGAGCGGGGATCCGACGCAGTCTGACCCAGAACTCACGACCTGAGCATGAAGAAGCCCCGACCGCAGCGAGGTCGGGGCTTCTTCATCATCAAGGGCTCAGGCGCTGAGCCCCCCGGAGAAAGCACTCGCACATTGCAGTGAACGATTGAGCGGATG
This sequence comes from Candidatus Nanopelagicales bacterium, assembly GCA_041675125.1. Classification (GTDB taxonomy): domain Bacteria; phylum Actinomycetota; class Actinomycetes; order S36-B12; family S36-B12; genus UBA11398. Next base: position 6,617 of record JBAYUM010000092.1, read on the forward strand.
AAATCTGTATGGAGTTGTGGTGGTGTAGTCCTACGGCCGAGGTCCGGCAGGCACGACAGCCTTCAGGGCCTCTTGACGTCTGGTGATGGCATTTGTGATCGCAGATCGACGGGCCATGACCGCAGCAGCCTTGTCGCCCGCAGTCTTGGCCGCGGCGATCGCCGTCTGGAAACCCGCCTGCGCCTTGTCGACCGCAGCTTTGAAGTCCGAGTTCACCTGAGTGCGAGCGGCGCGTTCGGCCTCTCGAGCAGCCTGCCAGGCCTGCAGCGCTGATTGATGCGTCGCACCAGCGCTTGGCCTGGGCGACTTCATCGCAGACATGGACAAGCGCGAAGGCGCTGGGGATTCAGCGGCAAACGCAGTGGAGGCACCGCCGAGGACCATCAGCGCACCGACCGCTGTCGCGGTGATGGTCGCTGGCTTTCGCATGGCTCCTGCTTCCGACTCGCCTGCTGGTCAAAGTCCTGCCTCAAATCCTGCTCGCCAATCCTGTGAATTCCCTGTGAAAATAATGCGCACTTTGTGGGAAAGCCCCGGTTTTCGGCACAGGCCACGGCGATTTCCCTCATGAAAGGTAGATTCGCCGCGGAGGTGCTCGTGTCCCGACCGACGATCCTGATCGTTGACGACGAGCCAGGGGTCCGCGAGCTCCTGGGCGACGCGCTCAGCATGTCCGGATACCTCACCCTGCTGGCGCCTGATGGCATCGAGGCGCTCACGATCCTGCATCGGCAGTCGGTCGACCTGATGCTCGTCGACATCAACATGCCGAAGATGGACGGATTCCAACTGCTTGAGAAGCACCGCAATGACGGCCACCAGACACCCGTGATCCTGCTGAGCGCCCGTGGTGATCGCAGCGACATCACCAACGGCCTGAGGCTCGGGGCCGATGACTATGTGACCAAGCCATTCGGCCTCGAGGAGCTCGTGCTGCGCGTGGCAGCCGTGCTGCGCCGGACCATGCCCTCGCAGAAGACCGATGCCGTGCTGCAGTGCGGACCGATCTCGATGGATCAGGCTCGGCACCTGGTGAAGTTCGAGGACGAGCCAGTCGAATTGACGCAGACGGAGTTCCGGCTGCTGGAGGAGCTCATGCTGCGAGCCGGCTACGTGGTCACCAAGGAGACCCTGCTGCGCGCAGTCTGGGAGATCGACTTCGACAACAACTCGACAGTTGTCGAC
>JBAYUM010000093.1:0-7761 GCA_041675125.1 Candidatus Nanopelagicales bacterium
AACAAGATCGGTCGCATCACCACTACCGGGGTAGTGACGGAGTTCGCGATTCCCACCGCAGCATCGGTCCCCTACGGCATCGTTGCTGGGCCAACGGGAAGCAACGACATGTACTTCACCGAATCGGCCACTGACAAGATCGGCAAGATCACGTCATCCGGCGCGGTCACCGAGATCCCGCTGGCAGCAGGCTCGCGACCGTTCGGCATCACAACGGTCGCCTCGACCCTGTGGATCGCCGAGTACGGTGCCAATAAGATCGCTCAGTTGCAGGGCAATACCGTTCTGGAGATCAGCCTCGCCGCGGGATCCAACCCCCTGTGGCTCACCCAGGGCCCCGGCCCGACCATGTGGGTCTCACTCTTCGGCTCATCGCAGATTGCCGTGCTTACGGCTGCCGGAGCGTTGCAGTCGACATATGCGCTCGTGGCGGGGACCAAGCCCACCGGCATAGCCCAGGGCTCGGACGGCAACATGTGGGTTTCCCAGAGCGCTTCTGCGCAGGTAGCACGCGTGCTCTCGGGACAGACCCCGACTCTGGCAACCGCTCCGGCCGTCACGCCGACGACTGCAGCCGTCGGCGCGACACTGACCTCATCGTCTGGCGCTTGGGCATACGAGCCGACGTCGTACACCTATCAATGGCAGCGCTGCACGTCCAACGCGACGACCAGTTGTGCAGTGATCACTGGCGCGACTTCGTCAACCTATGTCGTGACCACTGCTGACTTGGGCAAATACCTGGGTGCGACCGTGGCCGCGGTGAACCTCAATGGCACGGTCACAGGTGTCACGGGCAACCTCATCCAGGTCGGTGGAACGGCAACCCCGACGCCCACCGCCACGCCAACCCCGACGCCCACAAGCACTGCTTCCGTGAAGCCGGCAGCGACGATCGTCACGGTCTCGGCGGCAGCTCGTACGAAGCGTGGCAAGACCACGACCATCACCATCACCCTGAGCCCAGTCGCTGCTGCGGGCCTGGTCAACGTCACCTACAAGAGCGGCGCGGTCAAGTCGCTCGTCAAGGGGCTGAGGGCGATCAACGGAATCATCTCCACGACCTGGTCCACGCCGAGCAACTGGCCCGCAGGCAAGACACGAATCACTGCCCGGTTCTTCCCGACCTCGCCAACGACCGCCTCACGGGGGAGCGGCTTCGATGTCATCAAGGTGCGCAAGTAGGGCATTGACCGCCCCTGTGTTGCCTACTAGCGTCGGAACTCCGCCATCGAGAGTGCTTTCCTGGCGAAATCGACAAATTGGGAGTGCGAAGCATGCCTATACGTGACGGGGTCTACATCGCTGGTGCCTGGAGCACGGGGACAGGCACTGATGAGTTTGTGATCCATTCGTCGGGCGATGCCTCCATCGTCGGCAGCATCCAGTCGGCATCTGAGCGTGAGGTCGACCAGGCTGTCCGCGCAGCGGCAGCGGCGTTCCAGAAGTGGAGTGCCACTCCGGTCGAGGTGCGCACTGCTGCCCTTCGTGCCATTGCAGACGGCATCGAGGCACGAACCGACGAACTTGCGCAGCTGTCCAGTCACGAGGTCGGAACCACCATTGGCATCTCGCGGGCCATTCAAGTCGGCCTCGCGCTCCAGGTTCTTCGCTCAACGGCTGATGCAATGGACGCACTGGAACTGACCGAGGACTTCGGAGCCTTTGTCGTCGAACGGGAAGCCGTTGGTGTGGTCGCTGCTATTACGCCCTGGAATTTTCCGCTGCACCAGATCGTGGCCAAGCTGGCCCCTGCGGTGGCGGCTGGTTGCACCATCGTTCTGAAGCCAGCCGAGCTGTCGTCCCTTTCGGCGGTTGCGCTCATGGAGATCATCGACGGCGTCGGCCTGCCTCCGGGTGTGGTCAATCTGCTTTGTGGACCAGGTCCGACAGTGGGTGAGGCACTGGTAAAGCATCCGTTGGTCGACATGGTGAGTTTCACGGGCTCGACCCGTGCGGGAACGCGCATTGGCGAATTGGCGATCAAGGATGTCAAGAAGGTCTCGCTCGAACTGGGCGGGAAGTCTGCCACAGTGATTCTCGACGATGCTGACCTGGCCCGCGCCGTCAATGTCTCTTTGGGCTCCTGCTACACCAACAACGGCCAGATGTGCGCCGCGTTGACCCGACTGATCGTCTTGCGATCGCAGTTGGATGAGGTCGAGGAACTGCTGACCAAGGCCGTTGCGAAGTTCGCTCCCGGTGATCCGTTCGCAGAGACGACGCGGCTGGGTCCCTTGGCCTCGGCGATGCAACGTGACCGGGTGATCGGGTTCATCGAGACGGGGGTCGCCGAGGGTGCCCGTCTGCTGGCTGGTGGACCCGAGCGCCCTGAAGGCACTGGATATTTCGTGCAGCCGACGATCTTCACGGACGTGAGATCGAGCATGACTATCGCCCAGGAGGAGATCTTCGGACCTGTCCTGGTGGTCATTCCTGTCGACACCGAGGAGGAGGCCCTCTTGGTGGCGAATGATTCGGCCTACGGCCTTTCAGGTGCTGTCTGGTCCGGTGACAAGGAGCGGGCACTTGCCTTTGCGCGCCGGATTCGCACGGGTCAGGTGGCGATCAATGGAGGGGCATTCAACGCAAGCGCGCCCTTCGGCGGATACAAGAAATCCGGAATCGGCCGTGAGCTCGGCAAGCACGGCCTGGAGGAGTTCTTCGAGTACAAGGCCTTGCTCGGCTGAGCTGCAGCAGGTTTCCCTCGTAGCGTTTCCGGGTTTTCTAGGAGTAGCCAATGACCAGTAGCGTCGCAGTCGAGCAGCACGGCTCGGTTGCACTGATTCGGATGAATCATGGCAAGGTGAACGCACTCGATGTCGAGTTGCTGATCGCCTTGCGCGAGGCATTCGAATCGGTTGCGCATGAGTCCGCGGTGGTCATCACTGGCAATGGACGCGCGTTCTCGGCCGGGCTCGACCTTCGCTCGCTTCTCGCAGCAGAGCTCACCTACTCCGACAGCCTGCTGCGTGAGCTGGTGCGGACCTCGATCACGATCTTCGACTCGGAACGTCCCGTCATCGCAGCTGTTGACGGGCCTGCGATTGCAGGAGGCGCGATCCTCGCTCTGGCGGCTGACATGCGCCTGATGTCGCATGGCGTGATCGGCTTGCCGGAGTTGCATGTCGGTGTGCCGTTTCCCCCGGCATTGATCGAGATCGCAAGGCATGTGATGGGCCATCACCTGCAGCAGCACCTGCTGGGGGGCGTGGCTGTCGATGCTCAGTCCGCGCTGACGGTGAACATGATCGATGCGATGGTCGAGTCGGAGGATCTCGTGGATCTTGCACTTGAGAAGGCGCATGCTCTCGCTGAGGTGCCTAAGGGGACGTATGCATTGGTGAAAGCACAGCTGCATGCACCTGCGAATGCAGCGATCGCCGCCGTGCCAGGAGGCCGTGACGAAGAGGTGCGAGAGGCCTGGAAGTCCGATGATGTTCGTGCCGGGATCCAGGCGCAGGTCGAACGCATGAGCAAGCGGTGACCACCTGATTGATAGCGTTGGGTTCAGTCGGAAGCCATCATGGGCTCCGAACTTCCAACGGAGGACATCATCAGCACGCCTATTCCTCGATTGCTCGAGCTCCTGCACCTGGATGAGGTCGAAACCGACGTGTTCCGGGCGAGCACGCTCTTCGATGACCCGATGAATCTCTACGGGGGACAGGTGGCTGCCCAGGCGCTGCTGGCTGCCGGTCGCACTGCTCCCGAGGGGCGCGTGCCGCATTCGATGCACTGCTACTTCCTGCGTGCAGGTGATCCCATGAAGGCCGTCGATTATCACGTGCATCGCGATCGCGATGGCCGCGCCTATTCAGCCCGCACCGTGAGTGCGATGCAGGATGGCAGGGAGATCCTGACGATGAGTGCGTCATTCCATGTGGTCGAGGAGGGCCCTGATGTGCAGTCAGTGAATCCTCCCGCGGTGCTTCGACCTGACGACCCGCGTGCGAGGGAGATCTTGAGTCGCACGGTCGACATCGACTACCGGGATCCGCGCGAGCAGGCAGATGACGACATGATCCGCCAGATCTGGGCGAAGTCGGCAGTTGACCTTGGCGACGATGTCCTGCTGCACGCGTGTGTTGTCGCGTACATCTCCGACATGTTCACTGGATTGTTCAGCCTGGTTCCTCGTCGCGACGACGTTGCTCTGAGCAGCCTTGACCACGCGATGTGGTTCCTGAGGCCGGTGCGCGCCGATGAGTGGATCTTCATGGAGCTCTACGGGGAGTCGTTGAACGCTGGCCGCGGTCTCTACTCGGGAGACATGTTCGACAGCAATGGCGTCCTCATTGCCAAATTGATGCAGGAGTCGCTGTTCCGCGCCCGCAAGTGACGATTCCGTGACTGGGTGCTCTCCTGCCTAGTTCACCACGACGCTTGCTGCTGCGAGCTTGCCGCCTTGCCCATCGGTGACCACGACCTTGGCATCACCCGTTCCTACGGCGATGATCCCTGTCGTTGCACCCACAGTGGTGGGAAGCACCATGACCGTCATGTCGTTGCTGCTCTCGACAAGGTAGTCAGGGCCTGCGGGCAGTTCGCTGAACAGCGCAGTCTCGCCCGAATTCATGGTGATGGAGTTGTTCTGTGCCGTTATCTCGACCGGAGCCTTATTGGCTGGTGCGCTGTCAGATGCATCCACCGGGTAGATCTGAATGATGGCGTTGACCAGGGGCTCGGTTGCGCTGTCAGCCGGGGAGCCGGACCAGACGATCACATGCGCAGCTCCGAGCCCCACGGCCTTGATGCCAGCAACAGTGGTCACCCCATTGGTGTCGCTTGGCTGAACGGGCATGACGGCATTGGGGTCGGAGGTCTCAACCGTGATATTCGCGGCAGCAGGCAGATCGGTGAATCGCGCGACCTGCCCCACCCGCAATTCGATGACCTGCCCATTCATCTCCTGGGTCACGGAGACTGGAGTCCAGGTCGACGGGTCGCCTCCCGCCAGGGTCGACGAGGATGGAGCTGGCGCTGCAGCATCTGTCGTGCCTGCGTCGCTGGAGCAGCCTGCGAGCAGCGCAGTGCCCAGGGTGGCCGCACTGGCAAGTGCCAGGACTGCCTTCGTCGTGCTTCTCATCGATTCCACCCCTAGGTCATGCGCCGGTCTGTGGGACAGTCCGTTCTGTCGAATCCAGCACCTATGCTGGCGTCAAGTATTTCGGGGATCTGGCCCGAGAGGGGATATGGCGCGCGAGTACCGTTCCCGCATGACAGAAATTGCACCCTTCCTGTGGTTCGACAGTCAGGCCGCTGATGCCATGGACTTCTATGTGGCGCTCTTCGACGATGCCCGTGTCCTGAACATCCAGCGCTCAGGGGAGGACGGCCCGGTGTTCTCGGTCTCGTTCTCCATCGGCAATCAGGTCTTCCATGCCATCAATGGTGGCCCGCACTACCAGTTGAACCCGGCTACCTCATGGATGGTCACCTGCTCCTCGCAGGAGGAGATCGATCGCCTCTGGGCCGCCCTGGCCCAGGGAGGTGAGCCCATGCAGTGCGGGTGGGTGACCGATCGCTTCGGGGTCACCTGGCAGGTGGTGCCAGATGTGCTCTTCGCCTACTTGAGCAGTGAGGATCCCGGGGTCGCCTCTCGCGTTCAGGAGGCGATGCTGAAGATGACGAAGTTCGAGATCGAAGGTCTGGAAGCCGCCGCGGGCGCCTGAGCTACTGGCAGATCTCGTCGATCTGCTGCGCCAACCGGAAGTCGAGCTCAGTAAGACCACCGCGGTCGTGCGTTGTTATGGCGATGCGAAGTGTCGTCCATCGAATGTCGAGATCAGGATGGTGGTCGAGAATTTCTGCTGCGTCGGCTATTGCGGTGACCCAGGCGATGACAGCGGGGAAGCTCGTACCTTCGAATGAGCGCGAGATCTGGCGTCCGTCGCTGCTCCATCCTTGGATTCTCTTCAGATGCTCGTTGACCTCGGATTCGGTCAGCAACTGCGGGCGCATGCATGCACGCTACCTGAAGAGTGAGGGCTCCACCCAAGTGGAGATCGACTGGAGCCCTCACCGTGACTGCGACTACGCAGGCACCACCTGGGCGGTCTTCGCGGTGGTCATGACCCATGCGGAACCGCTATCGGTGTAGCCGGCAGGGGTGCTGTCCTTGACCTGGTCGGTCTTGACGAATGCCGTTCCGTTGTCGGTGTATCCAGCTGGCGGTGCATCCTTTGCGGTGATGCTGTAACCGTCTGGAACGACTGCGTAGTAGCCCGCAGGGCTGCCGTCATTGGCATTCCATTGGTTCTCTGCGTAGTAGGTACCGCCGTTGGGAGATGCCGAATAGTCGACGTGCGTGCCTGTCTGCACGAAAGTCTGGTGATAGGTGTACGGAGTCGATGTCACTACAGGGTGAAAGGTGTAGGCAAGGGTCTTCTGGCAGAGCGATCCTGCGTCGGCAAACCCGTCTGGACACACGTAGATCGTCGTGGTTGCCGGAGTCGGTGCTGGCGATGGTGCAGGGGCCGGCGCTGCAGCCGGGGTTGGGCTTGCCGATGGAGCCGGGGTCACCTGCTGATCAACTGAGACTCCCGAGATCTGTGCCAGGGTCTGCTGCATCGCTGCGGATGAGATGCGACCGGCACTGGCCGAGTTGCTCGGTGTGACCGAGAAGGTGTACCGCTCGTTGAGATTCAGACCGCTCAGGGTTGCGTGCAAGTCGGTGGTGACGGTCTTGGCCGTCGGGGTTGACGTGTCAGCAGCTGTGGCCGCAACGGTGAAGACCACCGGTACGCCTTCGTCCTTGTTGATGGTGTGAGTCCAGGTGAGCTGGACCTGACCGGGCACGTCGGTCGTCTCCACCTTGAGGCCGTTTGCTGCGCCCACCTGTCCAACTGGAATGGCGAAGCCGATGCGCTTTCCGTCAAGCGTGACGGCATAACGGGCTCCGGGATCGAGATTGGTGATGACCGCTGACTGGCCTGCGCGAATCCGGACGGAGCGAGTGACGTGGCCGTTTGCCTGTGCCGCTACTAGGCCGCCATCGGTTCCGGACACGGTGATGCCGTTGATGCGATTGGCCAGGATCTGCGTGGTCGCAGGACTTGCGTCGACGGCGATGACAGTTGGGGCCGGCTCTTGGGCAATGGTGGCAGCGAATGCCGGAGCAGTGCTGCCGATCAGGCAAAGGGCCAGTGCTGTTGCCCCAACGCCTACGAATCGCTTCATGATGCTTCCTCCTCAGTGCGGCAGATGCCGTCACTGAGGAGACTTCCCCGAGCATGCCAGGCCCAAACATCGCAATGTCAGGGTTGAGTAAGGATCTGGGTGGCTGGTCTGGCCACCCAGTCGTGCTGCCTAGGGTCGAGGATCCCCGGGCATGGTTCGCTCGGCAAACTGCCACAGGACTCCGTGATTGTCCTGCGGGTCGAGGGCGAACTGATCGGGCTGGTCGCCTGGTATCACCCGCAGACCCCTGCTCTCAAGGTGGGCGCGAGCAGCATCGGAACTGCGCACGCGAAAGTCGACAGAGCGCATGCGTGGGCCATAGCGCTCGATGTAAGTGGCCACGACGCTGTCGTCGGTGCTGGGGCTGATGAGTTCGATCATGTGGTCACTGACCCAGATGCCCGCCGCCTCGGCGTTGATGGCGGGTCGCTGCTCTCGATATGCGACTGGACTGCCGGTGATGGCGCACGCGAAGTCGACTGCCGTATCGAGATCACGCACCGCAATGCTGAGCGCATTGAGGCGCTCGATGCCCATGGGGTGCTCATCCGCCCAGAAAGCAGGTGACCAGTCGGCTTC
>JBAYUM010000094.1:0-7715 GCA_041675125.1 Candidatus Nanopelagicales bacterium
CACGACCACGGTCGAGGAGGACCTGGTCGGAAGGTTCGTGCCACGGGGTCGACTCCCGGAGATCGATCGTGCCCTGCACTTCGGGCGCCTCATCGGAAACGCGTTCCCCATCCAGTCGGAGCATGATCCCGAGCGCCGAGTGATCGGCGTGGTGGTGCGCTCGTCCTCGCCGGCCTCACGAGTGGCCGGCCAACTTGAAGCGGTCTATCTCACAACTGCCGACGACCTCCTGCACATGCTGGTCGCGGGTCAGTTCCCGCCACCGGATTTCGTCGGTGAAACGGGTGATGCTCCGCGGGTGGGCGATGGATTGATCAGGCTCGATGCCGACGGCAAGGTCACCTTCGCCAGCCCCAATGCGATGAGTGTGCTGCGCAGGCTTGGACTGGCAGCCGAACTGGTCGGGGCTGATCTTGGATCGCTGCTGGTGCGCCTGTCGCATCGCCATGGGCCGATGGACCAGACCCTGTCGCTGATTGCCGGGGGCAGGGTCGCCGGACAGGCTGAGGTTGAGAACGGACGTGCCGTGGCACTGGTGCACGGCATTCCCCTGTGCGCGCCTGATCGTGAGCCGGGTGCTCTCATCTTGCTGCGCGATATCACTGACGTGCGTCGTCGTGAGCGTGCCCTCATGTCGGCGGATGCCACCATTCGCGAGATCCATCACCGGGTGAAGAACAACCTGCAGACGGTCGCCGCCCTGCTGCGGATGCAGGCGCGACGTGCGCAGAGCGATGAGGCTCGCGTTGCGCTGGGTGAGGCTGAGCTTCGGGTGGGCGCGATTGCCGTCGTGCACGAGACCCTGTCGCGCCAGGTTGACGAGACTGTCGAGTTCGACGAGATCACCGATCGCATCATCCAACTGGTCCGCGATCTGGCCCCCGCATTGGGTGGCACGACCGTTCCGCTGATTCACCGAATGGGCACGGCCGGAGTGCTGGAGGCCGAGGTTGCCACGCCGCTGGCCATGTGTGTCTCAGAACTGCTGCAGAACGCTGTTGAGCACGCGGGAGCCACGGATATCGTCGTCGAGGTCACGCGCACTGACGATGCAGTCGTGATCGCCGTGCGTGACGATGGGCTCGGGATGGATCCGCATATCGCGAAGGATCCGCAGAACTCCGGCGGACTGGGCCTGCAGATCGTGCAGTCACTGGTTGGGGCTGAACTCCGGGGGGCGGTCAGCATCACCGTGAATCAGGGCACGAGCGTCACGGTCTCCGTACCGATTCATGACGCGAGTGACGACAGCAGGATTGGCCGAGCAGGCTGAGGAACCCGGAGTCGAGCGGCTTGGCTAGAGGGAGCCACGTGCGCGCAGTCGAGCATTGCGGCGCTTGAGAGCCCGGCGCTCGTCCTCGCTGAGACCGCCCCAGACACCGGCGTCCTGACCGGTCTCAAGAGCCCAGCGAAGGCACTCGTCCACTACTGAACAGCGCCGACAGACAGCCTTCGCCTCTTCGATCTGCACCAATGCAGGTCCGGTGTTACCGATCGGGAAGAAGAGCTCAGGGTCTTCGTCACGGCAGGCAGACTCGTGTCGCCAGTCCATGCGCACTCAACTCCATCGTAAAAGGGCACCGGGGTTACCAGTGCTCGTGATTGCTTTCACGTACGGCGGCCATCAAATGGAGGTGACCCTGGGGTCTCCTGGTCATCCCCGGAGGAAGGCGGCCGGCGCAGTTCAGCAACGGGCGAAGTAAAGGGTTACATGACGGGGGTCGAGGCGCAAGGGGCGCGCCCAAAAAACGAGGCTTTCAGGCTGTCACCTTGGTCACAGACGCGGCATTTCGCCTGAATTTGGCAGTTTGCGACTAGACGATCACGGTCAATGCTGCCGGTTGGGCAGCGAAGGTCACCTCAGTCATCTCACCCATGCCCTCGCCATCGATCTGGAAGGCCATCGGACGCTGAGCCGTGATGCTGAACGTCGTGACATCGTGCCAGGACACGACCGAGGCCAGGGCCGTGGACTTGCGGGTGAGCAGGTGCCGGGTGCTCTGCAGGGCCGTGGGCACATCGATCTTGCGCATGCCGAACAGGTCCAGGCCGGCATTGAAATCGGCTGCCTGACAGATCTGGATCGGCCAGTTGCCCAGATAGGTCCAGGGGGAGGTGTTCTGGATCACGGCGAAATAGACCTCGTTGGTCACCTGGTCGTCGCGCTGGAGCATCAGCGGCGGGACCCGGTTGCGAGCCGCCTTGATCATGGTGGCGGCCGTGGTGGCCAGGTACCGCGAGGGCGAGGCCTTGCGCCCGCGCCCCCGTTTGTTCTCCATGGCGGCGATGACCTCGGCATCCAGCCCGACGCCCGCGTTGACGGTGAACCACCGGTCATTGGCCCGGCCGAGCCCGATGGTGCGGCTGCGCCCCTGCTTGATCCCCTCCAGCAGCTGGGCCCCGGCCTCGACCATGTCATTGGGAAGTCCGAGGGCACGTGCAAAGACATTGGCGCTGCCGCCAGGCAGGGTCGCCAGTTGTGTGCGGGGCGCGCTGCCCGCTGCCAGCAGGCCGTTGACGACCTCATTGATGATGCCGTCGCCTCCGACGGTGATCACCAGGTCGAGGTCGCCTGCCCGCGCCTGCTGGCCCAGCTCAATGCCGTGCCCGCGGTGGCTGGTGGTCACGACCTCAAGATCCAGTGCGTCTGCGAAGGCATGGACCACCAGGTCAGTCATTCGGCGGGAGGTCGTCGTCGCCTGCGGATTGACGATGAGAAGGGAACGCACATCGGCACCCTAGCGATACTCGGCGCGCCTGCTCGATCCGTAGAGTGGGCCTGTGTCGACACCCCGTGCATTCCTGGTACTCACGCTGATCGCAGGCCTCGAAGGCCTGGGGCTGCTGGTCAACGGCGCCCTGGTGGCCATCAGCGTGCTGACCGGCGGGACCTACGGTGCGACCGGCGATTCAACGACGGCCACGGTGATCGAGATCCTCATCTTCGTGGTCCTGGGCCTTGGGCTGCTCAAGGTAGCCGCGGGCTGGCATGCCATGCGTCGATGGGCGCGCGGTCCCTTCGTCCTGGCCCAGCTCATCGGCGTATTCGCCGGGTTGAGCATCGTCTTCAGCGGTGCATCCGAGGCCATCGTCCCAGGACTGGTCCTGGCCTTGCCATCGTTGGTCGGATTGGTCGTCACTTTCTCACCCGGCGTCGTGCGCACCTTCTCCGACTCATACCAGCGTCCTGGCTCAGGCATCAGCCAGTAGCTCGCGCAGTTGCCTGAGTGCTCGGACCAGCACACGTGAAACCTGCATCTGCGAGATGCCCAGCTCTTGAGCAATCTGCGTCTGCGACCTGTCGTTGTAGAACCGAAGATCAACCACGCGCCTGTCAAGATCGGGAAGCGCGCGCAATGCCTGCAGCACCGATTCTCGGTTCTCGACTGTCTCAAGGGCGGTATCTGACTGACCAAGCAGGGCTGCTGGCAGGTCGTCATCGTCAGTACTGATCGGCGATCGTGCATGGTGTGCCTCGATTGCGGCCAGGACCTCATCGGTCGTCAGTGACAGATGGCTGGCGATTTCCGGAATTGTCGGCGAACGGTTCGAGGCGGTGGTCAGGTCCTCGATGGCTCGCGAGACCCGGCTGGCCAACTCTTGGGTGCGACCGGGAATCCTGATGCTGGATGTGCTGTCGCGCAAGTGGTGCTTGATGGCTCCGGTGATGCAGGGAACGGCATAGGTACTGAAGGCCAGGCCCCGCTCGGGATCGAAGTGATCGACTGCGTAGATGAGTCCGAGCAGTCCTGCCTGAACGATGTCCTCGTAGTCATTCGCAGACCGATAGTGCCTGGCCACATGATGTACGAGCCCGATATGCGCGGCGATCTGCTGTTCCCGCTGGGTTGGATCCATGCGGTGCGATGCAGTCAGGCGGCTTCGTCGCGCGGTTCGAGCACCCGGGCAATCACGGTCAGGACGCCATCGACGTTCGTTGCGTGCAGTTCATCGGCCAGGGCTGAGAGCACTGTCCAGCTGAAGGTGTCCTTGGGCAGCTCGGTGGTCAGGTACGTGCGGCTCTGCACCATGAACTCCAGGGCGCCTGGCTCTTCAATGAACGTGCACACGACATCTGCTTCAGGTGGGGCATTGGTCACCACCTGGGTGAAGGCCTCATCGATCGCGAGTCGCGCATCCTCGAGCCGGTCATAGGTCAGATGACAGCGAGCCGCAATTGCGGCTGCCATCGTTCGTGCGACCGCGGCATAGGCCGGATCAGCAGGCAGGTGCAGTGCAACAGTCATGGAAGCCCCCGATCATGTCATCAGGATCAGGGTAGGCATCGGAGTGCGGTGAGCCGATCATTGAGCGCTGGTGTCGAAAAAAGAAGGGCCCGCAGTGCAGGTGCACCACGAGCCCTTCTCGAACTGCTTATGCAGCCTTGGTCTCCCAGAAGATCGCTGCAATCTCATCGATCTTGGCGAGCAGCTGATCGGCCACTGCCACGTCGACGGTGCCCTTGGTGCCACCGGCACCGGCAAGCTTGGTGGCCTGGTTGAACAGGTCATTGAGCTGCGGGTACTTCTCGAAGTGCGGGGCCTTGAAGTAGTCGGTCCAGAGCACCCAGAGATGCTCCTTGACCATGGTCGAGCGTGCTTCCTTGATGGAGACTGCGCGAGCCCTGAAGTCAGCATCGTCGGAGCCGTGGTACTTCTGCATGCAGGCCTTGACGGACTCTGCCTCGAGTCGTGCCTGTGCAGGGTCGTAGATACCGCAGGGCAGATCGCAGTGCGCATATGCCGTTTGGCGTGGGGTGAAGAAGCGAGTCAGCATGAACCATCCCTTTCGTTGGAGATTTGCTCCGAGCCTAGTCCTGCCTCATTGCATGGGTTGCGCAAGGATGCACACGTGTGGTGGGTGACTTCGGTGGCGATCGCTGGTCACTCAATGGAGCCGACGCTCAAGTCGGGCGAATGGTGGCTGGTGCGCAAGACCAAGCGAGTCAAGCCGGGTCAGGTCGTTGCCTTCTGGGAGCCGGGGCGCATCGATCTCCTGGCGGTCAAGCGCATCGATCGTGCCGTGCCTGGAGGCTGGTGGGTGCTGGGCGACAACTCCGACAGCAGCACGGACAGCCGCGGGTTCGGCGCAGTCGAGCCGACAGCGGTGGTCGGTCGCCTGATCTGGCGCCTGCGCACTGTCGGCTAGGTCATATACGTCGGGCAGACGCCGAAGTGACCGCGCCGATACGCTCAGGCCATGTTCGCTGTCTACGCATCCGGCATCAATGCCGAGGACCCACTGTCCGTGCTCTCGATCGGCGAGATCGATGCGCCCGCGACCCCAGAGGATTGGGTCACGGTCAATGTCAAGGCCGCGAGTCTCAATCATCACGACCTCTGGGCGCTGAAGGGCCAGGCGTTGACGGCAGATCAGGTGCCCATGATCCTTGGCACCGATGCTGCCGGCGTGACCGAGGACGGGCGAGAGGTGATCGTGCATGGCGTTATCGGCGATCCGGCCAAGGGGCGAGGCGATGAGACCCTGGATCCCAGGCGCTCGCTGCTCAGTGAGGTCTATCCCGGAACATTGGCCGCACAGGTCAGGGTGCCTGTGCGCAACCTCATTGACAAGCCTGCAGAGCTCACGTGGGAGGAGGCAGCCTGCCTGCCTACTGCATGGCTGACGGCCTATCGCATGCTGGTCACCAAGTCCGGCACAGCCGCGGGCGACCTTGTTCTCGTCCAGGGTGCTGCAGGCGGTGTCGCGTCGGCGGCGATCGTCCTTGCCAAGGCGCTTGGTCTGCGCGTCTGGGCGACATCACGCGATGAGGCCAAGCGCGAGTGGGCGAAGTCCCTGGGTGCCGATGAGGTGTTCGAGTCCGGAGCCAGGCTGCCCGAGAAGGTCGACGCGGTCATCGACTCGGTGGGTGAGGCCACCTGGTCGCATTCGATGCGTGCGCTCCGGCCGGGCGGCACCATCGTCACCTGTGGTGCGACGTCAGGCGGCGGTGCCAATGCCGACCTCAACCGGGTGTTCTTCCTTCAGTTGCGGGTTGAAGGCTCAACCATGGGCACTGCGGAGGAGCTCAAGGGACTTGTAGCGCTCCTGGTGAAGTCAGGTGCGCGTCCGGTGATCGATCGGGTACTGCCGATGGCGTCTGCCGCCGAGGGTCTGGCCGCGATGAACGCCGGCGAACTGCGCGGCAAGATCGTGCTGACCCTGCCTTAGCTCGGCCTAATCCTCGTCGTCGTCGAGGCGCGCAAGCCAGGTGGCCAGTCGCTCGATCGGCGTCTCGAAATCCGGATTGAGATCGACGAACTCACGCAGTCGCTCGGCCAGCCAGTCGAAACTGGCCTCCTCGCCACCGCGTCGTCGCGCGAGTTCCTCGATGCCCCGATCGGTGTCGTACATGCGCCTAGTCCCGCGGTGCGAAGGCCTGCTCGACGAGTGATCGCTGCTCCTCTTCATGCCGAGCGTGGGTGCCCACAGCAGGTGAAGACGACGCGGGGCGAGTCACACCGGACAGCGGCCGTTGCAGGATCGGGGGAAGGTTCATCGCCATGAAGCTCCAGGCGCCCTGGTTCGCCGGCTCCTCCTGGACCCAGCGCAGTTCGGCTCCCTCCATGCCCTGGAGCGCGAGCGGGAGGGTCTTGTGCGGAAGGGGGAACATCCGCTCCATGCGGATGATCGCGACATCGGTGATGCCGTTCTTCTCACGATGCGAGAGCAGGTCGTAGTAGACCTTGCCGCTGCACAGCAGGACGGTCTTCACATTCGCCGGGTTGACATCGGTGTCACCGATGACGGCCCGGAAGGTTCCGGACGTGAAGTCTGCCTTGCTCGAGACCGCCTGCTTCGCGCGCAGAAGCGACTTCGGGGTGAACACGACCAGCGGTCGAGTCAATTGGCCGAGGACCTTCCAGCGCAGCAGGTGGAAGTACGACGCAGGAGTCGATGGCATGGCAACCGTCATGTTGTCCTGAGCGCACAACTGCAGGTACCGCTCGATGCGTGCAGACGAGTGATCAGGACCCTGTCCCTCGAAGCCGTGGGGGAGCAGCAGGGTGACTGCGGACTTCTGGCCCCATTTCTGCTCGCCCGAGGAGATGAACTCGTCGATGATGGTCTGGGCGCCGTTGGCGAAGTCACCGAACTGGCCCTCCCACAGCACGAGTGCATCGGGTCGCGCCACTGAATAGCCGTACTCGAAGCCCATGGCCGCGAACTCACTGAGCAGCGAGTCGTAGATGTAGAGCTTGGCATTGTCGCGGTAGCACTGCTTGAGTGGCTTGTACTGCCAGCCTGAATTGCTGTCGACAATGACTCCATGGCGATGGCCGAAGGTGCCGCGTCGCGAGTCCTGGCCGGCCAGGCGAATCGTGCGGCCCTCCATCAGCAATGAGCCGAATGCGAGTGCCTCGCCCATGCCCCAGTCGATGGTGTCGTCTGCGACCATCTGAGCCCGTCGTGCCAGCTGCGGCTGCAGGCGTGGGTGCACGGCGAAGTCAGGTGGCATGTGCAGCTGTGAGGCGATGACCGTGTCGATCTGCTCCTGCGTGATCGATGTGTCGACTTCATAGGCCGGCCGCTGGCGGGTCAGCTCGCGGCTGCCCTTCTCGACGATGTCCTGCTCGGAGTCGCTGAAGGCTGCACCTGGGTCGCTCTGCGTCTCCTGGAAGATGCGCTCGAGCTGGCCTTGGAAGTGCTTCAGCGCCTCCTCGGCCTCTTCGACCGTGATGTCGCCGCGTCCGATCAGCGACTCGGTGTAGTGC
>JBAYUM010000095.1:0-7680 GCA_041675125.1 Candidatus Nanopelagicales bacterium
GTCGTTCAAGGTGCTGCTCAAGGAGCTTCAGTCGCTCTGCCTGAACGTTGAGGTGCTGTCTTCGGACGGTGCGGCAATCGAGATGCGAGACGGTGACGACGAGGACCTGGAGCGCGCTGCTGCCAACCTCGGAATCAACCTTTCGCGCAACGAATCTGCCTCTGTCGAAGATCTCGCTTAAATTTCTAGTCCCGCAAGGGGAAAGGGAGTTACGTGCTAGACGTCAACTTCTTCGATGAACTCCGCATCGGTCTCGCGACGGCGGACGACATCCGTAACTGGTCCTTCGGCGAGGTCAAGAAGCCGGAGACCATCAACTACCGCACGCTCAAGCCAGAGAAGGACGGCCTGTTCTGCGAGAAGATCTTCGGACCTACTCGCGACTGGGAGTGCTACTGCGGCAAGTACAAGCGCGTGCGCTTCAAGGGCATCATCTGCGAGCGCTGTGGTGTCGAGGTCACTCGCGCCAAGGTCCGTCGTGAGCGCATGGGCCACATCGAGCTTGCTGCCCCGGTCACCCACATCTGGTACTTCAAGGGTGTGCCCAGCCGCCTTGGCTACCTGCTCGACCTCGCACCGAAGGATCTCGAGAAGGTCATCTACTTCGCGGCCTACATGATCACCTGGGTCGACATCGATGGTCGCCACGAGGCGCTGCCCTCACTCGAGAACCAGCTCGGTGTCGAGAAGAAGCAGATCGCCAACCGTCGCGATTCCGATATCGATGCCCGCGCCAAGAAGCTCGAGTCAGATCTTGCCGAGCTCGAGGCTGAGGGTGCCAAGGCCGATGTCCGTCGCAAGGTTCGCGAATCCGGCGAGCGTGAGATGGCAGCCGTGCGTCGTCGCGCAGACAATGAGATCGAGCGTCTCGATCGCGTCTTCGATCGCTTCCGCACGCTGAAGGTCCAGGACCTCGAGGGTGACGAGATGCTGTTCCGCGAGATGCGTGATCGCTACGGTCGCTGGTTCGACGGCAGCATGGGTGCTGCAGCGATCCAGAAGCGTCTTGAGACCTTCGATCTCGATGCCGAGAACACGATTCTTCGTGACATCGTCGTCAACGGCAAGGGCCAGAAGAAGACGCGTGCACTCAAGCGCCTCAAGGTGGTCAATGCGTTCCTCACCACCTCGAACTCGCCTACGGGCATGGTTCTCGACGCGGTTCCGGTGATCCCGCCAGACCTTCGTCCGATGGTCCAGCTCGATGGTGGCCGCTTTGCCACGTCCGATCTCAACGACCTCTACCGTCGTGTGATCAACCGCAACAACCGCTTGAAGCGACTGCTTGACCTCGGTGCTCCCGAGATCATCGTGAACAACGAGAAGCGCATGCTCCAGGAGGCTGTCGACGCACTGTTCGACAACGGTCGTCGCGGTCGTCCCGTGACAGGCCCGGGCAACCGTGCGCTGAAGTCGCTGTCGGACATGCTCAAGGGCAAGCAAGGCCGCTTCCGCCAGAACCTGCTCGGCAAGCGCGTTGACTACTCAGGTCGTTCGGTCATCGTCGTCGGTCCTCAGCTGAAGCTGCACCAGTGCGGTCTGCCCAAGCAGATGGCCCTTGAGCTCTTCAAGCCGTTCGTCATGAAGCGACTGGTCGATCTCAACCACGCCCAGAACATCAAGAGCGCCAAGCGCATGGTCGAGCGGTCGCGCTCGGTCGTGTGGGATGTGCTCGAAGAGGTCATCACTGAGCATCCAGTGCTGCTGAACCGTGCACCAACCCTGCACCGTCTTGGCATCCAGGCCTTCGAGCCGCAACTCATCGAAGGCAAGGCCATCCAGATCCACCCACTCGTGTGCACTGCCTTCAACGCAGACTTCGATGGTGACCAGATGGCTGTCCACCTGCCGCTTTCGGCTGAGGCGCAGGCCGAGGCACGCATCCTGATGCTGTCGAGCAACAACATCCTCTCGCCAGCGAACGGTCGCGCCATCACCACGCCGACCCAGGACATGGTGCTGGGCATCTACTCGCTCACCATGAACGAGCCAGGCGCTCCAGGCGAAGGCCGAGCCTTCTCGTCGATGGCCGAGGCATTCATGGCCTTCGACGCCGGCTCGCTGTCGCGCCAGGCGGACATCACCATCCGTCTCACCGATGGCCTGCCTCCAGAGGACTTCGAGGCACCTGAGGGCTGGACTCCGGGCGATCCGTTCTTGCTCAAGACCACCTTCGGCCGGGCCATCTTCAACGAGGCCTTGCCCGCCGACTACCCGTTCGTGAATGCGCAGATCGACAAGCGCATGCTCGGTGCGGTCGTCAACAGCCTCGCAGAGCGCTATGCCAAGGTCGATGTCGCAGAGACCCTCGACAAGCTGAAGTCCCTGGGCTTCTACTGGGCCACTCGCTCAGGTGTCACGATCTCGATCTCGGATGTCGTCACACCTCCAGGCAAGGCTGCACTGCTTGCTGTCGCCGAAGGCTTTGCCGACAAGGTGCAGCAGCAGTACGAGCGCGGTCTGATCACCGACTCGGAGCGCCGTCAGGAACTCATCGAGATCTGGACGCGTGCAACCGACGAAGTGGCGAAGGCCATGCAGGAGAACTTCCCGCGCAACAACCCAGTTCACATGATGGTTGATTCGGGCGCCCGAGGTAACTTCATGCAGGTTCGTCAGATCGCCGGCATGCGTGGTCTGGTGGCCAACCCCAAGGGCGAGATCATCCCGCGTCCGATCAAGTCCAACTTCCGTGAAGGCTTGTCGGTTCTCGAGTACTTCATCTCAACCCACGGTGCCCGTAAGGGCCTTGCTGACACGGCTCTTCGTACCGCTGACTCCGGTTACCTGACCCGTCGCCTCGTCGATGTGTCGCAGGACGTCATCGTTCGCGAGGTCGACTGCTTCACCGATCGCAGCACTGCAATTCAAATCGGTGAACTGCGTGACGGCGTCGTTGTGCAACTCGACAACATCGACACCGCAGTGAGCACTCGTGTGCTTGGTCGCGATGTCGAGGTCGATGGCAAGGTCATCGCGCTTGCTGGTGAAGAACTCACCACTGCGCGGCTCGAAGAGCTCGTGGGCCTGGGTGCAACCGAAGTCCGCACCCGTTCAGTGCTCACCTGCGAGAGCAAGGTCGGCACGTGCGCGATGTGCTACGGCAAGTCCATGGCAACCGGCAAGCTGGTTGACGTAGGCGAGGCCATTGGCATCGTTGCTGCGCAGTCCATCGGCGAACCAGGCACCCAGCTCACCATGCGTACCTTCCACACCGGTGGTGTGGCTGGTGAGGACATCACGCATGGTCTGCCGCGTATTGTCGAGCTCTTCGAGGCACGTACGCCAAAGGGTGTTGCGCCGATCAGCGAGGTCACTGGCCGCGTGCGTATCGACGACACCGACAAGACCCGCAAGATCGTGGTCGTTCCGGACGATGGCAGTGAGGAAATCGCACAGCCAGTGTCCAAGCGCACCCGCTTGCTCGTCGAGGACGGTCAGCATGTGCAGGTTGGTCATCAACTCACCATCGGTGCGGTTGACCCCAAGCAGGTGCTTCGCATCCTCGGTCAGCGCGCTGTCCAGCTGTACCTGGTCGATCAGGTGCAGGAGGTCTACCGCTCACAGGGCGTGTCGATCCATGACAAGCACATCGAGGTCATCGTTCGCCAGATGCTCAAGCGCGTCACGATCATCGACGATGGCGACTCCGGCTTCCTCACCGGTGATGTCATCGAGCGCACCACTTTCGAGACGGCAAACCGTCGCGTGGTGTCCGAAGGTGGAACGCCTGCAGCCGGTCGCCCAGAGCTCATGGGCATCACGAAGGCGTCGTTGGCAACCGAGTCCTGGTTGTCGGCAGCCTCCTTCCAGGAGACGACTCGCGTCCTCACCGATGCGGCCATCCATGCCAAGAGCGATCCGCTGCTGGGCCTGAAGGAGAACGTCATCCTCGGCAAGCTCATCCCGGCCGGTACCGGCATGCCGCAGTACCGCAACATCCGGGTCGAGCCCACTGAGGAGGCGAAGAACGCGATGTATGCGACCTTCGCGAACTACGACGAGCTCGACTACAGCGGCTTCAGCGCCTCATCGGGTGCTGCAGTTCCGTTGGAGGAGTTCGACTTCCGCGGCTACAACGCATAACAGCTCGGCAGTGCAGGAGGGGGAAGGGCTGAGCCCTTCCCCCTCCTGCTGTCCGGGAACAATGCAGCCATGCCCGTAGCGCTGATCTTCGACCTGAGCGATCCTCGGCTGGGTGACTACTTCCGCCTGACCGATGTGGCCCTGCGTACCAGTTTCGAGTCCGAGCACGGTCTCTACATCGCCGAGAGCGCCAAGGTGCTGCGCCGGGCGCTTGCCGCTGGCCATCGCCCGCGCTCGCTCCTGATGTCGCTTGAGTGGCGTGAGCGCATGTCGGATCTGATCGACGAGGTGGAAGCCTCGTTCCCCGGTACCCCGGTGTTCATCGGTGAAGTCGCCCTGGTCGAGGAGATCGCAGGCTTCCACGTGCATCGGGGCGTCCTGGCATCGATGCACCGACCTGTCCTGCCGAGCGTTGACTCGTTGATCGCTGAGGGCCGCCAGCGGCTGGTGGTGCTCGACGGCATCGTCGATCACACCAATATCGGTGCGATCTTCCGCTCGGTGGCCGGCCTCGGCGCCGATGCGGTGCTGCTGAGCGGACAGTGTGCCGATCCGCTCTATCGGCGAAGTGTGCGTGTCTCCATGGGTGCGGTCTTCCAGATCCCGTGGACCCGACTGCCGCAGTGGCCCAGCGACCTTGGTGAGCTGAAGGCGCGCGGATTCACGATTGCCGCCATGGCCCTGACTGCGGAAGCGGTCACTCTCGAGGAGTTCTCCCGGGGCGCGCCTGAGCGATTGGCAATAGTGCTGGGCTCCGAGGGCGATGGCCTGAGTCAGGATTCACTGGCTCAGGCCGATGTGATCGTCAGAATCCCAATGGCACATGGCTTGGATTCGCTCAATGTGGCTGCTGCATCGGCAGTGGCCATGTGGGCCCTGCGGTAGTCGGGATCGAATCCGTGCCCCCGCAGGCGTGGCGGCACGATCGCCTAAGGTGGGCCTATGAGCGATGAGGGCCAGCCCGTGGGGGAGCAGTCGTGGCCGAGTGAGCCGACAGCGCCCGGTCCGATTGCTGCAGACGCCGCTGTAACGACCCCTGTGACCTCAGCCGCCGTGGCTCACACCTCAGGTGACGCCATCGCAGCCTTCGTGCTGGCGCTCGTCTCATGGGTCGCCTGCCCCATCATCTTCGCCATCGTCGCACTGGTGTTCGCCATGAAGGCCGATCAGGCCATCACTGCTGCTCCGAATCTGGTCACCGGTGGGGGGCTGAATCTGGCCGCGAAGCTGATCGCATGGATCAATCTGGGCTTCTGGCTGGCGCTTCTGGTCATCGGCGGCTTCATCGGTGTCGTCCTGCTCCTGGCCGGAGCCGGGTCGCAGCCGGCCCTTCCATGAGGGATTTGGCCCAGCGGGCGGGCTGCCCGCACCCCGTTTTGACTCATTGGAGCGTTGCCGGGTAATCTTCCCCTTCGTGTCTGACCCCTCAGGCACATCCCGTCGTGCGAACTTCCCCCGAAGGCACGCACCGACGCGAGTCTCGCGTCTGGGATCTACCTACGATCTGGTGATCGTCGCTGCCGCAAGGTGTGCGACACACCCGACCGCGTGGGTCGGAGACTGAGGGAACAGAACGGCAAGATCAACAACGAGAAAGGCAACGCGTGCCAACGATCCAGCAGCTGGTCCGTAAGGGTCGGCAGGACAAGGTCTCCAAGACCAAGGCCCCAGCACTCAAGGGCAGCCCACAGCGTCGTGGGGTGTGTACCCGCGTCTACACGACCACGCCCAAGAAGCCGAACTCCGCGCTTCGCAAGGTGGCTCGTGTCCGTCTGACCTCTGGCATCGAAATCACCGCCTACATCCCCGGCGTTGGTCACAACCTGCAGGAGCACTCGATCGTGCTCGTCCGCGGTGGTCGCGTCCGCGACCTGCCCGGTGTTCGCTACAAGGTCATCCGCGGCGCCCTTGACACCCAAGGTGTGAAGAACCGCAAGCAGGCCCGCAGCAAGTACGGCGCGAAGAAGGAGAAGGCCTAATGCCTCGCAAGGGTCCTGCCGCCAAGCGGCCGATCATCATCGATCCGGTGTACCAGGCACCGTTGGTCACCCAGCTCATCAACAAGGTCCTCCTCGATGGCAAGCGCTCGACAGCAGAGCGCATCGTCTACGGCGCCCTCGAAGGCTGCCGCGAGAAGACCGGCACCGATCCTGTGCAGACGCTCAAGCGCGCACTCGACAACATCCGTCCCACCCTCGAGGTGCGCTCACGCCGTGTCGGTGGCGCCACCTACCAGGTCCCAGTCGAGGTCAAGGCCGGCCGCAGCACCACGCTGGCCCTTCGCTGGCTGATCGGCTACTCACGTCAGCGTCGCGAGAAGACCATGACTGAGCGCCTCATGAACGAGATCCTCGATGCTTCCAATGGTCTTGGCGCCAGCGTCAAGAAGCGCGAAGACACCCACAAGATGGCGGAGTCCAACAAGGCCTTCGCGCATTACCGCTGGTAACCACCCACTTACTCACGCCACAAGCAACGGAGAGCATTCGTGTCAACGCAGACCAGTCTCGATCTGGCCAAGGTGCGCAACATCGGCATCATGGCTCACATCGACGCGGGCAAAACCACGACCACCGAGCGCATCCTGTTCTACACCGGCATCAACTACAAGATCGGTGAAGTGCACGAAGGTGCAGCGACGATGGACTGGATGGAGCAGGAGCAGGAGCGCGGCATCACGATCACGTCCGCTGCCACCACCTGCATCTGGAAAGACCACACCATCAACATCATCGACACGCCAGGCCACGTCGACTTCACGGTCGAGGTTGAGCGCTCGCTGCGCGTCCTCGATGGTGCCGTCACGGTGTTCGACGGTGTCGCCGGTGTCGAGCCGCAGTCTGAGACGGTCTGGCGACAGGCTGACAAGTACAGCGTTCCGCGCATCTGCTTCGTGAACAAGCTCGACCGCACCGGTGCCGACTTCTTCCGCTGCGTCGACATGATCGTCGAGCGCCTCGGTGCGACCCCGCTCGTGCTGCAGATCCCGATCGGCGCAGAGGGCGACTTCCTCGGCGTGGTCGACCTCATCACGATGAAGGCGCTGACCTGGCGTGGTGAGACCCAGAAGGGCGAGGACTACGCAGTCGAGGAGATCCCGGCCGAGCTTGCCGACCAGGCAGCCGAGTACCGCGAGAAGCTGCTCGAGACCCTCTCCGAGGCCGATGACGCCATCATGGAGAAGTTCCTCGAGGGTGAGGACTTCAGCGTCGAGGAGATCCAGGCAGCCATTCGCCGCGCGACGCTTGCCTACAAGCTGACCCCGATCCTCACCGGCTCGGCCTTCAAGAACAAGGGCGTCCAGCCCATGCTCGACGCCGTTGTGGCCTACCTTCCGTGCCCGCTCGATGTCACCGCAGTCGAGGGCCACAAGATGGGCAATGAGGAGATCATCGTCGAGCGCAAGCCGAGCGATGCAGAGCCCTTCGCAGCCCTGGCCTTCAAGATCATGACCGATCCCCACCTGGGCAAGCTCACCTACGTGCGCGTGTACTCAGGCCGTTTGAACACTGGCACCGCGGTACTCAACAGTGTGAAGGACCGCAAGGAGCCCATCAGCAAGATCTACCGGATGCATGCCAATAAGCGTGAAGA
>JBAYUM010000096.1:0-7659 GCA_041675125.1 Candidatus Nanopelagicales bacterium
CGAGAGAGTCGTTGACGTTCTTGAAACGGTCGAGGTCGATCATCAAGACGGCCGTGGGCCGGCCGGACCGTCCACCGGCACTCAAGGCACGGGTCAGCTCGCCCAGCATCGCAGCCCTGTTGGCAAGGCCGGTGAGCTCATCGCGCGTGGCCAGCTCAGTCAGTTGGAGCTCGAGCAGCTTGCGACTGGTCACGTCGTGACTGGTCGACACGGCGTGCGTCACGGATCCACTCTCGGCCCGTTCGGCTGCGATCGTCGACTCGTACCAACGATGACCATTGGCATTGTCGATCTCGTACTCGAATGTGAGAGTGCTGCCTGACTCGAGCACAGCCCGCAGATTCGCCTCCCACTCATCGGCCACCTCGGTCGGATATCCCAGCGTGTGGAAGGACTTGCCGATCCACTCGGGGTAGTCGACTCCCGTGACCTCGACCACGCGCTGATTGACGTAGACCACGCGCAGATCGAGGTCATATCGCATGATCAATTCAGCCGAGTTGTTGAGGATGAGGCGCAGCAACTGCTCCTGCTCGGCGAGCGCCCGCTGGGCCTTGACCGTGTCACTGACATTGACGAAGTTGCACACCAGCAATTCCGGATCGCCGGCATCATCGTGCACGACGCCGATCGACTCGTGCACCCAGACTTCTGTGCCGTCACGATGGAGCAGGCGGGTGACCAGGTCGGTGCCATCACCGTCCTGGGTAATCGCCTGCTGGGTGCGCTGCATCCAATGGGTATGGCGCTCGGGAATGCTGATCTCCCGCATGCCCAGGGCCAGCAGATCTGCCTTGCTGTAGCCGACGATGTCGCAGAGCGCCCGGTTGACATCGAGCAGTCGCCCACGGACATCGAGCAGGGCGATGCCGTTCGGCGACTCACGGAACTGCGACTGCAGCAGTGCCGTGGCCTGGCGCAGGTCGAGCATTCGCGCTGCAACCTGACCATCCAGGTCGGATGCGTAGTTGGCGATGGTCGAGCTCATCCGCTCGATCCGCGAGGCGATGACGGCCATGCCCAAGATGACCAGAGCAGCAAGGCCCACGAGCAGGACTTCCACGGCGCTGATGTCGGAACCGCTGACGTTCGCAATTGCCGTGAGCAGGCCTCCAGTGATCAAGAGCACTGTCAAGGTGACGGGCACACCCAGCCGGAGTGCGCGGCCACCTGCCCTGGGCTCTGCGAAGATCCTCCCCCAGCCGCGCTGCAGCGAAACGAGCGTGATGCCCGATCCGAGCAGGAACATCGGTACCGCCGTATGCGGGGCCATCGCCGTGTAGTCGGGTGTCAATTGGCCGGCGACCGCCAGTGCCGACATGAGGTACCCCATGATCGCGGCATAGGCGACGAGCACGACCATCATGCCGAGTGACTGGCGCAGTCCGTCCGCCTCGCGGGCGGCGAGCATGAGCAGCCCTGCGCCCAGCAGCACGAAGCAGACGGCGGTGTTGACGGCGATGCGTCCCGGTATGGCTTCGTCCATGTTGAGCCGGACGGCGAACAGGGCCTCGAACTTCGTCTTCGACTGGCCTGCCAGATAGCCACCGAGGATCGAGACGCCCAGTGCGCCGGTCACGCCGCCGGCAACAGCCATGCTCCACGCCGGCCAGGCCCGCCCGGCCGCGACCACCCCGATGCCGCACGCCAGCAGGCCGAAGGCCGTGCCCGCACGCATTGCAGAGAAGTCGGCGAACGGCTGCCGCAGGATCGCGACATCGAGCCACCAACCGCCGACGAGGACGACCAGACCGATCAGCGATGCCGCGGCGGCGGCGAGGACAGAGGCGTTTCGGAAGCGACCCGCTATCTGCGCACGCGATACATCGACGGTTGTCGACTGCGCCCGCATTCCCATGGAATCGAGTCCCCTTTGAACCGCCCGCGTAGTTGCTATGCAAAGGCTAGCGCGTTTGCGACGACTCGTCAGTGGCCTGAGCTGCCGCTGACGGGGCGCCGTGGCGTTGTCCGGACATGGCGAAGGCGGCCAGTGCTGGCACTGACCGCCTTCGGATGCTGCTGGTGCTGCTGACTAACCCTTGGTCATGATCTCGCGCATGAGGCGAGCAGTCGCGCTCGGCGTCTTGCCGACCTTGACGCCCACGGCCTCGAGCGCCTCCTGCTTGGCCGCAGCGGTGCCCGATGAGCCGGACACGATCGCGCCTGCGTGACCCATGGTCTTGCCCTCGGGTGCGGTGAAGCCGGCGACATAGCCGACGACCGGCTTGGTGATGTGCTCGCCGATGTAGGCAGCGGCGCGCTCCTCGGCATCGCCACCGATCTCACCGATCATCACGATCGCATCGGTGTCGGGGTCGTCCTGGAAGGCCTGCAGCGCATCGATGTGCGTGGTGCCGATGATGGGGTCGCCACCGATGCCGACGCAGGTGCTGAAGCCGATGTCGCGAAGCTCGTACATCATCTGGTAGGTCAGGGTGCCTGACTTCGAGACCAGGCCGATGCGACCTGGCTTGGTGATGTCGGACGGGATGATGCCCGCATTCGACACGCCTGGCGTGATGATGCCCGGGCAGTTCGGCCCGATGAGGCGCGTCTTGCCGGAGTTCTGCGCGAACTGGAAGAACTTCGCGGTGTCATGCACGGGGATGCCCTCGGTGATGATGACGGCAAGACCGATCTCCGCGTTCACGGCCTCCTCGACTGCACCGATGGCGAACTTCGGTGGCACGAAGACGACGGTGACATTGGCACCTGTTGCTGCCATGGCGTCCTGCACGCTGTTGAAGATCGGGATGCCGTCGAGGTCCTGACCAGCCTTGCCCGGCGTGACGCCTGCGACGACATTGGCTCCGGAGGCAACCATGCGACGGGTGTGCTTGGTGCCCTCTGAACCGGTCATGCCCTGAACGAGGATCTTGCTTTCACTGTTGAGCCAAATAGCCATGTTCGTCTGCCTCTACTTTCCGGCCTTGCGGGCAGCTGCAAGTTCAGCAGCGCGTCGCGCGGCATCGTCCATGGTCTCGACCATTTCGATGAGTGGGTGGTTCGCGTTGGTGAGGATGGCGCGACCTTCGATCGCATTGTTGCCATCGATGCGTGCGACGATCGGCTTGGTCAGCGTTGCGCCCTTGGCCTCCAGCATCTCCAAGGCCTGCAGGATGCCGTTGGCGACTGCGTCACATGAGGTGATGCCACCGAAGACGTTGACGAAGACCGACTCGACCTCTGGGTCATTGAGGATGATGTCCAGGCCATTGGCCATGACCTCGGCGCTTGCGCCGCCGCCGATGTCCAGGAAGTTCGCGGGGCGAACGCCACCGAACTCCTCGCCTGCGTAGGCCACGACGTCGAGGGTGCTCATCACAAGACCAGCGCCGTTGCCGATGATGCCGACCTCGCCCTGGAGCTTGACGTAGTTGAGGTCGAACTCGGCTGCGCGCAGCTCGATCGGGTCGGTCGCATCGCGGTCGACCATGTCTGCGTGCGAGACGTGGCGGAAGGCCGCGTTGTCATCGAGCGTGACCTTGCCGTCGAGCGCGAGCACGGTGCCACCGGGGGTGAGCACCAGTGGGTTGACCTCGACGAGGGTTGCGTCCTCCTTGACGAAGACATCCCAGAGCTTGAGCAGGATCGCGACAACCTGATCGGCGATCTTGTCGTCGAACTTCGCCGCAGCGACGATCTCGCGGGCCTTGGCCTCGGTGCAGCCCTCAAGGGCATCGACGCGGATCATGGCGAGCGCATCGGGGTTGCTGACGGCGACCTCTTCGATCTCGACACCACCCTCGACACTGGCCATGGCCAGGAACGTGCGGTTGGTGCGATCGAGCAGGAAGGAGACGTAGTACTCCTCGGCGATGTCGCTGGCCTCGGCGACGAGGATGCGGTGGACCGTATGGCCCTTGATGTCCATGCCCAGGATGGCGGTGGCCTTCTCCTTGGCGTCATCGGGGTTCTCGGCGAGCTTGACGCCACCAGCCTTGCCGCGACCGCCGGTCTTCACCTGGGCCTTGACGACAACTTGGGTGCCGATCTTGCGAGCGATCTCATGAGCTACGTCAGGAGAGCTGGCCACTTCGCCTGGAGTGGTCGGAACTTGATGTGCCTCAAAGAGCTGCTTTGCTTGGTACTCGTACAGGTCCACGCAGGACTCCTTTTTGCGATGCGGTGTAACGCGATGGCAGAGCGGATTTCGGCAAACGACAGCCGAGCGGACAGAGCCTACTCACCCTGCTCGGTGCTTCGTGCCGGGAACCCTGTGATCTTGGACCCATCGGCGCTCCGGCGAGCCGCTTTGTCCCGGTACATCAGGCGATCGGCCTCATCGAGCAGGTTCTCGAGGGGCACATCCGGGCTGCTGGTGGCTATGCCGGCGCTGAAGGGGATCGGGAACCCGCGGGCAGTGTTCCTCCCCGCCACAGCATCGCGAACTCGCGCCAGCACCTGAGCGGCCTGGGCGGCGTCAGCGATCATGAGCATCGCGAACTCATCGCCACCGAGTCGGGCAGCAATCTCGCCGTTTCGAGCCTCTCCAGCCACCACTGACGCAAAGTCCATGAGGATCGCCGAACCCGAATCATGCCCGGCAGTGTCATTGACTGCCTTCAGTCCGTCGAGGTCGAAGTAGATGGCGCTCACCTCCTTGTCGAGCCGCTTCGCCTGTGACATCAGTTGGTCGGCCAGGAGCTCCAGGGCCCAGCGATTGGCCAGGCCGGTCAGCGCGTCCGAGTGGGCCCGTGCTCGGAGCTCACCCTCAATTCGGTCGACGACTCTGGCCAGGCGAAGCATCACGACGAACAGGATCACGGCGGTCAGCGCCACGGCGATCGTCAGCACTCCAGCACTCGTGAGGTGAGTCCACTCGACCGTGAGATAGGCGAACAGTGCGACGACCACGGGTACCAGTAGGAGAAACGGAACGCTCTGCCGCAGCATTCGACCTGCGATTGTCGAAGAGGTGACCAGCCTCCACCGATTGAAGGCAAGTTGAAACAACGCCCATCCAGCCAACAGGAGCGCGAGACAGGCCGAAACATAGGCCGAGGTCGATGATCTGCCGAGGTCGATAAGGCTTGCCGCTGCGAATACCTGCGCGAACATGATGACGTATGCCCCCAGCAGGAGCAGTACAGCCAAGATCGCACCGGCTCTCCCCCACAGATGCGAGTACCGCATCGAGAGCAGCACCAGGACGGCAAAACCGCCGAGCCATACTGCCGCCGGATCAGATATCCGTTCAAAGTTCACCTGGGAGAGCGCGCCGCATTCCGCTTCACCCGTTGGCGACTTCGTCCCGATGAACCCGAGCGATGAGCCGATGACCACCGCAACAACGCCAAGAGCCAGGCCAGTGCCCACGAACTTGAACCCCCTGGTCTGCATGGCAGAGCAAAGGACACTCCCACCCAAGAGGGCAACGCAGAGCGCACTCAGCATCGACATGTCGCACCAATTGCCCGGCAGGAAGCTGAGTCCCGATGGAATCAACTCGCTGACGATTACGAGCACGGCGAGGACGATGGCGGCGACTGTCACCAGCGCTGCCATGAGGGCCAATCGATGGGCGACTGCAGCGGTCAGGCCGGGCGCAGCTGCCTCGGGCGCCGTGAAGGAAGCGGGCTCTCTCGCATGGGCATTCATGAGTCACCTCCATCTGCCACGTGCCCTTATTGCCCGTTCGCCTGTCAATCCAATGCCGATAGGCCATGCGTCGCAAATTGGCGCCACCCGACAACGGTCGAGCCAGGTCGCAACGTCGACATCTCGGTCATAGTGGGTGATCCGAGCCAAGAGCTCGAACTGCTGGGATCCGATGAGCACGAACATCCCCATCACCTTGCGCTCATCCACGATGCCCTGAATCCAGCTGCGCAGGCCCGGTTGTGCTCGAACTCAGGCTTCACTTACTGTCGCCCCCATGACTGACGCGGCAGTGGTGGCTGAGGGACTGGTCAAGGAGTTCGGGTCGGTCAAGGCCCTCAATGGCATCGACCTGACCGTCGAGCGCGGCCAGGTCGTCGGCCTGCTGGGCCCCAACGGCGCTGGCAAGACCACCGCGGTGCGCATCCTGTCGACCCTGTTGGCACCGACTGCCGGTCGCGCCACGGTCGCGGGCTTCGACGTGGTCAAGCAGCCCGATGAGGTGCGCAAGGCCATTGGCCTGACCGGGCAGTACGCCGCGGTCAACGAGTACCTGACCGGCGCTGAGAACCTGCTGCTGTTCGGTGCGCTCTACCACCTGCCCCGTTCCTATGTGAAGCAGCGATCCAGGGAGCTGCTCGAGTGGTTCGAGCTGACCGAGGCTGCAGATCGCCCTGCGAAGACCTATTCGGGGGGCATGCGCCGACGCCTCGACCTGGCTTCGAGCCTGATCGCGCAGCCCTCGATCCTGTTCCTCGATGAGCCCACCACCGGCCTGGATCCTCGATCGCGCCTGGGCATGTGGGATGTCATCAATGGGCTGGTTGCCGACGGCACCACCGTGCTGCTCACCACTCAGTACCTGGAGGAGGCCGACCAGCTGGCGCAGAAGATCGTGGTGATCGATCACGGCCGGGTGATCGCCGAGGGCACAGCTGAAGCCCTGAAGGACCAGATCGGCGGCGATCGCATCGAGATCTCGATCATCGATCCTGCGCGCATCGGCGACGCAGTCGACGCCATTCGCTCAGTGAGCAATGGCGAGCCCCTCGTTGAGGAGCTGCGCATCTCGGCGCCCGTCTCCGGCGGCTCCACCGTGCTGGTCGACGCCATCCGGGCACTGGACGTCCTTGGCGTCGAGGTCGGCGATCTCGTGCTGCGGCGCCCCACCCTCGACGATGTGTTCCTGTCGCTCACCGGCCATGTCGCCGAGGAGGAAGAACCAGCCGAGAAGCCCAAGCGCGGGAGGTCACGAGCATGACGACGACGATTCCGACCCGCAAGCGCCCGCTCCTTGGCGGGAATGTCGCTGACGGCGCAGTGGTCTCTCGCTACAGCCTGGTGCAGACCCTGCGCGTGCCCGAGCTGATGTTCTTCTCCCTGGTGCAGCCGGTGATGTTCGTGCTGCTGTTCGCCTATGTGTTCGGCGGGGCGATCCCGATCGTCGGTGCCGGAGTCAACGCCGAGGATGCTGCGCAGATCTACCGCAACTACCTGATGCCCGGCATCTTCGGGCAGACCGTTGCCTTCGCCGCAGCGGCAAGCACGGTGGGCATGGCCGAGGCGATGTCGACGGGCCTGATCGACCGGTTCCGCTCACTGCCGATGGCCAGCGGTGCAGTGCTCATCGGACGCACCTTCGCCGATGCTGCGCGACAGATCCTGGTGCTTGCCGTGCTGAGCCTGACCGGCCTGCTGGTCGGCTGGCGCATCACCGGCGGGTTCTGGAATGCGGTGTGGGCCTACTGCCTGCTGCTGATCTTCGCGTACACCGTCTCGTGGGTCGGTGCGAGCATCGGCCTGGCCATGCCCAATGTCGAGACTGCGAGCACCGCCGGCCTGATCTGGCTGTTCCCGCTGACCTTCCTGTCGAATGCCTTCGTGCCATTGAGCTCGATGCCCAGCTGGCTGCAGCCGATAGCCGCGTACAACCCGGTGTCGACCCTGGTGCTGGCCACCCGTGAGCTCTTCGGCAATCCCACCGGCATCCAGCCCGACTACTGGTCCCTGCAGCATCCGCAGTTCTACACGCTCGTCTCCTGCGTTGCGGTGATCGCG
>JBAYUM010000097.1:0-7639 GCA_041675125.1 Candidatus Nanopelagicales bacterium
GCGCGCTGCTCGTCGACATGGAGATCCCGCTCACCGCACTCCTGGCGCGCCTTGAGCACGTGGGCATCGCGGTCGATGCAGCAGCGCTGGGCGACCTGTCGTCGGAGTTCGCCTTCGACATGAAGCGCGCCGAGGAGCAGGCGCACGCCCTGGTCGGACGCCCCTTCAACCTGGGCTCGCCCAAGCAGCTCCAGGAGATCCTGTTCACCGAGCGAGGCCTGCCGCGCACCAAGAAGATCAAGACCGGCTACACGACTGACGCGGAGGCCCTCCAGGGCCTGTACGCGCAGACCAATGACCCACTGCTCGCGGCGCTGCTCGACTGGCGCGACCGCTCCAAGCTGCGCCAGACGGTCGAGGGGCTGCTGCCGCTGGTCGACGCCGAGGGTCGCATCCACACCACCTTCCACCAGACGGTGGCGGCCACCGGGCGGCTGTCGTCGTCGGACCCGAACCTGCAGAACATCCCCATCCGCACCGAGGCCGGGCGCCGCATCCGGGGCACCTTCGTGGTGGGCCCGGGCTTCGAGTCGCTCATGACCGCCGACTACAGCCAGATCGAGATGCGGATCATGGCCCATGCCTCGCAGGACGCCGGGCTCATCGCTGCATTCAACGCCGGCGAGGATCTCCACACCACAGTGGCCAGCCAGGTCTTCGGCGTGGACCCGGCTGACGTGGACCCGGAGATGCGCCGGCGCATCAAGGCGATGTCGTATGGACTGGCCTACGGCCTTTCCCCATACGGCCTCGGACAGCAGTTGGACATCGGGCCCATGGAGGCCCAGCGGCTGATGGACACCTACTTCTCGAGGTTCGGCGGGGTGCGCGACTACCTGGCTGCGGTCGTCGAGGAGGCCAGGCTGCGTGGGTACACCGAGACCCTGCTCGGGCGCCGGCGCTATCTGCCCGATCTGACCTCCGAGAACCGGCAGCGCCGCGAGATGGCCGAGCGGATGGCCCTCAATGCGCCGATCCAGGGCACGGCAGCGGACATCATGAAGGTCGCCATGCTCAAGGTCGGCACCAGGCTGGACGAGTCGACCCTGAACAGCCGGATGCTCCTGCAGGTGCATGACGAACTGGTCCTGGAGATCGCTCCGGGCGAGGCCGAGCAGGTCGAGCTCCTGGTCGTGGAGGCCATGATGGGGGCGGCCGATCTCAGCGTGCCCCTGGATGTCTCGGTCGGGGTCGGCGACTCGTGGGAGAGCGCGGCTCACTAGCCCGCAGGCCCCACCCATGGGCTGAGGTGTGGGGGAACGCCCTCGTGCCGTACCCTTTGACGGCTGCACAACCGTGCAGTGACCCTCTACTCCCATCGGACCTATCTCTTAATGACAATTTCCCTGAACGCACCAGCCCAGGTAGCCATCAACGACATTGGCTCGGCTGAAGACTTCCTCGCCGCCATCGACGCAACCATCAAGACCTTTGATGACGGCGACATCGTGGAAGGCACCATCGTCAAGGTCGATCGCGACGAGGTTCTCCTCGACATCGGCTACAAGACCGAAGGTGTCATCCCATCCCGCGAACTCTCGATCAAGCACGACGTCGACCCCAATGAGGTCGTCAAGGTCGGCGACATCGTCGAAGCCCTCGTCCTCACCAAGGAGGACAAGGAAGGCCGACTGATCCTGTCCAAGAAGCGCGCACAGTACGAACGCGCCTGGGGCACCATCGAGAAGGTCAAGGAAGAGGACGGCGTCGTCGAGGGCCAGGTGATCGAGGTCGTCAAGGGCGGGCTCATCATCGACATCGGCCTGCGCGGCTTCCTGCCTGCCTCACTCGTCGAGATGCGCCGAGTGCGCGACCTGCAGCCATATGTCGGCAAGGTCCTCGAGGCCAAGATCATCGAGCTCGACAAGAACCGCAACAACGTGGTGCTCTCACGTCGTGCCTACCTCGAGCAGACCCAGAGTGCAGTACGCCAGTCGTTCCTCACTGAGCTGCAGAAGGGCCAGATCCGCTCGGGCGTCGTCTCGTCGATCGTCAACTTCGGCGCCTTCGTCGATCTTGGCGGGGTCGATGGTCTCGTCCACGTTTCAGAGCTCTCATGGAAGCACATCGATCATCCTTCCGAGGTGGTCGAGGTCGGCCAGGAGGTCACGGTCGAGGTTCTCGACGTCGACATGGACCGCGAGCGCGTGTCCCTGTCGCTGAAGGCGACCCAGGAAGACCCATGGCAGCACTTCGCTCGCACCCACGCCATCAGCCAGGTCGTGCCGGGCAAGGTCACCAAGCTGGTTCCGTTCGGTGCGTTCGTCCGGGTCGAAGAGGGCATTGAAGGCCTTGTTCACATCTCCGAGCTCGCCGAGCGTCACATCGAGCTGCCCGAGCAGATCGTCCAGGTCAACGACGACATCTTCGTCAAGGTCATCGACATCGACCTCGAGCGTCGTCGCATCTCGCTGTCGCTCAAGCAGGCCAATGACAGCAGCGATGCCCAGGCCGTCGAGGAGTTCGACCCATACCTGTACGGCATGGCACCGGCATTCGACGAGGCCGGCAACTACGTCGGCCCCGCGGGCTTCGATCCGGAGACCGGCGAATGGAAGGCTGGCTTCGAGGACGAGCGCACCTCATGGGAGCGCGAGTACGCAGAGGCCCATGCCCGCTGGGAGGCACATCGCAAGCAGGTTGGCGAGGCTCAGGCAGCCGACCAGGCAGCGGCACTCGAGGCCGGGGAGAATGTCTCGGCCTACTCAAGTGAGTCAGGTGAGGCAGGAGGCTCGCTCGCAACCGACGAGGCACTGCAGGCACTGCGCGACAAGCTCGCTGGCGAGTAATCGCATCAACGCATGAAGAGGAGGGGCGCCGGAAGGTGCCCCTCCTCGTTTGTTACCCGATAGGTTTTGCCCCGTGATACGAGTTGGCCTCACAGGCGGCATTGGTTCGGGCAAGTCGACGATCGCAGCGATGTTCAAGGAGCACGGAGCGCACATCATCGACGCCGACCAGATCTCGCGCGACATCGTGGAGCCCGGAGCCCCGGCCATCGCCGACCTCGTCGCCGCCTTCGGCGATTCCATCGTCAATCCCGACGGCACGCTGTTGCGCGCCGAGCTCGCCCGCATCGCCTTCCAGACGGCCGAGCTCACCCAGCAGATGAACGGCATCATGTTCCCGCGCATCGTCGATGAGACCAATCGCCGATTCGATGCCGCTGAGGCGGCAGGCGAGCGCATCGTGATCTACGACATCCCCCTGCTCACCGAGATGGGCACCGACCTCGTGCAGATGGCGATCGTGGTCGACGTGCCGGTTGAGACCCAGGTGGAGCGGGCCGTGTCACGGGGCCTGCCCGAGGACGATGTTCGCCGCCGGATCGCCGTGCAGCAGAGCCGGGAGGACCGGCTTGCGCTGGCGGACTTCGTGATCGACAACTCCGGCTCCCTCGAGCAGACCCAGGAGCAGGTCGATCGCATCTGGGTCTCGCTGATGCCTGCTTAGCCCTGTCGTACTCCTCGCGTACGGTGGTGCCATGACGCGCCCGGTGACCGACCTGCAGCGACGTGTCGCCCCCTTCCAGGTCAAGGCCCCCTATGCGCCCGCCGGCGACCAGCCATCGGCGATCGCGGAACTGACCCGCCGCATCCTGGCCGGCGAGAAGCACAATGTCCTGCTGGGTGCGACCGGCACCGGCAAGAGCGCGACCACCGCCTGGCTCGTCGAGAAGCTGCAGCGCCCCACCCTGGTGATGGCGCCGAACAAGACCCTGGCGGCGCAGTTGGCCACTGAGTTCCGCGAGCTGCTCCCGGACAATGCGGTCGAGTACTTCGTCTCGTACTACGACTACTACCAGCCCGAGGCCTATATCCCGCAGAGCGATACCTATATCGAGAAGGACTCCTCGATC
The DNA here is from genome assembly GCA_041675125.1 of Candidatus Nanopelagicales bacterium. Classification (GTDB taxonomy): domain Bacteria; phylum Actinomycetota; class Actinomycetes; order S36-B12; family S36-B12; genus UBA11398. The sequence continues at coordinate 3,860 of JBAYUM010000097.1, forward strand.
AACGAGGAGGTCGAGCGGCTGCGCCACTCGGCGACCAACAGCCTGCTCACCCGTCGCGATGTCATCGTGGTCGCAACAGTGTCCGCGATCTACGGCCTTGGCACTCCGCAGGAATACGTCGACCGGATGGTTCGGCTGCGGGTGGGCGAGTCGATCGAGCGCGACAGGCTCCTGCGGATGCTCGTCGACATTCAATACACGCGCAATGACATCGCCTTCACCCGCGGCACCTTCCGGGTGCGCGGTGACACGGTCGAGGTGTTCCCCGTCTACGAGCAGCATCCCGTGCGCATCGAGATGTTCGGCGACGAGATCGAACGACTCATGACCCTGCATCCGGTCACCGGAGAGATCCTGACCGATGACAAGGAGATCTATGTCTTCCCGGCCTCGCACTATGTCGCAGGTCCCGAGCGAATGGAGCGGGCCATCGCAGGGATCGAGGCCGAGCTCGAGGTGCGACTGGCCGAGTTCGAGACCCAGGGCAAGCTGCTCGAGGCACAGCGTCTGCGCATGCGAACCACGTATGACCTGGAGATGATGCGCCAGGTCGGCATGTGCGCGGGCATCGAGAACTACTCCCTGCACATCGACGGCCGCGAGCCCGGGTCCCCGCCCAACTGCCTGCTCGACTACTTCCCTGAGGACTTCCTGCTCGTCATCGACGAGTCGCATGTGTCGGTGCCCCAGATCGGGGCCATGTTCGAGGGCGATGCCAGTCGCAAGCGCACCCTGGTCGAGCATGGCTTCAGGCTTCCTTCGGCGATGGACAATCGGCCATTGCGCTGGTCGGAGTTCGAGGAGCGCGTGGGCCAGCGCGTGTACCTGTCGGCAACCCCTGGTCCCTATGAGCTGGCGGCGGCCGAGGGTGACCTGGTCGAGCAGGTCATTCGGCCCACCGGGCTGGTCGACCCGGAGATCGTGCTGAAGCCGACCGAGGGCCAGATCGACGACCTCATGGACGAGATCAAGGCTCGGGCCGCTCGAAATGAGCGGGTGCTCGTCACCACGCTCACCAAGCGCATGGCCGAGGACCTCACCGACTACCTGCTCGAGCACGGCATCCGCGTGCAGTACCTGCACTCCGAGGTCGACACCCTGCGCCGGGTCGAGCTCCTGCGCGAGCTGCGCATGGGAGTCTTCGATGTCCTCATCGGCATCAACCTGCTGCGCGAGGGACTGGATCTCCCCGAGGTCTCGCTCGTGGCCATCCTCGACGCCGACAAGGAGGGCTTCCTGCGCTCCGAGCGCTCGCTGATCCAGACCATCGGTCGCGCGGCACGCAATGTCTCCGGCCAGGTGCACATGTATGCCGACAAGATCACTCCGTCGATGCGCAATGCCATCGACGAGACCACACGCAGGCGAGACAAGCAGATCGCCTACAACAAGGAGCGGGGCCTTGACCCGCAGCCCCTGCGCAAGAAGATCGCCGACATCACCGATCTGCTCGCACGTGAGGACGCCGACACCGCTTCGCTTGTCCAGGAGCTGAATGCCCCCGCGGCAAAGCGCCGCATGCCGGCTCATCAAAGTGAGCTGGTCCAGCTCATCGACGACCTGACCGCCCAGATGCACCTGGCAGCCGCCGAGCTCCAGTTCGAGCTCGCGGCCCGATTGCGCGATGAAGTGCGCGACCTGAAGAAGGAGTTGCGTGGGATGCAGGAGGCAACCGGCCGATGACCGTTCCAACCTGGCTCTGGCTGGCGACGATCGGCGGGTTCCTCGCGATCATCCTCGTCGACCTGTTCGTCGTCGACAGTCGTCCGCATGCGTTCACCACCCGTGAAGCGGGCTACTGGGTTGGGGTCTACCTCGTCCTGGCCGCACTCTTCGCCGGCTTCATGTGCCTCTACTTCGGCGTGGCCTATGGAGGGCAGTTCGTTGCGGGCTATCTCACCGAGTACTCACTCAGCGTCGACAACCTCTTCGTCTTCCTCGTGCTGATGACCTCATTCTCGGTGCCAGCCATGCTGCAGCACCGAGTGCTGCTGGTCGGCGTGGTGATCGCGCTGGTCCTTCGCGGCATCCTGATCGTGATCGGCGCTGAGCTCATTGCTCGATTCGCCGGCGTGTTCTATGTGTTCGGAGCCTTCCTGTTCTTCACGGCCTGGAAGGTCTGGACATCGCACGATGAGGCACCTGACCCGCAGGGCAATGGACTCGTGCGCTTCGTCTCGCGCAGATTCGCCATCTCACCGCACTACGACGGCTCGCATCTCATCACACGTGTCGCCACCAGGCGCATGCTCACACCGATGGCCTTGGTCATGCTCGCAATCGGCACCACCGATGTGCTGTTCGCGCTCGACAGCATTCCCGCGGTCTTCGGCATCACCCACGAGGCGTATATCGTCTTTGCGGCTAATGCCTTCGCGCTGATGGGGCTTCGCCAGCTCTACTTCCTGCTGCAGGGGCTGATGGGCAAGTTGCGGTTCCTCCAGTACGGCCTGGCGATCATCCTTGCCTTCATCGGCATGAAGCTGGTGCTCGAGGCGGTGCACGAGACCACGTCGATCTCGGCTCCGATGATCCCGATCTGGTTCTCGCTGCTGTTCATCGTCGGAGTGCTCTCGGTGACCGCGATCCTGAGCCTGCGGGCCGCGCCGGTCGAGGAGTCGTCACCGAATTCGGACACGACCGCCAATTCGTAGACTGTGCCGGTGGAGACATCGACCTGGCTGTGGGCCGTCACGATTGCAGGCATCCTCGGACTGGTCCTGCTGGATTTCGTCTTCGTCAGCCGCAAGCCGCATGAGGTCAAGTTCCGTGAGGCCCTGACCTGGTCGGTCTTCTATGTCGGCATCGCGATCGCCTTCGGCCTCGTGCTGATCGCCTGGCAGGGCAGCGCCGTCGGCAGCGAGTTCTTCGCGGCCTATCTCGTCGAGAAGTCACTGAGTGTCGACAACCTCTTCGTCTTCATCATCATCCTGACCCAGTTCGCCGTGCCGGTTGCGCTGCATCAGCGGGTGCTGCTCTTCGGCGTGGTCCTGGCACTGCTGTTGCGGGGAGTCTTCATCGCCGTCGGTGCTGCGGCCCTCGATGCCTTCGCGTTCACCTTCGTGATCTTCGGGGCCGTGCTGATCTGGACAGGTGTGCAGCTGGCCAGGCATCGCAATGAGGATCCTGACCCCATGGACAGTCTGATCGTGCGAACCGTTCGCCGGCGCATCCCTTGCACCGACCAGTTCATTGGAACGCAACTGTTCACGCGTGAGAACGGGGCCAGAGTCGCCACCCCCTTGCTGATCGTGATGGTGTCGATCGGGGCAACGGACCTGCTGTTCGCACTCGACTCGATTCCCGCAACCTTCGGCGTGACCCAGGAGCCCTATCTGGTGTTCGCGGCCAATGCCTTTGCCCTGATGGGCCTGCGTGCTCTCTACTTCCTGCTCAAGGGGCTGCTGGACAAGCTGGTCTACCTCTCCAGCGGTCTGGCAGTGATCCTGGTCTTCATCGGGGTCAAGTTGGTGCTCACCTGGGCAAGCGGGATCTGGCCTGAAGTCCCGCACATCAGTACGAACCAATCGCTGCTGTTCATCGCCGTTGTGCTGGTCATCGTGGTGATTGCCTCTGGCATCAAGGTGCGCCGAGACCCTGCGGCGATCGCGCACGCCGGCCGGATGACCGAGCCGCATGCTCACCCCGACGAACAGCACTAGCGACCCTTGTCAGCGTCACCATTGACGCTCTCGCCATTCGGTCAGATGCGGGCGTTCTGAACCCAAGGTGGTGTCGCCGCCATGACCCGGGTAGACCCAGGTCTCGTCCGGCAGGGCA
>JBAYUM010000098.1:0-7601 GCA_041675125.1 Candidatus Nanopelagicales bacterium
GGCATGGAGGCCCTCATCCCGGTGCTCGTCGATTCCGTGGAGCCCCTGGTCTCATTCCTGCCTGACTCGACTTCCGTGGTGCTGCTCGACCCTGAGCGAGTGCGTACCCGCGCACATGACCTCGTCCGTACGGCTGACGAGTTCCTGGCGGCTTCATGGCACAACGCATCAGTCGGCAACAAGGCACCCATCGATCTCTCGGGGTCGAACTACTACTCACTCGATGAGGTGAAGGAGCAGGCGCACGCGAAGGATCTGCCATGGTGCGAACTGACACCACTGCTCGTCGACGAGTCACTTGATGCCGATGCCGGGGTGAATGTGCATGCGGTTGGCATCGATGCCTATCGTGGCGACATCGCACTGGCCGTGGGCCACATGCGCCAATGGATCGCCGATCAGCAGGCTGTCGTCCTGGTCAACGAGGGCCATGGCTCAGCCGAGCGGCTTGCCGAGTCACTTGCCTCTGAGGGCGTCGCCTGCACCTTCAGCGAGACCATCGTCGATGCGCCGGCTCCCGGACTGGTCACGGTGACCGTGGGCTCGATCGAGCACGGCTTCGTGCTGCCCGAGTGCGCATTGATCGTCGTGACCGAGCGTGATCTTGTCGGCCAGCGAGCCTCCACCAAGGACATGCGCAAGCTGCCATCGCGTCGCCGACGGGCCATCGACCCACTGACACTGGCTGCTGGCGACTACGTCGTGCATGAGCAGCACGGCGTGGGCAAGTACGTGGAGATGGCGCAGCGCGAGGTCGGCGGTGCGATCCGCGAGTACCTGGTCGTCGAGTACGCAGCCAGCAAGCGTGGCCAGCCCGCCGACCGTCTCTATGTTCCGACGGATCAGCTCGACCAGGTGACCAAGTACGTCGGCGGTGAGATGCCCAGCGTGCATCGCCTTGGCGGTGCTGACTGGCAGAAGGCCAAGGGCAAGGCTCGCAAGGCCGTCAAGGAGATCGCCGGTGAGCTCATTCGACTGTATGCGGCTCGGCAGGCGACCAAGGGATACGCCTACGGACCTGACACGCCCTGGCAGCGTGAGCTCGAGGATGCCTTTGCATATGTCGAGACTCCCGATCAGTTGATGTGCATCGACGAGGTCAAGCGCGACATGGAGAGCACGGTTCCCATGGATCGGCTCATCTGCGGTGACGTGGGCTACGGCAAGACCGAGATCGCCGTGCGCGCGGCGTTCAAGGCCGTCCAGGACGGCAAGCAGGTTGCCGTGCTCGTTCCCACCACGCTGCTGGTGCAGCAGCATGTCTCGACCTTCACCGAGCGTTACGGCTCATTCCCGATCAAGGTCGGCGCGCTGTCACGGTTCAACTCCGACAAGGAGGCCAAGGCCGTGCTCGCCGGTGTGGCAGAAGGCTCTGTCGACATCGTCATCGGCACGCATCGACTCCTGACGCCTGATGTCCGGTTCAAGGATCTGGGCCTGGTCATCCTCGACGAGGAGCAGCGGTTCGGCGTCGAGCACAAGGAGCACCTGAAGGCACTGCGCACCAATGTCGATGTGCTGGCCATGTCGGCGACGCCGATTCCGCGAACCCTCGAGATGGCCGTCACCGGCATTCGCGAGATGTCGGTCATCCAGACGCCGCCCGAGGAGCGTCATCCGGTGCTGACCTTCGTCGGCCCTTACGACGACAAGCAGATCTCTGCCGCTATCAGGCGCGAACTGCTTCGGGACGGCCAGGTGTTCTTCGTGCACAACCGGGTCGAGTCGATCGAGCGGGTCGCCACACGGCTTCGCGATCTCATCCCCGAGGCCCGTATCGCGATAGCTCACGGCCAGATGGGCGAGCAGCAGCTGGAGAGCGTGATCGTCGACTTCTGGGAGAAGGCCGTCGATGTGCTGGTGTGCACGACCATTGTCGAGTCGGGCATCGACATCTCCAATGCGAACACACTGATCGTCGATCGAGCGGACATGTTCGGCCTGTCACAACTGCACCAGCTGCGTGGTCGGGTGGGGCGTGGGCGTGAGCGTGCCTATGCGTACTTCCTGTACAACCCCGAGAAGCCGATGACCGAGACTGCGCATGAGCGACTTGCGACGATCGCCCAGCACACCGATCTTGGCTCGGGCCTGCAGATTGCGCTCAAGGACCTGGAGATCCGAGGGGCAGGAAACCTGCTCGGCGGTGAGCAGAGCGGGCACATTGCCGATGTGGGCTTCGATCTGTACGTGCGCCTGGTCGGCGAGGCCCTGGCCGAGCACAAGGGGGATCAGGCCGAGGATCACGCGGAGATGCGGGTCGAGTTGCCCATCGAGGCACATATTCCACATGAGTACATCGCGCACGAACGGCTGCGGCTCGAGGCATACAAGCGCCTGGCCGATGTGGGCAGCGACCAGGGGGTCGACGAGGTCTACGCGGAGCTCACTGATCGGTATGGACCCTTGCCGTCACCGGTGGAGACGCTGCTGGCTGTCGCTCGCCTGCGCGTGCTGGCCCGTCGGGCTGGCCTCTTGGACATCGTGGCCCAGGGATCCGGCATTCGCCTGCATCCGGTGGCCCTGCCGGAGTCGAGCCAGATGCGCCTGACACGCCTGTACCCCGGCACACAGATCAAGGGTGCTATCAATACGATCATCGTGCCGAAGCCGATGACCTCACTCGTGGGAGGGCAGCCGGTTCGAGGCAATGCCCTGCTTGACTGGGTGACGGAGCTCATTCGAGCGACGCTGCCCTTGACCCCTGAATCAACGGAGATCTCCTGATGACCACATCACGTCGCCGAGTTCTGATCCCAGCTGCGGTGCTCGCCTTGGGGCTCATCGTCAGCGGCTGCTCGAACTCGACCGGTGACGCCGCTGTCGTTGGCGATCAGCACATCACCGAGCAGACCCTGAACTCCGATGTGACCGCGGTGCTCACGGCGCAGGGCTATTCCGAGAACAAGGCAGACTCCTCGCTCGTCACCCAGACGCTCAACTGGCTCATCGTCATGGACCTGTTGGGTCAGGTCGGCAATGATCACGGGGTCGTGGTGACCCAGGGCGAGATCGATCGTGAGCGTGCCAGTGAAGTGAAGTCAGCTGGCGGTGCCGATGCTCTCGAAGCGGCCTACCTGAAGCAGTTCGTGGCATCCGCGCAGATCAATGATCGAATCAAGTTCGCGCTGCTGGCCCAGAAGGTTGCCACGGCAATCGCACCAGGCGAATCCAATAACAAGGCAACCGCTGCGCTCATCTCGGCCGTCATCGACAAGAGCAAGGCAGTCAATCCCGAGGTCAACCCGCGCTACGGCACCTGGAGCTCGGAGAACCTGCAGCTCGCCGGCGTCCCAACAGATCTCTCGACACCGCTTCCCACGCCTGCGCCATCCAACTAGTCCATGAACCCACGCTGACGGGGGGATCCATGACCACGAATAGTCACCTTGTTGAACTGATCGCGGTGATGGACAGGCTTCGTTCGCCAGGGGGTTGTCCTTGGGATGCCGAGCAGACCCATGAGTCGCTCGTTGAATACCTGGTCGAAGAGACCTATGAAACCGTCGAGGCTATCGAATTGCGCGACCGCGATGGGCTGCGCGAAGAACTCGGCGACCTACTGCTCCAAGTGGTCTTCCATTCGCGGATCGCTCAGGAGCATCCGACGGATCCCTGGACCATTGACGATGTGGCGGAGGGCATCGTCGCGAAGCTCATTCGCCGGCATCCGCATGTATTCCTCGATGGTGATCAGCCGGACGCGAATCTGAACTGGCATGAGCGCAAGGCAAAGGAGAAGGGGCGGGAGTCGGTCACCGATGGGATCCCACAGCACCTTCCTGGGCTGCTGCTCGCGGCGAAGGCCATCGCACGCAGTCGACGGCTCAATGAGAGCGTGGCACCGACCCCGCAGCGCTCGCGTGCTGAGGAGGTTGCTGGACATCTCAACACGGAAGAGGCCTTGGGCGACCTACTGCTCGAACTCACGTCAATCTCCAGGGAGCGCAACTGGGATGCCGAGGCAGCGCTGCGTGGCGCTGTTCGCCGCCGTGTCGCAGAGGTACGCAAGCTCGAGGGTCTGGATCGGTGAAGTCGGTCTTCGATCGCATCGCTGAAGAGGTGATGACCGAGTTGCTCAAGGCCGAGCCCATCAGGGCGACCGGGCTGGGCGACCACAGTCATGATGGTCTGCTCCCGGATTACTCGGCCTCGGCGCGCGAGCAGCTCGCGCGCACACTCGATGATCATCTTGCGGCTCTTGATGCCCTTGACGACCTCGAGCTGGAATCCGAGGATCAAGTGGATCTGGAGATCCTGAGAGCAGCCATCTTGCGTGCGATCTTCGAGATTCGCGAGGTGAGATCGACGACCTGGAACCCGATGGTCTGGAATCCTGGCACCGGCCTTCACGCATTGATGTCGCGCGAGTTCGCTCCGCTCGAGCAGCGCCTTGAGGCGGCTCGTTCCCGGATGGCGGCGATTCCGCATTTCCTTGCGAGCGCCCGACGCGAGCTCGGTGAGATGCCAAGGGTGCATGTCGAGACCGCCATCGGCCAGTTCCAGGGCACCTTGCACCTCGTGAACACCACGTTGGCCGAGCATCTCGGTGCGGGGGACGAAGCAATTGCGGCAGCAGGCGCCGCGCTCGAGGAGTTCGTCTCCTGGCTGAGCAGCCAGCTCCCGCTCGCACATCGTGATCCGAGTCTTGGCGAGCGGCTGTACTCGGCAGTGCTCTGGCACAGTCTCGACGACGACACTCAGGCGGGCGAGCTGCTCGCGCAGGCGAACTCGCATCTGCTGCAGATCGAGAACGATCTCAGGGTGGTGGCCGGCCAGTACCTCGATGAGGATGCTGGTGCTGCGGAGGTGGTCGCTCGAGCTCTCGCTGACGTCGCCGCTCGGTTCCCGGTGACCAACCGCACTGTTCTGGAGCAGGTGTCGCATTCCCTCGACCGTTCGCTGGACTTCCTTCGTGAGGTGCCATTGATCGATCTGCCGGTGACCGCAGTGCAGGTGATCGAGATGCCGGAGATCCACCGAGGCGTCGCTGTCGCCTACTGCGATTCGCCAGGGCCGCTCGAGCCCTTCGAGCTGCCGACCTTCGTGGCGGTGTCACCGACACCCGAGGGCTGGGAGGCTGAGCGCATCGACTCGTTCTACCGCGAGTACAACGGAGTGCAACTGCACGACCTGACCATTCACGAGGCCTTTCCCGGTCACGTGCTGCAACTTGCCCATTCACGCATTGCCGAGCGCACGCGGCGAGTGCGTGCCTTCGGTCGCAGCAGCGTGCTGATCGAGGGTTGGGCGGTGTATGCCGAGGAGCTGATGGTCAACTCCGGCTATCTGCCTGCCGATGACGCCAAAGCCGCTCTTGCCCTGCGGCTGCAGCAGCTGAAGATGCAGGCACGCATGACGATCAATGCGATCCTCGATGTCAGGGTGCACACGCATGACATCACGGAGCAGGAGGCGCTCGACCTGATGATGAACCGCGGATTCCAGGAGGAGGGCGAAGCAGTTGGCAAGTGGCGACGGGCCCTGCTCACCGCTGGACAGCTCCCGACATATTTCGTGGGGTATCTCGCGGTGCGGGCAATCGCCCAAGATCTTCACGTGCTTCACCCCGACTGGTCGGATCAAGAGGTGCACAACCTGATGCTGAGCCACGGGTCGCCGGCACCTCGGCATCTGCGGTCGCTCCTCGGGATCTGACATGCGCCTGCTGCACACCTCGGACTGGCATCTGGGGCGCACCCTGTTCGCAACTGCACTGATCGATCATCAGCGTGACTTCCTCGTCTGGCTTGTCGACTATGTGCGCGAGCACGCCGTTGACGGAGTCCTCATCAGCGGAGATGTCTACGACCGGGCCGTGCCTTCGGTCGAGGCGGTCGGACTCCTCGAGTGGGCCCTCATCGAGCTGTCGCGGCTCACTGACGTGGTGCTCATCCCCGGCAATCATGATTCGGCAACGCGACTTGGATTCGCTGGCCCGCTGCTTGAGGCCGCGCGAGTGCACGTGCGCGCGAATGCAGCCGATGTCGATCGTCCTGTCCTGCTCAATGGCGGTGGAACGGGGCAGGTGGCGGTATTCGGCATTCCGTATCTCGAGCCCACCTTTCATGCGGAGAGATTCACGTGCGATCGCACGCATGAGGCAGTGCTCCGTTCTGCAATGGATCGAGTGCGTGAGCACGAGGTGTTCAGGCAGGCGGTGCCGGTCGTTGTCGTTGCCCACGCCTTCATCACCGGTGGTATCGCGAGTGATTCCGAGCGTGACGTGCGCGTCGGTGGCATTGCCGATGCTCCAGTGTCGGTGTTCGAGGGGGCCGACTACGTGGCACTCGGACACCTGCATCGACCGCAGGGCCTGACCGCGCCGGGGGCAATGGTCTGCCGCTACTCCGGCTCGCCCTTGGCCTACTCCTTCTCCGAGGAGGGACAGGAGAAGTCCGTCACGCTCATCGAGGTCTCGCCTGAGGGTGCCGTGACGACCACCACTGTGCCAACGCCCGTGCCGAGGGCTCTGACGACGATTCACGGGACCCTCGAGGAGCTCTTGTCCGATGAGCGATTCGACGGTTTTCGCGATGACTGGGTTCGTGCAATTCTCACCGACCAGCGTCGCCCGGAACGGCCGATGGATCGGTTGCGGGAGCGCTTCCCGAACACCTTGCAACTGGAGTTCGCGCCCGTGGACGGCAAGGCGATCCAGGCTCCCCGATCAGCGGACATCAGCACCCAGGATCCAGTGTCCGTGGCCAGCCAGTTCATTGAATATGTCACGGGTACCGATGCCTCTCCCGGCGAAGTCGCCCTCATCGCCGATGCCGTTGAGCAGGTGCGTTTGAAGACGGTGCACTGACCATGCGCATCCATCGTCTCGAGTTCACCGGGATCGGCCCGTTTCGCGATCGCCAGGAGATTGACTTCGACCGGCTCACGGCGTCCGGCGTCTTCCTGATCGATGGACCGACGGGGGCGGGGAAGACGACGATCATCGATGCCATCGTCTTCGCGCTCTATGGCGATGTCTCAGGCCGCGAGGCCGATGACTCGCGACTTCGCAGCGCATATGCGCTGCCAACCGAGCCCAGCGAGGTCATCTGCGAGTTCTCCGTCGGCGATCGCCGGCAATGGGTCAGGCGTACCCCTCGCTACATGCGCCCCAAGGTGAAGGGCAATGGGCTGACAGCCGAGCCAGCAACGCAGCTGCTTCGCGAGTTCGATCGCGAAGGCAGCCTGCGAGTCGAACTCACCCATGCCTCCGAGATCGGTGCGCATATCAGCAGCCTGCTGGGCATGAGCGCCCAGCAGTTCCGGCAACTGGTGGTGCTGCCGCAGGGGGAGTTCGCCGAACTGCTGCGCATGAAGCCCGCTGAGCGGTTCACGGCCCTGGGCCCGCTGCTGGGCGACGAGTTCTACCGCGCCCTGCAGGACGAGATCGAATTGCGCGGCGCCGCTGCGAGGGCACGGAGGATTTCCGTGGACGAGGCGGTGCACGATGTCGAGCAGCAATTCATCGGCGCACTCGGTGATCTCGACCTCGCGGAGGTAGGCGAGGCGGCCGAAGCCTTCGCCGATGAATCCCTGACCTCGCAGGTGCGTCTCGGTGCCGCTGGAGCCATCGCCGCATGGGTGTCGATCCGGGAGCA
>JBAYUM010000099.1:0-7547 GCA_041675125.1 Candidatus Nanopelagicales bacterium
CCTCGATCCGAGTGCATGAGAGTTCCGATTCTTGCGGACTGGAAATCGAAGATCCCGTCAGCTGCTGCCCGAGTCAGCCGATCTCGTCCCGTCGACTGTTGCTGTGTCCGACACCAACTCATAGCGCTTGCCATAGATATCCAGCAGCGCCAACAGCATCGCCGTCACAGGGACTGCGAGGAAAGCGCCGGCAATGCCGAACAGCGCAGCGCCCAGTAGGACCGCGCCGAAGGCGACCGCGGGATTCACATTCACCGCCCTCGCACTGATCTTCGGCTCGATCGTCAGGTTCTCGACCTGCTGGTACAGGAGGGCCCAGGCAAGGGCCATCACGCCGACCCAGGGATTCGGGCTGAGCAGCCCGACGATCACCGGCAGCACGATGGCGATGTACGTTCCGATCGTCGGAACGAACTGCGCCACGATTCCGGTCCACAGTGCCAGTGGCAGCCAGTAGGGCAGGCCGATCACGGCGAAGACAATGCCCGATGTGATGCTGTTGATCGCGGCAAGCACGACACGAGCACCCACATACCCGCCGGTCTTCTGCGCGGTGATGTTCCAGACGTTCTCGACGACACCCTGGTATCGAGCCGGGAACAGCTGGCCGATCCACCGCTGCAGTCGAGGCATATCCGCCGAGAGGTAGAAGGTGAAGAGCGCGAAAGTGAACAGGCCGAACACGCTTCCGACCACCGAGCTGAGGAATCCGAAGATGTTGACCCCGAGTTTCGTGGCCATCGACGCGATGTCGCTGGTGTTGATATTGAATGACGCCAGCACATCCTTCTGCGTCAAGGAGAGCGAGAACGTGCTGTTGATCCAGGCGAGCGATCCATCGATCAGATCCGGGATGCGGGCGACGAACTGACTCAACTGGTCGACCAGAAGCGCACCGAAGGCCAGGATGAACAGCGCCACGAATGCGATGAACGTGAGCATCACGATCATCGTCGCCAGGCCTCTGGGCATGCGCCTCGACAGGCGATCCACCACTGGTGCCATGGCGATCGCAGCGAACCACGACATCAGGACCGTGAAGATGACACCGCCGCCATCATCGAGAATGAACCTGAGAGTCAGGCCAAGGGCAATGACAGCCAGCACCACCAGGCCGATACGCCAGATGTTCGCGGGGGCCAAGGTGACCAGGCGCGTCTCGCGCACCGGTGTGGTCTCATCACTCATATCAGCTCTCCCTCACCAGATCTCGATGCGATCCCGGCGGGATCGCATCATGGGAGCATCATCAGGAATGCCGAAGGCATCCTGGAATGCATCGAGATTCGAGAAGGGCCCGACCACGCGGATCTCGCGCGGACTGTGCGGGTCGACCTGAGCAAGGGTTCGCTTGAGCTCCTCACTCATGTTGACGCGCCAAAGGGTCGCATTGGCGAGGAAGAACCGCTGACCCGGCGTCAGCCCGTCAACCATCGGGGCATCCGCGCTGACACGCGCATGTGCCCGCTGGGCGAGTGCGATGCCACCGAGATCGGCGATGTTCTCGCCCAGGGTGAGCCGGCCATTGACATGCACGTCGTCGACCACGGTGTACTCATCGAACTGATCCACAAGCCGATCTGCCAGAGCAGTGAAGTGCTGCTGGTCATCCTCGTGCCACCAGTCGACGAAGGCGCCATCCGCATTGAACCGGCGGCCCTGATCGTCGAACCCATGCGTGATCTCATGAGCGATGACCGTGCCGATGCCTCCGTAGTTGACTGCGTCGTCGGCATCGGCGTCGAACATCGGCGGCTGCAGGATGCCGGCCGGGAACACGATCTCATTGCGAGTCGGATGGAAGTACGCATTGACGATATGCGGCGGCATCTCCCATTCATTCTCATCGACCGGCTCAGCGATCTTCGCCAGCTCGCGATCGAGTTCGAATCGCGTTGCATTGAGTCGGTTCGCCGCATATGACTGGCGATCGATGGACAGCCCCGACCAGTCGCGCCACTCATCCGGATAGCCGATCTTGACTCCGAAGGCCTCCAGCTTGATCAACGCCGCTGCTCGCGTCTGGTCGGTCATCCACTCGCGGGTCTCGAGCGAGTGGCGCATCTCAGCCACGATCTCCTGCACCATCTGCAGTGCCCGTTCCTTCGCCGCAGGCGAGAACGTCTCTTCGACGAAGCGCTGACCGACGGCCTCGCCCATGTCACTGCCGAGTGCGGCGATGACTCGCTTGTAGCGCTCCTTGGGCTCTGCCTTGCCCTCCACCCGCCTGCCATAGAACTCGAAGGCCTCGTCCTCGATGGCTGCGGGAAGTGCGCTTGCACTGGAGCTGACCACATGGAACGCCAAGTAGGCACGCAGGGTCGCGAGGTCGGTGGTCGAGACAATCCCGTAGAGGTCCGAGAGATAGGCGGGGTTCTGCACGTTCACGGTCTGTGCGGCACCGGCACCGGCTGCCACCAGGTAGTCCGGCAGCCTCAGCTCTGGTGCGAGGGCAAGAAGGGCACCGAGGTCATGGCGATTGAGGGTCAGGTCGAGATCCCTGCGCTCCTCTGCTCGCTGGTGCTTCTCGGCAAGGCGGGTCTCGAAAGCGAGCACTGCAGGGGCAAGGGCCGCTGCCTGTTCCTTCGGCGTTCCGATATTGACGAGTTGAGCACGCACATGATCGACGTAGGCCGATCGAAGGGAGACAGCTGCATCACTCTCGGCAAAGTAGGACTCGCGCTCGGGAAGTCCCAAGCCTGTCGGCACGAGCCACAGCAGGTTCTTCGTCGAGTCATCGTGGTCGACATCGACGCCCCACATGAACAGCGCACCGACCCCGAAGTCATGGAGCCGCGGGAGCAGGTCGAGCAGGTCCTGCTGGTTGGTCAGTTCGTCGACGGCGTCGAGCAGGGGCTCGATGGCGGTGATCCCGGCGCACTCGATCGCCTCGGTGTCCATGCCCGAGGTGAAGTAGTCACCGAGCATGCGGTCGAGCTCGTTCTTCGGACTGCTGGCGGCCTTCTGGAGAAGGTCATGGATCAGATCCTCATTGCGTGTCTGGACCTCCTCGAAGGAACCCCAGGCACCGAACCCCGCGGGAATGGGATGGGTCTTGAGCCATCCGCCATTGGCGAACCGGTAGAAGTCGGCCCCAGGGTCGACTGATGGATCCCGGTCAGCGGCATTCAGGGTCATGAGCGATCTCTCCTTCGTGTTCGGGTGAGCGTACTTGCCCTGCATGAAGCAGGATGCCCGTGTGACACAAGTGCGGCCGACGACGCCCGACGGGGTTGCTGATGCTGTCGTGCAGTTGGTCAGCACCCGCAAGGGTCGCATCCGACTGGCGATCGACGGGGCTCCGGCTGCCCGACCCGATGAGCTCGCTGCACTCGTCGTCGCGGCGCTTGGGCCGCGGCCCGCATTGCACGTTCGCGCTGATGCCTACCTGCGCCAGGCCAGCCTGCGCTTCGAGCACGGACGCGATAATCCCGATGCCTGGCTCGACGAGTGGCTGGACGTTCGAGCGCTGCGCCGCGAGGTTCTCGACGACTTCGTGGAAACCGGATGGGTGCTCCCTGCGCTGCGCGATCCGATCTCAGACCGGTCGCTCAGGGCGACTCCGGTCGAGCTGCCCGGCGATGCCGTGGTGATCGTGTCGGGAAGCGCGCTCCTTGGCCGCGGGCTGCCATTCGACGTCTGCGTGCATATTCGACTGTCACCACAGGCGCTCGCGCGTCGCACCCCTGCTGATCAGGCATGGATCCTGCCGGCCCTTGCCAGGTACGAGCAGGAGCGAGATCCCGAAGGCCTCGCCGATCTCGTGGTGCGTGCCGATGACCCCCGTCATCCGGCCGTGGTCATCTGATGCCACGAGCAAGGGCATCCAGACAAGGCGGTGGGCCTGCACCAGCTGGTGCAGGCCCACCGAACGCCACAGAGGCGCTAGTTGGCTTCGGGATCAGGCAAGCGCCTTCGCCTTCATCTGATCGAACTCCGCCTGAGTGATCGTTCCCTCGTCGAGCAGCTTCTTGGCAGCGGTGATCTGATCCACCGAAGTTCCCCCGGGAGCGCCGACGATGGACTTCACGTACTCGGCCTGCGCCGCTTGGATCTGCTTCTGCTGCTCGAGGGCGCGCTCATGCATGCCACTGCCGCGAACGATCAGGTAGATGAGCATGCCCAACCAGAAGGTGAAGATGATGAGGAGCACCCACAGCGTCTTCGCGACGCCGCCCATGTCGTGGCTGCGGAAGATGTCGCCGAAGATCCAGAACAGGCACATGAACCATGCGAAGAAGAGAAAGATCTCGAAGAGGGCGATCAGGAGCGAACCGTTGTCGTTGAACATGCCACGTGCCTTCCATATGGGGTTATTGGGCCGAGTGAGTTTCTCTCACCTCACTCGAGCGTCAGCCTAGGACCTCGCACACGTGATTGCGTCACACGTGTTGTCGCGCGCCTGAAAGCGTCACCGCCTGCCTGAGCACTCCAACGATCTCGGCACACGAATGCGATCTGCCGCGATCGGATGCCACGCAAGAAGGTCGAGTTCACGATTTCTTCAATTGCCTGAATCGGATCACGAATCATGTAAGCCTTTGCACATGCTCGACGAACGTTCTTCGCAGCCTCGCCGAGAGATCTCATTGGGCTTCGACGAGGAGCTGTATCCGGCTGGCACGCACATGTGTCTCATCTTCGGAGACGACAGCGAACGCAAGGACGTACTGGCGAAGTACGTCGACAGCGGGTTGTCATCAGGCGAGAAGGTTGGCTATTTCGTCGACACAGTCTCACAGCAGGAACTATGGGATGAGTTTCGTGACCTGGGCATTGTCGGCCCAGATCGACCTGAGACCGCGAATCTGGAGATCGCCATCGCCGCAGATGTGTACTGCCCCGATGGCACCTTCGTGGTCGAACGGATGCTGAACACGCTCGCGAGCGGATATACCTCCAGCATGCAG
The DNA here is from genome assembly GCA_041675125.1 of Candidatus Nanopelagicales bacterium. Lineage (GTDB taxonomy): Bacteria > Actinomycetota > Actinomycetes > S36-B12 > S36-B12 > UBA11398. Next base: position 4,911 of record JBAYUM010000099.1, read on the forward strand.
GAGGGCTTTGCCGGGTATCGCGCCACAGGTGAGATGACCTGGTCCAGACGCTTGGACGTCCCGATGGACGATCTCCTCGAGTATGAGGCTCGGATCAATATCCTGGCCCGAACGGTCTCCACGACCGCCATCTGCCAGTACGACACCCGGCGCTTCGACGGCAGCACCATCTTCGACATCCTCACGGTTCATCCGATGATGATCGTGCGTGGTCAGATTCTGCATAACCCGTTCTACATGCAGCCAGAGGACTTCTTGGCCCGACAGGCGAAACGCCGCGACGACGCATGAGCACCCCTGAAGTCTCGGCAGGAATCCTTGGACGACTGCTCGTCGGGTTGCAGGCACTGGATGCATTCCCCAAGCTGGCCGATGCAGCGAGGTTCGTCGAGCACGCGATCAACCAGGTCCCCGGCGTCGAGTCCGTCGCCTTCGTTCTCGTCGGCAACCCTTCCAGCACCCCTGCCCCACTGGTGCAGATACCGGTCGAGACCTCTCGCAGGGCCTTCGGCAGGCTCGACCTGACCATCTCGGATCCCTCGGCCTTCGCGCCGTACAGGACGTACTTGCTCAATGTCGGGCATGCCATAGCCACCACACTGGAGAACAGTCAAGTGGCCTCGGAGCTGTCCGCGACGAACGCGCTCCTTGGTCAGGTCAATGAATCGCTCGAGGAGCGGGTGTCCCAACGCACTCAGGAGGTCGAGCTCACCAACAGCATGCTCAGGGCGCTGTCGATCGGCAATGAGGCCATGGTTCACGCGCACTCACCTGATGAACTCGAACTCGGCGTATTGAACGCGATTGTGCGCGCCGGTGGCTTTGTCGGAGCCTGGCTCCTCGGCGCCCCTGCCTCCCAGTCGGAGCTCGAACTCACTGGCGCCATTCGCGGCTTGATCAGCGATTCGATTACGGCACCACAGGTCCGTCGATGGCTTTCGGACGTGGCAGTCTGCAAATCCGTGCAGCGCATCCAGCACGCAGGCGGATTGGCGTCACTGCCGGCCAACGACGCATTGACGGGCGCAGACACCGTTCTGGTCATCGGCGTCTCCACCGAGCAGCCGATCAAGCACGCTCTGTGCGTGGCAACTCGGGAGGGGCGATGGACCAGCGAAGACCTCGGAACGACGCGGGATGAGCTGCTGAGGGGGCTGGCGGAGGACCTTGCCTATGGAATCGCCCGGCAGCGCGATGAGACGCGAGCCCACGACGCCTTGACGCAGGCCATCATCGCTCTCGGCTCCACAGTCGAAATTCGCGACCCCTACACCGCAGGACACCAGCAACGAGTCAGCGAGATCGCTGGAGCGCTTGCAGAGCAGCTCCGCTGGCCAGACAAGGCCATCGAGGGGGTCCGACTGGCTGCCAGCATTCACGACATCGGGAAGGTGGCGATCCCCTCAGAAATCCTGACGAAGCCGGCCCGGCTCAATGACATCGAGATGGCGCTCATGCGCACGCATAGCGAGATAGGCGCCGGAGTCCTGCGCCAGATCGAATTTCCCTGGCCTATCGCAGACATGATCCACCAGCACCACGAGCGGCTTGACGGATCCGGATATCCGCAAGGGCTCTCCGGGGACGGCATCATCCCGGGAGCAAGGGTGCTGATGGTTGCCGACGTGGCGGAGGCCATGATCCACGCGCGCCCATACCGCAGCGGACTGGGCCTTGAGGCCGCGATTGCCGAACTCACACGAGGCCGCGGCACGGCATATGACGCGAAGGTCGTGGATGCGTTCATGTCCACGCTGGACTCTCCCCAGGCAGGCGAACTCTATGGCGGGGAGAAGACCGGGTAGAGCAGATCTTCGTTGAAGCCGGCATCCCTGACCTTGGCCAGCAATTTGTCAGCTCAGGGGGTGGGCGGCGGCCCAAGGAGAGGAGTGCGTCGCCGGTCAGTGATCTCCTTCAACAGTGGCATTGATACCGACCAGTCGGCGGGGACGGGCTTGGCCAGATCCCAGCCCGCCTCGCGGAACATCTCCTCGATGCCGCCCGGAGTAGCGATCAGCAGTGCTCGCGAGTTGTCGGAAGTGAACCGGTAGGCGTGAGGGATCTTTCGTGGCAGGAACACGATTCCTCCCGGACCAACCTCGAAACGCTCATCTCCCACCCAGGCCAGCATGGAGCCTTCGAGCAGCCAGAAGGTCTCGTCCTCATCGTCATGGACGTGCAGCGGAGATGCGTCACCGTCTCCGCAGAATTCCTCGATAGCACTGAACTGCCCACCCGTGGCTGCGGCGTCAGCGAGGATGCGCAGCCGCGTCTTGCCCATCCACTGCAATTCCTGGTGACCTCCTGTACGCACATATGGATCAGTCATCGCGTCTCCTTTGATCTACAACCTATTCGTTAGACTGATAGTAAACCTAAGGGCCGATCTGTCAAGTCATATGACCATGCGTCTATCGAATAGTCTTGGGGGATGCCAGCGAAGCCGCGTTCCTATGCCTCCCCATTGCGTGCTGAATCAGCCCAGCGCACGCGCAGGGCGGTCCTTGAGGCGGCGCGCGAGCTGTTCCTCTCCGCTGGATACGTGCAGACGACCATCGAGCAGATCGCCGACCGCGCAGGTGTATCCCGGCCAACGGTCTTCTCCAGTGTCGGCAACAAGGCCACGGTCCTCAAGGA
>JBAYUM010000100.1:0-7491 GCA_041675125.1 Candidatus Nanopelagicales bacterium
AGCAGCTGCTTCTCGATTGCTTCATCGGACTGCGGCAGTCCGTCGACCTGTCACGGGAGACGGAAGCTGAGATCGTGCATGCTCTCAGCCAAGGTCGCACCGTCCCCAGGCTGCGTCGCGCGCTCAGGTCCAGACGAGTGATCCATCGCATCGAGGCCACGACGCAACTCAGCTACCTGCCCAGCCAGCAGACGACGGACGCCCTCAAGGCGGCCTTCGTCGCCGAGCGCAAGCCCACCGTCAAGTACCGGATGGCCGTCGCATTGCATGAGATCGACCCAGACGATTCAGTCGCCCTGCTCCTGGCAAGCCTGGACCAGGCGGGCACCTGGTACTTCGACCGCGTAGCCCCACTGCTCCTTGACTCCGGCCGACCTTTCTTCGAGGCCTCGAGGCGTCTCATCGGATCAGGTGATCCGCGCATGCAGAGGCTGCTGATCGAGTTCGCCGGCCGATATCCCGAGCGCAGCCTGCGGAACTACCTGCTGAGCAAAGTGGATGACACCGTGCCGGGGATCGCGGTCGCCGCTGCCACCAGCCTTGCGCAGCTGTACCCCGAGACACTCGCTTCCGACGCGTTTCTTCATCACGCCAATGACGAAGTGCGACGCATCGCCATCGGATCCCTGGCCAATGCGCATAGCCGTGCTGCTCTGGAGCAACTGCTCAACCTGCTGAAAGAGGAGTTCCCGCAGACAGTCTCTGCGACTCGCTCTCCCTCATCAAGCATCGCAGCGATCAACATCGGCTCGGCAATCGCCGAGATGCTGCGGCGCGAACCTGGGCTCGTGCCAATGGTTGCCCAGGCGTTCGCCGCAAGTGATGACCCAATGATCCGCAGCACCCTCGCGGACCTTCTGGCCCTTCGCATCCAATTCTACTTCGTACTCCTCCTGGGCCGATACCGCGACCATGCGCACGAGGTCATCAAGGCCGTGCTCGCCCAAGGCAAGGCGAGCGAGACGATCGCCTTCCTGAACCGCAACAGGAATGTGGAGTTGGAGAACGAGATTCTCGCTTGTGCTCGTGAAGCCCTTACGCTGGACCGGGGGCTGGAGGACGAGTTCCGCCATTACCTCGACCCTCGAATTCTCGCCAAGCTCGATCTGGAGCCCCTCGAGTTCGCCAAGGAGATACGCATCGAGCCGCGGGAGAAGCACAAGCTCGCCTACCTGACAGTCCTGCTCGTGATCGCAGTCCTCGGCATCCCTGCGGTATTCATCGTTCAGCACCACGGACTCCTGGGCCAGACCAGTCCGGTCGATCTCCTACGCCAATACGTCGTTGAGTGGAACTACCTGATGATCTTCTACTCCGGAGGTCTCCAGCTCATCACGATGATCATCCTGGGCTTCGCCATCGTGGGAGCACGCAAGCAGACTCGATCCTGGCAGGCCAAGCCGATGTCGTTGCTCTACCGCCCAGGCGCCCTGCCCTCGGTCTCCATCATCGCCCCCGCCTTCAACGAGGAGGCGACCATCGTGGAGAGCGTGAACTCACTGCTCAGCATCAACTACCCGAACTTCGAGCTCATCGTCGTCAACGACGGATCGGCTGATGCGACCATGAACCGACTGATCGAGATCTTCGAATTGGACAAGATCGACCGCGTCGTCGATGCGCAGCTCGCAACGAGGCCGATTCGCGGCATCTACCACAATCCCCTGTACCCGCAACTGCTCATCGTGGACAAGGCCAATGGCGGCAAGGCCGACTCCCTCAACGCCGGAATCAATGTCAGCAAGAAGGAGTACTTCTGCGGCATTGACGCCGACTCGCTGCTCGAATCCGACTCAATGCTCAAGGTCGCTGCGGGCTCATTGGACTCCGAGGCAGAGATGGTCGCCTCCGGCGGCAACATCTATCCGATCAATGGGTGCACCGTCGATCACGGGGCGATCACCAAGATCGCACTGCCGAAGTCATCCTTGGCGCGGTTCCAGACCGTCGAGTACATCAGGGCCTTCATGGCCGGCCGGATCGGCTGGTCCTACCTGAACTCCCTGCTCATCATCTCCGGGGCATTCGGCCTGTTCAAGCGCGACCGGGTCATCGAGGTCGGCGGCTACCTCACGGAGGCCGGTCGCTATGGCAAGGACACGGTCGGCGAGGACATGGAACTGGTCGTGCGCCTGCGACGGGACATGGTCGAGGCAGGCGTGCCCCACACCATCAACTACGCGGCCAATGCCAACTGCTGGACCGAGGTTCCCGAGGACCTCTCCGTGCTGCACCGACAACGCGACCGCTGGCAGCGAGGCCTGATCGACATCGAGTTCTTCCATCGCAAGCTGATCCTGAATCCTCGCTACCGAACCGTCGGACTCCTGGGCATGCCCTACTTCTTCATCTTCGAGACCCTGGGCCCACTCATCGAGGTGCAGGGCTACCTGATGATCGTCCTTGGCGCGATGACCGGAGTAATCAATCTGACCATTGCACTCGCGCTCTTCCTCACCATCATCCTCTGGGGCGTTCTGGTGTCGATGATCTCGCTCTACCTGACCGAGAAGGAGACCAACTACTTCGCACGAGGGGAAGTGGGAACCCTCATCTGGTACGCGATCATCGAGAACTTCGGCTACCGGCAGCTGGCGAGCTTCTGGCGCGTCTCGGGCTACTTCAGTGCGATGCGCAAGCCCAAGGGCTGGGGCAAGATGAGCCGCAAGGGGTTCGCCACCACCACCTGATCTCACAGGCTCGTCTCCAAGGCCTGACCAGCATCTGCCAATGCGACAAGTGCCCGTGATCGTCATCCCAAAGCGTCTAGCATCTGGTTAGCCACCATTCGTATCCGATGTCCGGACCAGGCAGGAGTTCCAATGCGCGCAGTGATCTTCGACGAGTACGGCGACCCGCAGGTGCTGCATGCAGCCGAGATGCCCGAGCCCCACGCAGGTCCGGGCCAGGTGCGCATCAAGGTGAAGGCCGCCAGCGTGAATCCGATCGACTGGAAGATCCGTGCCGGCTATCTGCAGCAGATGATGCCGCTGGAGTTTCCCTCCATCCCGGGGCGCGATGCATCCGGTGTCGTCGATGAGATCGGCGAGGGCGTCGAAGACATCGAGGTGGGCGATGCGGTATTCGGCATGGCTGCCACCGGGGCAAGTGCCGAGTTCGCAGTGCTCGCCTCCTGGGCAGCCAAGCCGGAGGCCTGGAGCTTCGAGGAGGCAGCCGGTGCTGCACTCGTCGTCACGACCGCAGTTCGCTGCCTCGACCAGCTCGGCGCCGAGGCTGGCACCACGGTGCTGGTCGAAGGTGCCGCGGGTGGAGTCGGCATCGCCGCAGTGCAACTGGCCGTCGGCCGTGGCCTGACCGTGATCGGCACCGCGAGCCAGGGCAATCACGACTTCCTGCGCTCCCTCGGTGCCATCCCAACCACCTATGGCGAGGGCCTCAAGTCACGCGTTGCCGAGCTTGCGCCACAAGGAGTCGACTTCGTGATCGACACCGCGGGCTCGGGCTCGCTTGTCGACCTGGTCACCTTGGTGAGCGATCCCAATGACGTCATCTCGGTCGCCGACTACAACGCGGCAGCCGTCGGGGCGCGGTCGGCCGCGACAGCAGGCGACCCGTTCGCCTCATTGCGCGAAGCCGCTGCACTCGGCGCCAAGGGGGGCTTCAGCATCCCGGTGCAGGCCACCTTCGAGCTCGATGATGCAGCTGCGGCTCATGAACTGAGCCAGGGCGGACACGTGCGCGGCAAGGTCGTCGTTACGGTCTAGTTCTTCTGCCCAGGGAAACGAGCCGTCGATTGAGGCGCGCGCATCGCGGTCCTTGACTGAGCAACCCAGCGGTCGTTGAATGCAAGCACGCACTGCCCCATTCGGGGCACGCAGGCCAGCGGAGGAACACATGAGGAAGACGTCGCGCACATGGTTGACCGGAGCGGCCGCAGTCGCGCTCTCGGTGGCAGGCATCGCCGCCGGAAACATCGCAGGCGCCCAGGACGCATCTAGCAGCGTCCCTGCGTGCTCGGCCGCCGATCTCACCGCACGCGTGACCGGATCCGGAGCAGGGATGTCACAGCTCGCTGTCTACATCACCGTCACCAACGCGACCACCCATTCATGCTCACTCAACGGATACCCCACGATCACGAGCATGTTCACGGCGCATGGACGTCAGCAGATCACCGTCAAGAAGGGGGCCGTCATGAATGCCCCCGCCATCACGCCCAAGAACATCGTGCTCAAGCCCAAGGACCATGCCTGGTTCGCAGTCGGAGCCGCCACGGCCTACGACCCACCGATCGTGACATTCATCAGACTGAGGTTCGCCACAACCAGTAACAGCAGCACTGCAACGGTGAGGCATCTTGCCCTGCAGGCCAGTGCCCCGAAGGGCAAGGCATTCCCGATCGGTGTGACGGCATTTGCCGCTGGAGCCAGCCCAGCCGCCTAGCGCGACATCAGATGCGACGAACGGAGCTCGCCGAATCTCCAGCAACTGTCGAAACCTCCCCAGAATGGGGAGCCAAACGGCGTTCGCATCTCCGAGGGCCATCAAATAGGCAGGCGATCCAACCGGTAAGTGGCCCATCGTGAAATCAGGTGATCCATGCCGAGGATGTTCAGCGTTGCGGAGATCGCCGTTGCGCAACTCGCGCTCGCACGAACTCAGGAAGAGCGCATCGCCACCACACACGGCTGCCAGTCAACGTAGGCCAAGGCGCTTCGCCGCGAACTTCCAGGCGAACGTGCATGGCGGATTGGTGCCCGTCAGCGTCCCCGTTGCCGCCATGCCTGTGCCGACGCCCTTGGTGAACCTCACCGGACCAGTTGTGCTGATGCCGGAGAGGACGAAGGTGATGCGCCCCGCTCCCGTCGCCGTAGAGACGGTGCCGATCTGCTTCTTGCCTGCGGAGATCACCGTCTTGTCAACCGAGAAGAGGATCGGGGACTTCTTGACCACTGTCGCACCGCCCTTGCACACCATGGTGACCTTGGCATTTCGATCCTCGTAACGACCGTCGTACGGTCCTCCCGAGGCGGCGTGTGCGGGAGCGACTACCAATGCCAACGCCAATGCCGTGACACCTGTGCAAAGCAACCGTGCACAATCGCCCACTGCACTTAGCCGAGTCCGTCGATTCATGACGTCGCTTCCTCACTGTCGAACCGCTGATTCAGTCCCGGTGCATACGGTGACTGCCGCATGCCTCAACCCTGCCTGCACCCTCGACTTCATGATGCCACTCAGCTTGAGCGCTGTCGCGTCATCAGAGGTGCCCATGGCAAGGATGTGCAGTCCAGGCGCCGATGGAATCACGAGGACACCTGGCTGCCTGCCGCGTAGCATCAAACGTGAATGCCGAAGGAGATGCCCATGCGAAGCACGATGAGAAGTGCTGTCACGACGATTGCCATCGTCGCACTCTCGTCGATGATGCTCGCTCTTGGCGTCCTTGCTCCGGCGCAAGCCGCAACATTGGACATCACAGGACCTTGGCCGATCGGTGCCACCACCGTCCAGGTATCCCCCTCAGGCGGTGGCTACATCGGCGTGCTCAACGGACCCATGTACTTCGGGTCGTCGACTGCGTGCTCGCTGCCCATTGGCACCAAGTACTGGACCATGTCACCGGAATCAGGCAACACGTACATAGGCACCATGACGTGGGTCGACACAGCACTGGGCGCCTGTGACGTGATCTCTGTGAAGGCGAAGTTCGTCTTCACATCGCTGGACCCACCAGGCATCGAGGTGTCGACCAGCCGCCAGCAGGTGGTCGTCAACGTGCCTGTCGCACAGCCGATCACGAGCATCCGCACGGTGTCCAAAGCCAATCCGCCAACGGTCAAGGCACGCAATCTCACAAAGGAGCCCGGCCGCACGAATACCGTCGAGTACAGCGTCGATGCCAAGAGCGGCCAGGCCACCGTCCACTGGGCCCTGTATTCCGATGGCGTGATCGCTCGGGAGGGTGAGAGCGATGGCCTTGTCACGGCCAAGGGGCAGAAGCGCACCCTCGTGATCCGCCCCTCAAGCAGTTTCCCTGGCCCCTACTACCTGTGCATCAGCGCGATCGACTCTCAGGGGACCAAGAGCGCCAACTGGCCATGCAGTGCTTGGGCGTGGCTGTCGCTCGAGGTCCCACTCGACTCGCGGATTTCGAACGGCTGCGGCGGCTCGGGCCTGCCGGGCGTGCCCGTTGAGGCGCAGAACTGGTGGGCAGACACCAAGCAGTACACCGATCGCCAGCACGAGTACACAGTCAACTTCAGGAGCGCCTGCAACGTACACGACGCTGCCTACTCGGGGCTGACCTTCAAGGACCCGTTCTCGGGCAAAGACTCAGGCAAGGTCATCGACTTCCGCCGGTGGTCGCGCAAAGCGATCGACGAGAAGTTCCTCACGAACCTCGTCTCGCTGTGCAGGAAGACCATCGACAGGCAGGCAGCACTGGATCAATGCGAGGGGCTTCTTGGAGCCAAGCGCCTGTACGAACTGGTTCGCGAGTTCGCGAAGACCGCCTACGACGCCGATGCCACGACACCGGGCGACCAGGACGTGTCACCAGCATCGACATGGCCACCGGGCGGCGGGCGGAACAACGCATGAGGCTTGCTACCACGATGATCTGCGTTGTTCCGTGACCGTCCGCTGCCGTGACCGCGACCAACGCTACAAATTCAGCGCCGACTTGCCGCCCCACTGGTAGCCACCGCGGAGGCCACCATGGGAGGTGCCGAACACCACGGTGTTCATGGCCTGGTCGAGTTCTTCAGGGTCCCACTGGCGATCGGACACGCTGACGACACCGTTCGGTGTCCAAGGGGCGAAGTGCGTGACGCGCGAGCCCTGCGAGAAGAAGGCCTGGCCGTTCACGTGGCGCGACAGGTCCGATGCCAGCCACACTGCCAGGGGTGCGACATTGCCTGGGTCGCGTGGGTCGTACTCGTCGTACTGGTCTGGCTCGGCGATCTCCGCGATGTCGGTGCCGCGCGTGATGCCGATGAGTCGAGTCGTGCCCGAGGGCGCGATGGCATTGGAGCGGACGCCGTACTTCATCATGTCCTGGGCGAGCGCGACGGAGAACATCGCGATGCCCCCCTTGGCGGCTGCGTAGTTGGTCTGTCCGGTGTTGCCGAGCAGGCCCACCGAGGACGTCGTGCAGATGACGGAGGCATTGACCTTTCCGCCGATCTCCCTGCTCTTCTCACGCCAGTAGGCGGTCGCGTGGCGCGCGGGAGCGAAGTGCCCCTTGAGATGGACTTTCACGACGGAGTCCCAGTCGCTCTCGTCCATGTTGAAGATCATCTTGTCGCGCAGGATTCCTGCGTTGAGCACCAGGCAGTCCAACCCGCCGAAGCTGTCGATGGCTTGATCCACCATGGCCTTGGCCGCCTCGAAGTCGGACACGTCGGCGTAGTTGGCGACCGCCTCGCCGCCCCGGCTCCTGATGATCTCGACCACCTCGTCGGCCGCGCGCTGGTCTGACCCACCGCCGGATGGTGCTCCGCCCAGGTCGTTCACCACCACTCGGGC
>JBAYUM010000101.1:0-7434 GCA_041675125.1 Candidatus Nanopelagicales bacterium
CGAGCTCAAGGCAGCGATCACGTCTGCCGCAGCTGTCGTGTTCGTGTTCTGCTTCACGTCCCTAGGCGTGGTCCTGGTTCTCGGCGACAGCAGCACGCGCACACTGGAGTCGCAGATCCTGAGGCAGACCTCCCTGCTGCTCGACTTCTCTGCGGCCGCAATCACTGCGATCCTGCAGATCCTGGTGGTCTCTGCTGCTCTCATCCTCGGCGCACGTGCTTCGATGTCTCGCACCAGATTCACGCCCGTCATGCGTTCGTCTAAACGACCGCATCCGCTTTCTGCGCGCTCCAAGGCATATGTCCGCACAACAGCCGCCATCGGAATCGGAATCGTGCTGCTGCCGTTGATATCACTCGCGTACGCATCGCTGCACGCAACCCATGGGTGGACCTTGCAGTGGTGGCAGTCACTCGCCTCGCTCGATGCCGGGACAACCAGGCTCGGCTCGCCCCTCGATGCCGTGGTCACATCGCTGAAGTACGCGCTGATCACCGGGGTGATCGCGGGATTGATCGGAGTGCTCGCTGCAATGAGCGTGCTGACCCATCGCATGGGTCGAGCCATTGCGGTCATCGCGCTCGCCCCGCTTGGAGTCTCTGCGGCAACCCTGGGACTCGGCCTGATGCTCACCTATGGAAGGCCGCCCATGGACCTGCGCGCCACGGATGTGCTCGTGCCCCTTGCCCACTCGATCGTCGCAGTTCCCCTGGTGATTGCCGTCGTTCTCCCGGCGCTGCGCGCCAATGACGCACGGGTCCTGACTGCTGCGAGTGCTCTTGGTGCACGGCCGAGCCGGGCCTTCTTCACCGCCTATGGTCCGATCCTGCGTGTTGTGATGCTTGCCGCAGGCGGACTTGCGGCATGCGTCTCTCTTGGTGAATTCGGGGCTGCCTCCTTCCTTGCCCGGTCGAATGCCCCGACTGTTCCCGTGCAGATCGTCAGGCTGCTCCAGCGCCCGGGCGAGGGCTCCCTTGGAGTCTCCGCAGCCCTTGCCATGATCCTGGTCGTGGGAACGCTGCTGCTGGTCGCGGCGGTTGACTCCATGGGGAAGAGGAGGTGAGTGCCGTGGCCTTGGGGCTGCACCTTCAACAGGTGCAGGTTGGCTATGGCGAACCCCTGCTGACTGTCGACCTGGCCATCCCCGCAGGCCAGACCATCGCCATTCTCGGGCCCAGCGGCTGCGGCAAGTCGACCCTGCTGTCCTCGCTCCTAGGCAGTATTCCCGTGCTGTCCGGCCAGATCTGCATCGACGGCATCGACATCACCCACCTGCCCATTCATGAGCGCCGCGTCGGCATGGTGTTCCAGGACCCGCTGCTGTTCACGCACCTCTCAGTCCGCCAGAACGTGATGTACGGACTGCGTCGCCAGGGAGTGGATCGAGGAGACGCCCGCAAGCGAGCGTCAAGCCTCCTGGCATGGGTCGGACTGGCGGGATATGAGGACCGTTCAGTCCTGGAGCTCAGCGGCGGACAAGCGCAGCGGGTGGCGCTGATTCGCGCGCTTGCGCCCGAGCCCAGGGCTCTCTTGCTGGATGAGCCGTACAGCGCGCTGGATACGGAGCTACGCACTCGGCTGGCCGCCGAGGTGGCAGCCCTGCTCCGCGAGCGACAGGTCACCGCCATTCACGTGACTCATGACATCAACGAGGCACAGGCCATCACCAGCGAGGTCTATCGCATCGAAGGCGGGCTGCTCCGTCCCCTGATCAGTCGAAGTCGATGATGAGCGGAGCGTGATCGCTCCACCTCTCGGCGTAGGAAGCCGCCTTGCCGACAGTTGCCGTATGCGCTCGGTCGGCGAGCCTGCTGGTGGTGATGACATAGTCGATGCGCCAGCCACCGTCGGTGTCGAAGCCTCTGCCACGCCAGGACCACCATGTATATGGACCAGGTCCAGGTCCACCAAGGGAACGGCCGAGGTCGATCCACGACTTCTCGAACCAGCGATCGAGATACACGCGCTCCTCGGGCAGGAACCCGGAATTCTTGAGATTGCCCTTCCAGTTCTTGATATCCACCTCATGGTGAGCGATGTTGAAATCGCCGCAGACCAGTACCGGCCGCTTGCGCCGAGGGGACTGAAGCGTTGCCAGCCGGGAGTCCATCGACTCGAGGAAGACGTACTTCTCGTCCTGACGCGGGGTACCCACTTCCCCGGCATTCACATAGACCGACACGACGGTGATCGGTCCAAGGGAAGAGTCAATGTCCACTTCGACCCAGCGACCCTGCGCATCCAGCTGCGGATCACCTACAGCGACCTGCTTGTGCTGAGCCTTCGTCAGCACTGCCACGCCAGCGCGACCGAGCTGCGGCGCCGGTGAGTGGGTGACGAAATAGTCAGCGAGAGGCGACTCGCGCAGCACCTCATGCAACTGCTCGTGCGTTGCGCGAACCTCCTGCATGCAGATGACATCCGCATTCGCCGCACCCAGCCACTCAAGGCCGCCACGACGAGCAGTCGCACGTATTCCATTGACGTTCACCGTGAGGACTCGGAGCATGCATGCATCGTGCCAGAAGGACGAGGCACCGTCAGCAGTGATGGCGAGTTGCGTTCCAATGCGAAGCACCTGATTTCGTGTGCTTCCAGTTATAGATGGTGCTGAACGCGGCGTCCTGCCAGAAACGGGTCCACTTGTGCATCGGCGTGGCACGCAACCGCTCCATCGCCAGCGTGGCGGACGCCTGCCCCATTCTTCTCGAGAACTCCGGCAGCATCATCCACGTGACGCCGCGAGCGAGTGCCGCGGACATTTGATAGGCGCCGCGATACCCGCTGTGCGAGATGGAGGTGTAGTGACCGGAGCTCTCGCGCCGCACGATGCAGCGACGCTCACGTTCGATCGAGGAGCGGAAGAACTTGCCGCGATACAGGCTCGGCTGCACCCCGACCCGATCGAGGGTCTGTGGCGAAGCGAAGGTGAACTTCCAGGTCCGGGTTGCCATTGTCGCCGCCTTGGGGGCGACAGCACTGCGTGCAGTGACCTCCTGAATGGCTGTCTCGGCCGTGCTGGCCGCAAGGGCCTGGGCTGGGGTGGTCAGCGGGAACAGGCCGACACCCAATGCGGCTGCCGCGATGGCAGCCCGATGCGCAACGCGCATGTGTCCTCTTCGTTCAGCACCGCATGGTGCATGGCGGAAACCCAGGTCTTTGCGCATACCGGTCGTCGGTCTGACCAGCTGCACTCTCCAGTACGCGCCACCGCCGCCCCGAATCCCACGGAGCGGACCACGAGGATCGCGCGACTCCCGGCCTGTGCCGGGGAACTCCCAGAGGCGCCCGAAAACGGTGCCTCAGTTGCCAAAACCATATGAACTGCGCCGGACATCGCCAAGCCGTCCGCTGTCCACAGGCGGCGGGTATGTCCGTTTTAGTATGATTTTTTAGGTGATCTGGACCACAAAGCGCCGACCGCGCCCCACGTCGACATGTGACATGACTCATGAGGCGATTCGTCCGTATTCGCGCGGTTTGCCGATGTGATTGAATGGGTGAACAGTTGTTCACTCCAGCCAGGGAACCCCATGCCCCTTCGCACCACCCGAACCTTTTCGCCCACTGCGGTCATCGCGGTGCTGGCGATCAGCGGCATGGCGGTTTCCCTCATGCAGACCCTGCTCGTACCCCTCCTGGCCGACCTCCCCAAGCTGCTCAATGCCTCGGTGGACGACGTCTCGTGGGTGGTCACCGCCACCTTGCTGTCCAGCGCAGTGGCCACACCCACCCTGTCGCGCCTGGCGGACATGTTCGGCAAGAAGCGCATGATGCTGGTCTGTCTTGGCCTGCTGCTGATCGGGTCGGTCATCGGCGCCCTGAGCAGCACGCTGGTGCTCGTGATCATCGCCCGAATCTTCCAGGGCACCGCATCCGCGCTCATCCCCATCGGCATGAGCATCATGCGCGATGAGCTCCCCAAGGAGAAGCTCAGCGCAGCGGTCGCGCTGATGAGCGCCACGCTGGGCATCGGAGGTGCCCTGGGCATGCCGCTGTCCGGAATCGTCTACGACGCCTTCGGCTGGCATGCGATCTTCTGGGTATCGGGGATGTTCGCCATGGCGATGGCGATCGCCATCAGCCTTGTCATTCGCGAATCGGCCATCCGAACAGGCGGCTCCTTCGACTTCGTAGGAGCGATCCTCCTGTCGGGAGCCCTCACCGCCCTGCTGCTGGGCATCTCGAAGGGCGGGTCCTGGGGCTGGACGAGCTCTCAGGCCCTGCTCACCTTCAGCATCAGTGCAGTGCTCTTTGCCATGTGGACGCCGTGGGAGTTCAAGAGCAAGCAGCCACTGGTCGATCTGCGCGTGAGCCTGCGTCGCGCCGTGCTGATGACGAACATCACGGCCGTGATGATGGGCTTCGCGATGTACGCGAACATGCTGTCGACCATCGAGATGCTGGAGATGCCCGCGATCACCGGCTACGGCCATGGGCTCACCAGCCTTCAGGCTGGTCTCGCGATGATCCCCACTTCATTGACCATGGTCATCCTTGCCCCGGTATCAGCGAAGATCACGCGCAGGTTCGGTGCCAAGACCACGCTCATCACGGGTGCCTTGCTGATGGCCATCGGCTATGTCGCACGGATCTTCATGCATGACACCGTCACCATGATCATGATCGCCGCAGTCATCGTCGCAGCCGGAACCGCAGTCTCCTACGCCGCCATGCCCATCCTCATCATGGGCGCGGTGCCCGAAACCGAGACCGCTGCCGCCAATGGGCTCAATACCCTGCTGCGCAGCATCGGCGCTTCGGTATCCAGCGCTGCGATCGCCGGAATCCTCGCGGTCATCACCTTGAGTGTTGCTGGCCGGAGCCTGCCGTCCCTCGGTGCCTTCCAGTTGATCTTCATCCTTGCCGCAGCCGCCTCACTCATCGGTGCTCTGGTCGCGATGGCCATCCCCAAGGGGGAGTACACCGACCTCGAACCGATTGATCCGGAATTGATCGAAGAACTCACCCACTCCCACGAGGTCACGAAGTGAAATCGAACTCGCGCGAACTTGTCCTCGATGCTGCGCGCCGGCTGTTCGCCGAGCGTGGCTATCCGTCCGTCACCATTCGCCAGATCGCAGCCGAGGCCGGCCTGTCGGCCTCCATGGTCATGAAGGTCGGCGGCAGCAAGGCGAAGCTCTACGAGGATGCCGCACCCACGGATCCTGAACCACTTGACCCAGCAACTCCGCAGGACCAAGTAGGTGCGGCACTTGCAACGCGCATCCTTGCCCGTCGGGCCACGGAGTCCTCGGAGCCCTGGGTGCAGTCGATCTTCCGCACGGCCGACGCCCCCAATCCGAAGGCCTCCCGCGAGGAGTTCCATGAGTGGGCGGTCACGCACCTGTCCAAGTTCCTGCCCGCCGACGCACAGCGTGAACGCAAGGTCGAACTGCTCGCCTGCCTCATCCTGGGCCTGGCCGTGGGCTTGCGGACCCAGCGGCTGCTCGAGAGCACGAATGACGCCTGGATCATCAGCACCTACGGGCGACTCATGCAGCAGGTCATTGACGGGGACGCAGAGCCTGGTTCTTCCTGAAGTCCCAGCTCGTGATCTTGGATGGAGCGATACGAAGCCACCCATGCCGCCCGTCGGGGGCAAAGACATCGCTGTTGGCATACTTCCGGGCGAACGCCGCCTCAACCGGTGCCAATTCCTCGTTGGAGATCGCCTCACGGGGCGCCTCACCGACCACAGCTATTGCGCCTTCGATCTCGACGCCATGCAGTTCATGAAAGTCGTGCCCGCCGTCGATGACCACTGCGATCCTGGGATGGCGCGCGAGATCCGCCCAACGCTGGCTCTGCACGATCGAGTTGAGCCACAGTGCGGTGCCATCCCAGACAAACCACAGGGGCGTCACGTGGGGAGCACCATCAGACCCAACCGTCGCCACGCGACAGACCCGCTCGCTGGAAAGAAAAGCGTCTCGCTCCTCGTCACTCATGGCAATGCGACGGCTGCGCTTCTGCGGCGCGAGTTCAGTCATGACTAGCGTCCTTTCCATTCCGGGGAACGCTTCTCGAAGAAGGCGGCAAGACCCTCCTGCATGTCCTCCGAGGCCAAAATCGCCTCCACGGCTATCCGCGTGGCCTCCCAGCCTGCCGCGTCGTCCTGCGCCAACTGCCTGTTGAGCGCCCCAAGGGTCTGCTGAACAGAATGAGGCGAGGCGGCACAGATGCGCTCGGCCAGAGCCACGGCTGCTGCGCAGGCCTGCTCAGGATCCGTGACCTCGCAGACCAGGCCCAGTTGATATGCGCGGTATGCGTCAAGCACCGTTCCGGCGATCAGCATCTCGCGAGCAATATTGATTGGGAGCGCGCGCATTGCCCGGAAGAGCGCACCAGAGGTCGCGATGACACCACGCTGAACCTCGGGCAGAGCGAACCGTGCAGTGGTCGAGGCGACGATCAGATCGCATGCCAGGGCAATCTCGAATCCTCCGCCAAGGGCGTTGCCCTCCACAGCGGCTATGAGCGGCTTGATGCGCTGTCGCCGGATCAAGCCATACTCACCGCCACGATCCGTGGATCGTGACTCCCGCGAACTCATGTCAGTGCCGGCAGAGAACATCGTCGGCGTTCCTGTGATCACCCCCGCCCACAGATCGGGGTCGTCATCGAGCTCATTGAGCGCCAGATCGATCGCCTCTGTGATCTCTGCGTTGATGGCATTGCGCTTCTTGGGCCGGTCAATGGTGATGACCATGATGTGCCCTCGTCGTTCATGCCTCGCAGTCACGCGTGCCAGCCTAAACGGCGCGCCCCACTCGTTGTGCAGATCCGTGGAATTGGCTGTGGAGGATCGTCGTCATGGGTTAGGTCAAAGGCGCCCGGGCGCCTTGCAGGGAAAGTAGCCTTCGGTGGATCGCATCACCATTGGAGTCGCACATGCCTGCATCGCTGAAGATCAACAAGCTCGTCCACATCAACCAGGTGGTGTCGGATATCAATGCCTCCAATGCGTTCTACGAGGACGTGTTCGGAGCCAAGGTCTACTGGCAGGGATTTGACGAGGCAGAGCGCCGTGACGCATCGCTGTTCCTGATCGGTGACACCTGCATCGAGCTGTTCTGCCCGGTTGACGATCAGTCGCTGCTTGGGGCAGGACTCAAGAAGTACGGAGAGAGCTTCCATTCGTTCGAGTGGCAGGTGCCCGATCTTGAGGAGGCACGTCAGGTGATGGACGATCGCGGTATTCGCCTGACCACCTTCGTGCCGGGCGGATTCTTCATGACGCATCCCAAGGACACCCATGGAATGCTGCTGGAGATCTGCCCCCTCGAGATGAGCGGCGACCTGCGCCTCGAAGCCGACTGGTCACCTGCTTTCTGGGCGGATGAGCACCCCATGGGCATCGAGCGCCTCAATGCGCTCAGCATTGCGGTGCGTGATCTCGATACGGCAGTCGACTTCGCGTGCGCCATCACC
>JBAYUM010000102.1:0-7270 GCA_041675125.1 Candidatus Nanopelagicales bacterium
CCGTGGGCTCAGGCGGCAAGACCTTCTCCTTCACCGGCTGGAAGGTCGGTTGGGCCAGCGGACCACAGGACCTCATCACAGCCCTGCGAACAGTGCGCCAGCACCTCTCCTATGTCTCCGGGGGACCGTTCCAGTGGGCCCTGCTCACGGGGCTGCAACTCCCTGACGAGTACTTCACGGAATTCCGAGCCGATCTCGCAGGCAAGCGCGACCTGCTCTGCAAGGGCTTGGAAGACCTCGGATTTGCCGTGGTCTGGCCGCAGGGCACGTACTTCGCCACCACGGATGTGCGCTCAATGGGATACGAGAACGGACTCGACTTCTGCCGCGAACTGCCGACCAAGGCTGGTGTCGTGGCAATTCCGCACCAGGTGTTCTGCAACGACATCAGCATCGGCGCCCCGTATGTGCGATGGGCATTCTGCAAGCAGCCGCCCGTGCTCCTCGAGGCCCTTGATCGCATGCGAAGAGGCCTGTGAGCTGATAGCAATCCTGGCCCGCATCTGCAAAGACGTCATGCGTTGAGCGTCAGGTCTGATCCATCCTCGAGGGTGCCGATGCGCACCTTCTCGCCTGCACGCACCTGCCCGCTGAGGATCGCCTTGGCAAGCTTGTCACCGATCGCCGTCTGCACGAGCCGACGAAGCGGACGAGCTCCATAGATGGGGTCAAAGCCCTTGTTCACCAGCCAGAGCTTGGCCTCATCAGACAGCTCGAGCGTCAGTCGGCGATCGTCGAGGCGCGACTGCAGCATGGCGATCTGGATATCTGCGACCTTGGTCAACTGGGTCTTGTCGAGCGGCTCGAACATCACCATGGCATCGAGACGATTCAGGAACTCCGGACGGAACTGCTGGCGAACGATCGACATCACCTGCTCGCGCCGGATATCGAATGGCGTATCGACCTCGACCAGGAAGTTGGAGCCCATGTTCGAGGTGAGCACCAGGATCACATTGCGGAAGTCGATGGTGCGCCCCTGGCCGTCAGTCAGCCGACCGTCGTCGAGCACCTGCAGCAGGATGTCGAAGACCTCCGGATGCGCCTTCTCCACCTCGTCGAGCAGCACAACGGAATACGGGCGACGGCGCACCGCCTCGGTGAGCTGCCCGCCCTCCTCGTAGCCGACATATCCCGGGGGTGCGCCAACCAGACGGGCCACCGAATGCTTCTCGGAGTACTCGCTCATGTCGATACGCACCATGGCGCGCTCATCGTCGAACAGGAACTCCGCAAGAGCCTTGGCCAGCTCCGTCTTGCCGACACCCGTGGGCCCGAGGAACATGAATGAGCCGGTCGGTCGATCAGGATCCGAGATTCCCGCGCGTGCTCGCCGCACTGCGTCGCTTACCTCACGAACGGCCTCGACCTGTCCGACGACGCGCTTGCCGAGTTCGTCCTCCATGCGCAGCAACTTGGCGGTCTCGCCTTCGAGCAGCCTGCCCGCAGGAATACCCGTCCAACTCGCGACCACTTCGGCAATGTCGTCGTCGGTGACCTCCTCCTTGACCATCGCAGATCGCGCATTGGTCTCGGCGCTCACGCGCACCAGCTCCTCTTCGAAGGTCGGGATCTCTGCGTACAGAATCCGCGATGCCTGCTCGAAGTCGCCTTCACGCTGAGCCCGTTCGGCAACAGCCCGCAGGTCATCGATGAGCACCTTGATCTCACCAACGCGATCAAGGCCGGCCTTCTCGGCATCCCACCGGGCTCGCAGCCCGTGAAGCTCCTCCTCCTTGTCGGCGATCTCGGCGCGCAACTTGCTCAATCGCTCCTTGGACGCCTCGTCGCTCTCCTTTGCGACGGCCAGCTCCTCCATGCGCAGTCGGTCCACCTGACGCTGCAGGACGTCGATCTCAACGGGCGATGAATCGATCTCCATGCGCAGTCGAGAAGCGGACTCATCCATCAGGTCGATGGCCTTGTCCGGAAGGAAGCGCTGGGTGATGTAGCGATCGGAGAGGGTTGCGGCCGCGACGAGTGCAGAGTCAGAGATGACGACCTTGTGATGGGCCTCGTACTTCTCCTTGATGCCACGCAGGATGGCAATGGTGTCCTCGACCGAAGGCTGATTGACATACACCTGCTGAAAACGACGTTCGAGCGCCGCGTCCTTCTCGATGTACTGACGGTATTCATCGAGGGTGGTCGCGCCGATCATGCGCAGTTCGCCGCGGGCCAGCATCGGCTTGAGCATGTTTCCGGCATCCATTGCGCCCTCGCCGCTAGCACCCGCCCCTACAACGGTGTGCAGCTCATCGATGAAAGTGACGATCTGGCCGTCCGAGTTCTTGATCTCATCGAGAACGGCCTTCAGTCGCTCCTCGAACTCACCGCGGTACTTCGCACCAGCGACCAATGAGCCCATGTCGAGGGAGTAGAGCGTCTTGCCCTGCAGCGAAGTGGGCACGTCACCTTCGACGATGCGTCGCGCCAGGCCCTCGACAACCGCGGTCTTGCCGACTCCAGGCTCACCGATGAGCACTGGATTGTTCTTGGTGCGACGGGAGAGCACCTGAATCGTGCGACGCACCTCCTCATCCCTCCCGATGACCGGATCGATCTTCCCTTCTCGAGCACGGGCAGTCAGGTCGACGCCGTACTTCTCCAGGGCCTGGAATGTCTGCTCAGGATCCTGTGATGTCACGCGTGCGGCCCCCTTGACCTTCTGCAGTGCGTCGATGAGCGCGGCAGGTCCGGCACCTGCCTGGGCCAACCGATCGGTGACACCCGATCCGCCGTCCTTCGAGAGCCCGATGAGCAGGTGCTCGGTGCTGACGAATTCGTCGCCTCGCTCCTTGGCAACCTCCTGCGCGGTGTTGAGCACCTTGTAGGTGGCATTGCTCAGTTGCGGTGAGGCGACTGATGATCCGCTTGCACTCGGCAACGCGTCAAGTGCATTGCGCACCTGGGTCGTCAGGACCGGGACATCGGCCCCGACTGCAGTCATCAGAGCGGTTGCTATGCCCTCACCCTGCTGCAGCAGCGAGTCGAGCAGGTGCAGGGGCTCAACCGCAGGATTGCCTCGAGCAGCAGCGATGCGCACCGCGGCGCCCAGTGCATCCTGGCTCTTGGTCGTGAATTGAATGTCCATGTGTGCTGTCCTATCGCTGAGTGCGGCGGTTGGGGCGCCACACCACCAGTGCTGTCGAGGTCTTCTCTCGGTAGTACTCGCGAAGCTGGTTCCGCAGCCCCTCGACCTCCTCCTGGAGGGCGAGGATCCGGCGGATCCCTTCCAGGGAGAGTCCCTCTGCGGAGAGATCGGAGATCTCGCGCAGTCGAGCGATGTCGTGGCCCGAGTAGAGCCGATTGCGCCCGCCGACACGCGTCGGCGAGACCAGTCCGAGTCGGTCGTATTGGCGCAGGGTCTGCGGATGCAGGCCCGCAAGCTGGGCGGCCACCGAGATCGCATAGACCGGATGGTCGTCAGCTACCTGGAACCTGTCCATCTCACTGCCCAGCCAAGGTCATCAGATCCCGGCGTGGATCGTGCTCGGCGGTCAGGCCGGCATAGGTCTCAAGCGCAGTGCGCGCCTCGTCACTGAGCTTCTGCGGCACAGCGACTTCGACGGTGACAAGAACATCGCCCTGGCTTCCGTCCTTGCGCCTGATGCCCTTGCCCTTCACCCGAAAGGTTCGACCGGTCGTCGTTCCGGCCGGGATCCTCAATGTCACATTGCCATCGCGCGGAGTCGGGACGGTGATATTCGCGCCAAGGACCGCTTCACTGAAGGTCACGGGCACGGTGAAGGCGACGTTGTCACCCTTGCGGGTGAACAGGTCGTGCGTTGAGACATGCACGTTGACGAACAGATCACCGGGTGATCCGCCTCGGTCGCCCGGTGAGCCCTTGCCGGCAATGCGAATGCGTGCCCCATCCTTGACCCCTGCCGGGATGCGGACCTGGACCGTTCGCGACTTCACTCCACGCCCGGACCCATGACAGGTCGCGCAGGGCTCGTCGATGAAGATGCCCCGGCCTCGACAGGCCGTGCAGGGTTCAGCGAAGGCGAAGCCGCCCGCATTGCGTGCAACCTGGCCGCTGCCATGGCAGTTGGGGCAGGTGCGTGGTGTCGTGCCCGGTCGTGCGCCCGTGCCGTGACAGGTGTCGCATGCTGCTTCACTGCTCAGCCGCAGCGGCACCGTGACACCGTCGAGAGCATCGTCGAAGGAGAGCGTGAGCTCGCTTTCAAGATCGGCCCCGCGTCGCGGTTGCGGCGATCGGCCACCACCTCGCCCGCGATTGAAGATGCCACCGAGCAGATCGCTGAAATCCCCACCCTGTCCGCCGAATATGTCATCCATGTTGACGTTGTACGAACCGCCCCCAGGACCACCGGCTCCATAGCCACCGGGCCCGAAGCCGCCCGAGGCGAACAGCGCACGCGCCTCGTCGTACTCCTTGCGCTTGTCGGCGTCGGAGAGGATGTCGTAGGCCTCTGAGACCTCCTTGAACTTCTCCTCAGCCTTGGGGTCACCGGGATTCTTGTCCGGGTGCAACTCGCGGGCCAGCTTGCGGTACTTCTTCTTGATCTCGTCGGCTGCGGCATCCTTGCTCACGCCCAACGAGGCATAGAAGTCCTTCTCAAGCCAATCCTTGTTCACAGTTCTTCCCCGTCAGTCCGTCCCAGCAACGGCGACCCGAGCTGGGCGAAGCACTCTCCCGGCAAGCCGGTATCCAGGTTGATACACCGACATCACCGTCGGCTCCGAAACCGAATCGTGCGACTCGCTCGTCAGCGCTTCATGGACTGCTGGGTCGAAGGGCTCACTCGCCGCACCGAATGACTCAAGTCCCAGCTTTGCGCAGACACTCTCGAGTGCCTCGCCGACCGTCTTGAATGCGCCCTCGAGCTCACCATGCTCGCGAGCCCGATGAATGTCATCGAGGATCGGGAGCAACTCGCCCAGCACATTGCCCACCGCGGACTCACGGATGAGCTCCCGGTCGCGGTCGACTCGCTTTCGGTAGTTCGCGTATTCGGCATGCACGCGCTGAAGATCACCAGTGAGTTCAGCGACCTTGGCCTCGACCTCGCCGATGTCTCCCTCGACGACTGCGCCCTCGTCGGGTGCGCCAGCCGACTCAGGCTGGCGCACCTCGAAGGTCTCAGGATCGATGCGGCGCTTGTCCGTTACCTTGACGCCGGGCTCCTCAGTCTCCTCGTTGCTCACTTGGTCTCATCCTCGTCAACAATCTCGGCATCGACGACATCGTCGTCACTGCTGTCTGCTCCAGCCTCTGCGCCACTGGCGGCATCTGCAGCGGCAGTTGCCTCGTACATCGCAGCACCCAGCGCCTGGCTCGCCTGGGCAACCTTGTCGGTTGCCTCACGCATGCCCGGGATGTCGTTGGCGTCTACAGCCTTCTTCAACTCGTCCAACGGTCCCTCGACATTGGCCTTCGCCTCTGCGGGCACCTTGTCGGCATTGTCAGCCAGGAACTTCTCGGTCTGGTAGACGAGCGACTCGGCAGTGTTGCGCACGTCTGCCTCTTCGCGACGCTGCTTGTCCTCATCAGCATGCGCCTCGGCGTCGCGCATCATGCGGTCGATGTCGTCCTTGCTCAGGGCAGAGCCGCCGGAGATGGTCATCGACTGCTCCTTGTTGGTGGCCTTGTCCTTGGCCGAGACGTGCACGATGCCATTCGCATCGATGTCGAAGGTGACCTCGACCTGCGGCACGCCACGAGGCGCTGGCGGAAGACCAGTCAGGGTGAACTGACCCAGCAGCTTGTTGTATGCCGACATCTCTCGTTCGCCCTGGTAGACCTTGATCTCCACGGACGGCTGATTGTCATCAGCAGTCGTGAAGGTCTCGGAGCGCTTCGTCGGGATGGTCGTGTTGCGCTCGATGAGCTTGGTCATCACGCCGCCCTTGGTCTCAATGCCAAGTGACAGTGGCGTCACGTCGAGGAGGAGCACATCCTTCACCTCGCCCTTGAGCACACCTGCCTGCAGCGCAGCACCGATGGCGACGACCTCGTCCGGGTTGACGCCCTTATTGGGCTCCTTGCCGGTCTCGGACTTCACCAGTTCGCTCACCGCAGGCATGCGGGTCGATCCGCCGACGAGCACGACCTGGTCGATCTTGTCGATGGTGATGCCGGCGTCCTTGAGCACGGAGCGGAATGGCGCCTTCGTGCGCTCGAGAAGATCTGCAGTCAGTTGCTCGAACTGCGAGCGTGACAGTGACTCTTCGAGATGGAGTGGGCCTTCTGCGCTCGCCGTGATGTACGGCAGGTTGATCGAGGTGTTCATCGAGCTCGAGAGTTCGATCTTCGCCTTCTCCGCAGCCTCGCGCAGGCGCTGCATGGCCATCTTGTCCTTCGACAGGTCGACGCCGTGAGCATTCTTGAACTGCGTCACGAGCCAGTCGACGACCTTGCTGTCCCAGTCGTCGCCGCCGAGGTGGTTGTCACCGCTGGTGGCCTTGACCTCGACGATGCCGTCGCCGATCTCCAGCAGCGAGACGTCGAAGGTGCCGCCACCGAGGTCGAAGACGAGGATCGTCTGCTCGACGTCGCCCTTGTCGAGCCCGTAGGCGAGCGCAGCCGAGGTCGGCTCGTTGATGATGCGCAGCACGTTGAGGCCAGCGATCTCGCCGGCTTCCTTGGTTGCCTGACGCTCTGCGTCGCTGAAGTAGGCGGGCACGGTGATGACTGCGTCAGAGACAGTCTCGCCGAGGTAGGCCTCCGCATCGCGCTTCAACTTCATGAGCGTGCGGGCGCTGATCTCCTGCGGGGTGTACGCCTTGCCGTCAATGTCGACGGTCCAGTTGCTGCCCATGTGGCGCTTCACCGAACGGATGGTCCGGTCGACGTTGGTCACGGCCTGGCGCTTGGCGACTTCACCGACGAGCACCTCGCCGTTCTTTGCGAATGCGACTACGGACGGGGTGGTCCGAGCGCCTTCGGCATTGGCGATGACGACGGGTTCTCCGCCCTCAAGGACTGAGACAACGGAGTTGGTCGTTCCCAGGTCGATACCCACTGCACGTGACATATCTGTCGTACTCCTTCATGTTGTCCGGCTAGGGCCGGAAGGTCGATGGCTCAAGTCTCCCGCCCACAAAGGCCTGTGGCAAGCGGTGCCGCATATCCTTTGAGCCGAAGAGACTCATATGTAGGTAACAGGACCCCCCTAGGGTTCATTCCCGCCCGAGACGGCCATTCTTTGTGATCTGACTCACACTAATGTGAGCGGTCTTCGCTCGGTTGAAATCGGGAAGATGCAGGACCGCACCCAGCCGAGGTAGTCGAGGGCAGAGG
>JBAYUM010000103.1:0-7140 GCA_041675125.1 Candidatus Nanopelagicales bacterium
GCGTGCAGGGTGACGGCCGCACCTATGGACATCCCATCGTGCTACGCCCAGTCTCCAGTGAGGATGCGATGACCGCCGATTGGTCGCGCCTGCCCTATGACGTGCTGGAGCGCATCTCGACGCGCATCACCAATGAGGTGCGCGAGGTCAACCGCGTGGTGCTCGACATCACGAGCAAGCCGCCGGGCACCATCGAGTGGGAGTAGTCGCAATCTAACGATGCGCTAACAACTGGCCGTCCGGGTCGTCAATGCAGTGGGCTACCGGTTACATTCTGGTCATGCGTATCTCACGAAGCCTTGCTGTCGGTGCTGCCGCGATCGCCCTCATCGCAGGTGC
The DNA here is from genome assembly GCA_041675125.1 of Candidatus Nanopelagicales bacterium. Lineage (GTDB taxonomy): Bacteria > Actinomycetota > Actinomycetes > S36-B12 > S36-B12 > UBA11398. The sequence continues at coordinate 340 of JBAYUM010000103.1, forward strand.
TGTCGCCCCTGCCGCCCAGGCAGCCGATGTCGCCGTTCCCAACGCACAGTGGTCCCTGGGCCTTGCCCCTGAGGTGACCACCAGTCCCGGGGTCCAGGGGGCGTACATCCGCCTGTGGGACATGAAGACCGCATGGCGCGACATCAACCCGGCTCCGGGCCAGTTCGACTTCTCGATCATGGACCAGCGGGTGGCCCAGGCCGAGGCTGCCGGTGCTCGACCGCTGGTCGTGCTCGGCCTGACCCCGCAGTGGGCCGCTGCCGATCCGTCTGCAGGCGATCCCCGCTGGGGCGCCGGCACGGCCTCGCCACCAGCCGACCCCAATACCTACACGGCCTACATCACCGCGATCATGCAGCACTACGGCGGCCGCATCGGCGCAGTGGAGGTCTGGAACGAGGCGAACCTGAAGACCTTCTGGACGGGCACTCCCGAGCAGATGGCAGATCTCACCCAGCGCGCCTACAAGGCCATCAAGGCGATCAGCCCGAGCACCCAGGTCATTGCAGCATCTTCGACCACGCGCCTGGTGAACTCGGTCAAGACCTTCTTCGGCCCCTATTCGGCCGCACTGAAGAAGCTCGGCTACCCGCTCGACGGCTGGACCATCCACAGCTACCCGGCAGGCAACCAGGGTCCGGCAGATCGCTATCAGCAGATCCTCGAATGGTTCGGGATCCTGAAGAGCTCGACGGGCAACGACCCCGCTGCGCTGGCCAAGCAGGTCTGGGACACCGAGATCAACTACGGCCTCGCCGGCCCAGGCTCGATCCCGCACACTGACTTCGACGCCAATGCCAGCAGCCAGTTCGTCGCACGCACATTCGTGGACTCGCAGCGACTCGGGCTTGATGCGACCTTCTGGTACATGTGGACGGCAAGCTCGTACTCGCTGCTCGGCATCCAGATGTACACCGGCACGACTCCGTCGATCACTGCCTACAACATCACCCGGGCTTGGCTCATCGGTGCAACCTTCAAGGGCTGCGAGGAGGCCGACGGCATCCTCAAGTGCTTCTTCACCAAGGGTGGCGACTCGTTCTTCCTGGGCATGTCCAAGAACGACACTCCGGTCTCGTACTCCAAGGGCGCTGCGCTGAATTCCGAGAACTGGCTCGGCCAGCAGACCAACCCTGCCGGAACCGTCTCACTGGGCACCGGCCCGGTGAAGTTCACCTGCCCGGGCGCTGACAAGTCGATGTGCACGCTCGGCGCCGGCAGCACCTCGACGTCCACGGCGACTGGTGGCGGCTCGTCCACCTCCGTCGCCAGGGGCATCACGATCACGGCAGCTCGTGGCAGGGTCAATGGCAAGCCGGCAGTCATCGTCACGGGCCGGGCAACGGGCATGGCCGGTGAGATCGTGACGCTGTACAGCAAGCTGAAGACCGAGAGGAAGTTCAGGGCGGGCAAGACCGCCACGGTCGGTGCTGACGGCTCCTTCACGACCTCGCGCAACACCTCCAAGAAGGCCACGGTCTACGTGGTCAATGGTGACGTGCGCTCGAACACGGTCGTCGTCAAGTAGCCCACCTGGTAGACCGCGCTGTGCTCAGGCTGATCGACGAGGCAGCGGCTACGGCATCATCGCGCGCTTGAAGGCCTCGGCCAGCCGGCCCTCCTCGAAGCCCGCCGCCTGCGCAGTGCCGGCCAGCCAGCCGCGCAGGAAGCCCGGCAGGTCCTCCATGTGCGCGGTCTGGCTCTCGTGGGCGCGCAGCGCGGCAACCTTCTGGTCGAAGAACTCGGTGACGTCGACGAAGTGATCGGGATCGGGCGCTCCCATGACCCAGACCTCGCCCACCGTCCAGGCGTCAAGACCCTCGTCGTTGAGCAGCGAGGGGTGCGCGAACGGATTGCGGGCATCGGGGTAGATCGAGAAGATCGCGGCCTCACCGGCGGCCATGTGGTCCGGATGCGAGGCAGGGATGCGGGCCCAATTGCGCTCCGGCGACTGGATGAGCATCAGTTGCGGCTTGACCTGGCGGATCACCCGGCTGATATCGCGGCGCAGCTCATGGGTCACGGTCAGCTCGCCGTCGCGATAGCCGAGGAAGTGGATGTCCGTCACGCCCAGGGCCTGGCCGGCCGCCCGCTGCTCGGCCTGGCGAATCCGGGGGATCTCCGTGCGGGGGACCTGCGGATCGAAGCCGCCGGCGTCGCCGGAGGTGATCACGCAGTAGCTGACGGCGACTCCGGAGGCAGCGAGCTTGGCCACCGAACCGCCTGCGCCGAAGTCCACGTCATCGGGATGGGCGGTGACCACGAGTGCCCGTTCGAGTCCTTCGGTCATCATTCCCCTATCATCAGTGTGACCCCGATCACATAAATTGGCCCATGTGAGCATCTGCCACATTGGTCACATGCGTCACTTCCGTGACACCATATGCGGGTGCTTCCCCGCCACGGGCGATTTGCCCTGCTTCGACGACGCCGTCGTAGAGGTGGCCGCGCGCTCGTTGCGGGATTGCTAGCCGGCACGTTACTCGTTGCGGTCATCCCCGAAGCCCAGGCAGCCGATTCGGGCTGGGCTCCCTCGACCTGGACCGGCGTGGTGGCGGGCCCACCAGTGCCGGGAACGGGGCTTCCGGCCGCACCCGCACCCGCAAACCCTGCACCGGTGCCGCCCGAGATGGACACCCTGCCGACCTATGAGGGCCAGGCGGTCTGCGATCCCACGCCCAAGCCCGGAGCCGTCAAGGCCAGCGACCTGATCAAGGCCACCTATGGCGCAACCCAGGAGGTGTGGATCTCCCGCGGCTGCGATGTCGGCGACCAGAGCGAGCACAAGGAGGGCCGTGCCCTCGACTGGATGACCAATGTGCGCAAGGCGCAGGAGCGCGCCAACGCCGAGACCTTCCTGCAATGGCTGCTCGGGCCTGATGCCACCGGCCAGCCCTATGGCAACGCCTATCGCATGGGCGTGATGTACATCGGCTGGAATGACCGCATCTGGCGCGGCTATGACCCCGCGCGGGGCTGGGCCGAGCTCAAGGGCTGCTTCTCCAAACCGGATCCCGGCAACGACACCACCTGCCATCGCAATCACATCCACATCTCCTTCACCTGGGATGGCGCTGCAGCGACGACCTCGCTGTGGACCGGTACGGCCATCACTGCGCCGTACTGCCCCCGGGTCACGTCAGGCGCAAGCACCAAGTACCCCGAGCCCCATGGCGACCTGATCCCTGTCGGTGCGGTCAAGGTGCTCGACACCCGTGCGGTCATCGGCGTCGCGCAGCGCTGCCGCCTGGAGCAGGACCGCTGGACAGGTGACTCGCATCGACTCTTCCCGAAGGTCACCGGAGTCCAAGGACTGCCCACCAGCAATATCGGATCCGTGCGCGTCCGCGTGACCGCGCTGGCCTCCAACGCCCAGTCGACCGTGCGGCTGTGGTCGCCGGGGCAGGACAAGAGCATCCCTGTACTGCAGGTGGGCATGAATGCCGATGCGATCGGCGAGGCGACAGTGCCGGTCTCGACCGACGGCACCATCGCCCTGGCCACGTCTACGGGAGCCGTCGACCTCATGGTCGAGGTGCTCGGCTACTACAAGGCCGACGCCACGGCTCCGGCCAATCTGCTGCCGAACACGACCACGGGCTCCGCGCCGACGGCTGCGCCGGCAGCCACGCCGGAGAAGGCTCCGGCCCAGACGGTGACTCCGGCCAGTCCGCCTCCGCTCGAGCCAGAACCCACGGACTTCCATCCGGTGGGATCGGTCCTGGGATATGAGTCGATCGCCGACGGTCCGATCCAGGCAGGTGAGTCGCGCACGGTGAACCTGGCCGGACTGCCGGCCGAGGCGCGCAGCGCAGTGGTGTTCGTGACGACCAAGGAGGCGCCGAAGCGCGGCTTCCTGCGCATCGGCCGGTCAAGTGCCACCGAGTCCCTGGAGGTGAAGTTCCCCAAGGCCAGGATGCGCAAGTCGGTGATGATCGTTCCGGTCAGTGGCAGCTCGGTGGTGATGAGCGCCTCGCCGTCATCGGCCGTGCAGATCCGCGTCGAGGTCCTGGGCTACGGCACGAGCGACACTCCGCCGAAGGTCGTGGCCATGACCCCCCGCCTGATGATGAAGGGCACAGTCGATCCGAGCAAGCCGCTGCTCTACCGGGCCGGGCATCGATTCGGCCTGCCGGGCACGAAGAGGCTCAAGGCCGTGCTGCTGCGCGTGCAGACCACCAAGGCCACCCAGGACGGCACCCTCGCGGTCTATGCATCAGGCGGAGCGCCGCCGGGCACCCGCTCGGCTCCGGTGATGGCCAATGCCAAGTACGCCGCACTCGTGCTGGCCCCGGTCGGCCCCGACGGGAGGATCCAGGTGAGCTCCACCGTGCCGACCAACTTCGTCGCAACCCTGGTGGGCTTCGTCAAGTAGGGCAGTCAGCCAGGCCGCGTACGATGCGTCGGTGACTTCGGCTGCTGCACTTCTCGACGACCTCAATGAGCCTCAACGAGCGGCAGTCGAGCATCGCGGTGGGCCACTGCTGATCGTGGCCGGCGCGGGCTCTGGCAAGACCCGCGTGCTCACCCGCCGCATCGCGCATCTCCTGGCAACCGGCGACGCCCGACCCGGCGAGATCCTGGCCATCACCTTCACCAACAAGGCCGCAGGCGAGATGAAGGAGCGGGTTGCCGAGATCGTCGGCCCCAGCGCCAAGTCGATGTGGGTCTCGACCTTCCACAGCGCTTGCGTGCGCATCCTGCGAGCCGAGTCCAAGCGACTGGGCATCTCCAGCAGCTTCACCATCTACGACCAGTCCGACTCGCTGCGCCTGATGACCATGGTCATCCGCGATCTCGATCTGGATCCCAAGCGCTTTGCCCCGCGCAGCTTCCTGGCCCAGGTCTCCAATCTCAAGAACGAGCTGATCGACGAGGAGACCTATGCCGCGCGCGCAGGCAACCAGATGGAGGAGACCCTGGCCAGCGCCTATCGCGAGTACCAATCGCGACTGCGACGTGCCAGCGCCTTCGACTTCGACGACCTGATCGGCAGCACCGTAGCGCTGCTGCAGCTGTTCCCCGACGTGGCCGAGCACTACCGCAGGCGATTTCGCCAGATCATGGTCGATGAGTACCAGGACACCAACCATGCGCAGTACCAGCTCATCAAGGAGCTCGTCGGGCATGACACCCCTGAGCTCAAGGCGGGCGAGCTGTGCGTGGTGGGCGATGCCGACCAGTCGATCTATGCCTTCCGCGGAGCCACGATCCGCAATATCGAGGAGTTCGAGCGCGACTATCCGAATGCCAGGACGATCCTGCTCGAGCAGAACTACCGGTCGACCCAGACCATCCTGACGGCCGCCAATGCGGTGATCACCCGCAATAAGGGCCGTCGTCCCAAGAACCTGTGGACCGACTCCGGCCAGGGCGAGCCGATCGTGATCTATGTCGCCGACGACGAGCATGACGAGGCCTCGTTCATCGCGCGCGAGATCGACGACCTCTGCGACAACAACGGCGTCAAGCCCAGTGACGTCGCAGTCTTCTATCGCACCAATGCGCAGTCGCGATCGGTCGAGGACGTGTTCATCCGCGTCGGCATGCCCTACAAGGTCGTCGGCGGGGTGCGCTTCTACGAGCGCAAGGAGGTGCGCGATGCCATCGCCTATCTGCGCGCGCTCGCCAATCCCGACGACGATGTGTCACTGCGGCGCATCCTCAATGTGCCAAAGCGCGGCATCGGCGAGCGCGCCGAGTCGATGGTCGAGGCCTTCGCCCAGCGCGAGCGCATCTCGTTCTGGGCTGCCCTCGAGCGCGCCGAGCAGGCACCAGGCATGGCCACGCGCTCGATCGGCAGCATCGCCCCGTTCGTCGAGATGATGCGCAATCTGCGCACGCTGGTCGAGTCCGGTGCCGACTCGGCAACGATCCTGCAGGCAGTGCTCGAGCAGTCGGGCTATGTCGCCGAGCTCACCATGTCATCCGATCCGCAGGACGAGGGCCGCCTGGAGAACCTGGCCGAGCTCGAGTCCGTCGCCCAGGAGTTCACCGACGACAACCCCGAGGGCACGCTCGTCGACCTGCTCGAGCGCATCGCACTGGTTGCCGATGCCGACTCCATCCCCGACAACGACGGTGGGGTGGTCACGCTGATGACCCTGCACACGGCCAAGGGCCTGGAGTTCCCGGTCGTGTTCCTGACCGGCATGGAGGATGGCGTCTTCCCGCATATGCGCTCCCTCAGCGATCCCAAGGAGCTCGAGGAGGAGCGCCGGCTGGCCTATGTCGGCATCACGCGCGCCCGCGAGCGCCTGTATCTGAGCCGCTCGATGATGCGCTCGGCCTGGGGCGCCCCGGCCTACAACCCGGCCTCGCGCTTCTTCGACGAGATCCCCGAGGAGGCGCTCAGCTGGCGCCGCGAGGAGCCGGTGCGCCAGGCCTTCACTCCGTCGGTCTCGCGCAACAGCAGCGCCCTGCGCCTCGGTGATCGGGTGGTCAATCCCGGTCCGGTCATCAACCTGTCCGCAGGCGATCGCGTGACCCACAGCAAGTTCGGGCTGGGCACCGTGGTCAGCACCTCCGGCAGCGGCGACAAGACCGATGCCACCATCGACTTCGGTTCGGCCGGGGTCAAGCGGCTGCTGCTGCGCTATGCGCCCGTCGAGAAGCTGTAGGAGCCGGACGACATGCCGAGTCAGCCGTCGAGGATCAGGCGCTCGAGTCGTTCCTCGCCTTTCTCGCAGCGGACATCACTGACCATCCCGAGCGACTCGGCGCCATTGATGCCGAACTCGTTACGCGCATGAACGCCCTGACCGATGGCATGCAGGTCGACCTCGACGCCGACCTCTCGCC
>JBAYUM010000104.1:0-7121 GCA_041675125.1 Candidatus Nanopelagicales bacterium
GGCCACGCTCGAGCAACTCATGCGCTTGGCTGAACTGGTGGAGGCCGGCGAGCCCATCCCCGAAGCACTCGCGGCTGCGGCGCAGCACGGTACGTCGATCGGCGGCGCCCGTCCCAAGGCGCTGCTGACCGGACCCGAGGGCAGGCCGATGATCGCGAAGTTCTCCTCAAGTGACGACACTCGCCCTGTGGTGAAGGCCGAGGGATTGGCGATGCTGCTGGCCCGTCACGCCGGCATCGACGTTCCGCATGTGGAGGTCGTGCGGGCTGCTGGCAAGGACGTACTGCTGGTGGACAGGTTCGACCGGGTACCGGCTCCACAGGGGGTGGCCCGCCGGGGAATGCTGTCCATGCTGACGATCCTGGGTGAGTCCGAGTCTGGGTCCCGATACCGGTCCTATGTCGATATAGCTGAATCCGTGCGCTTGGGCCCATGGACGGACGTGTCCGGCACGTTGCGGCAGGTGTTCACCCGGCTGGTCTTCAACATCCTGATCGGGAATACCGACGATCACCTGCGCAACCATGCCGCCTTCTGGGACGGGCACGAGTTGATGTTGACACCGGCATATGACCTGTCACCGCAGCCGAGGTCAACGAACCCTGCGTCGCACGCGATCGGGATCACTGGTACCGAGCGGGCCAGTCAGTTGCGGTTCGCGCGGGCCGCAGCCCCGCATTTCCACTTGGCTGCGGACGCAGCAAACGACCTGGTCGACCAGGTGGAAGATGCGATCCGTGTGCATTGGGACGACTGCGCGGACGCCGCCCGGTTGACGCAGACCGAACGCGGCCAGTTGTGGGGTCGGGAGTTCGTCAACCCGTACGTCTACTACGACCAGGCGTGAATGCGTCCAGTAGTCCATGAATTACTGGAGTAGCTTCACGCCAGATGCGGATCCTCACGATGCTGCGCGATCTCATGATCAGACGTCGACATCCAGAGTCAGGTGGCGTACGTACGCCCGAGCTTGCCTGCGTGCGTCCTCAGGCCGCTGCTTCCATCGTTCCAGCCAACCGCCACCGGGCTTTCCTGACTTGTCCACGACATAGGCGGCGATTCCCGCCCGTGCAGGATCGGGCCAACCGGCGGCACCCAAAATCTGCTCCATCCCGTCCAGGATCCGCGCCGTCCTGTGCACCGGGGTGTCGACATCGAAACGACTGATGACCTGGGCGTAGGTCATGGGCCGATCCCCACCAGTGAACGCATCGGTCTTCACATGTTCCAGGAAGGGCCCCACCAGGTCTTCGGCGAGTTGATGCTCATTGGCCGAGTGCGTCAGTTTGGGGTTCATGACGCAGATCTGGCACTTGCCGGCCTGCGGGGAAGAACTCACCCTTTGAATGTACCCCTGTTGGAGCAATCCCGCTGATCGGCTACGAGTCCTCGAAGTTGACCAGGTGAGGGGAGGCGTCCTTGGCCATGCGTCCGTCTCCGCTGGAGACACCGCGAATGCGCCGCCCGACCCACGGAATGAGATGGCCACGCACCCAGGCTGCATCCGCTGCCAAGTCCTGCCGCCGAGAGGAGGCTGGTCTGGGAGGCAGCGGCTCCTGCCACCAGCCGGTCGGGCCGCCCAACAGTTGCGGATCCTGGACCCCGAGCGTCTCCAGAACGGCCGTGGCAACGCGTCGGTGCCCCTCGGCATTGAGGTGCAGGCGGTCGGTGTGCCACAGTCGACGATCCGTGAGGGCGTCAACGGGCTCGAGGTCGACGACTAGGGCGTTGTGCCTTCTGGCCGTCTCACGAACGTTCGCGTTGAAGCGCGCGAACCTCTCGGCGAGGAACGCTGCGAAGCGGCCACTTCCACCTGCTCGCCCTATCGAGGTGAAGAGCACCACCTGACCGCTTGTCTCAGCGATGCGTTGCACAGCAGCGTCGTATCGGTGGAAGAGGTCAGGCAGGTCGGTGCCTCTGCGTAGCACGTCATTAGGCCCGGCATGGAAGGTGACGATCGTCGGACCGAACGACTTTGCCAGGTCCACCTGCTCGTCCACGACCTGGTTCAGGAGCTTGCCGCGCACCGCGAGGTTGGCGTACGCCACCTCGTTGCCCGTCACTCCGGCTTGCCTTGCAAGGGCCTGCGCCACCCGGTCGGCCCAACCCCGGTAGTTGCCATCGGCGCGAATGTCGTCGCACATGCCTTCGGTGAACGAGTCACCGATGCACACCAGACGAGTCGTGGCCAATGCGACCTCCAGTCTGTGTTTGAGGGGGCGTACTCGGCAGAGAGCGCCAGGTGCTCGAGAGTACCCGTGGGCAACGCGCCGTGCTCGATCGAAACAGACAGTCGAAGTAGCAATTGCTCCACGCCTGTCATGTCGTGCGATAGCGTGCTGAAATCCTGCGCAAGCGGTCGCGCAGTGCGGAAGAAGGATGGTGTCCCGTGCGGCGCATGACCAGGGGAATCATCACGGCGCTCTGCTTGGGTCTCGTGGCAATGCCGTGGGGCTCTGCGCAGGCCGACGATGCAGATGTGCCAACACAGGCGGCGAAGGAGTCGATCACCGTCACCATTCCCGTCCGCACCATCGACACGCCAGGGCGCAGCGGGCAGAGTGGCATCGTTGAAATACGGGTTGGAGATTCCGCACCGCTCGCGGTCATGCTCGACACCGGGTCAGTGGGTCTGCGCCTGTGGGGCGGGCGGCCAGCTGCTGCTGCCGTGACCTCCAAGCCAGTTGAGTCGACTGTGGACGGGGCGCAAGTGCCGGGGCTGCTCGGCAAGGCGACGATGACCTTCGGTGGCGTGAGCACGACGATGGCCGTTCCCTTCCAGCTGATCAACACCGACAGTCGCTACATCCAGCAGTGGAAGAGCAAGCGGGTCGTCGGCATCCTGGGGATCGGCGTGGGCAGCGGTGAGTTGACGAACCCGCTGGTCGCGCTGCCGGGCTCACTTGGGCTTCGCTGGAGCGTGCACTTCGCCCGCAAGCTCTCAGCACAAGGTGGCGCTATGAGTGCGCTTGTCCTTGGCGCCGATGCCTCGCCCGATGCGCAGATGAGCTTTCCGCTGACGTACCTGGGCCTCAACGTCAATGGTGCCCTGCTGTGGGACGACCATGCTGCAGGCGGCTGCTGGACGATCGGGACGATGCGGGAGCAATGCGTGCCGACCTGGTTCGACTCCGGATTCACCGTGATGCGAATCAAGGGGCTCCAGTTCGCACGATTGCCGCAGACTGCCTCGCACCGACTGCGTTCGGGGACGCCCGTTGCCTTGGCAGCAGGCAACAGCGCATTCGTGGGGCATCAGTTCACTGCGGGCAGCACAGGCTCGCGCGATCTGGCCTCGGTGCTGCCTACCAGGCAGGCAACGATCAATACCGGCAACTCGTTCTACTTCGACTACACCGTCAGCTATGACGTGGCTCAGGGCGTTGTGTCGCTCTACGCACCATCCAGGAAGAGGAGCTGATCTCGTGTCGGATGCCAGTGAAGCGCGAGCAAGCCTGAGTCGACGACGGTTGCTGCAGGCCGCAGGTGTTGCGGGTGTGGGAGTCGGGCTCGCCGCAGCCGCCAGCAGCACGGCCGAGGCCGTCACCATGGCGCCGTTTCGTCCGCGTGGTCGACTGCGCCACCGACCGAACTTCCTCATCATCATGATGGACGAGCAGCGCACCGCGCCGTTCTACGAGAGCCCTGAACTGCAGGCCTGGCGCTTGGCCAATCTGCCCTCGCAGGACTTCATCCGCCGCAACAGCTTCGAGTTCACCCATCATCACGTCATGTCGGTGGCCTGCCAGCCCAGCCGGGCCTCGATCTACACCGGCCAGTATCCCTCGCTGCACGGCATTGCCCAGACCTCAGGGGCTGCCAAGACCGCGATCGAACAGGACCTGTTCTGGCTCGATCCCACGACGGTGCCGACCCTGGGGTCGTGGTTCCGCGCGGCGGGATACGACACCTACTGGAAGGGCAAGTGGCATATCTCGGACGCTGACCTCTATCAGCCGGGCAGCTACAACCCGCTTCCGTCCTACAACGACGCCGGCGGGCGTGACCGGCAGCTGGAGGACATCTACCTCGAATCCGAAAGGCTCGAGAAGTACGGCTTCACCGGCTTCGTCGGCCCGGAGCCCCATGGCAGCAACCCGCTGAACTCCGGCTCATCCGGCCCTGCTGGGCGCGGACGCGACGAGGTCTATGCCCAGCTCGGGGTCGAGCAGCTGGAGCAGCTGCGTGGATCACGCAAGCCGTGGCTCATGGTCACCTCCTTCGTGAATCCGCATGACATCACCCTGTGGGGCGCTGCGACCGTTGCGGCAGATGTTTCCGGTGCTCAGGGCGCGTTCTACCTGGCCCAGCAGCTCGTCGGCTCGAATGTGCCACGCAATCTCTTCGGGCCTGCCTATGACCAGTCGTCGAATGAGGACTTGAGCAAGAAGCCCGTTGCGCAGAGCAGCTTCGTCGCTCGCTACCCGCAGGCCTTCCAGCCGTTGCGCAACAACGAGGATTACCACCGCTTCTACTATCAGCTGCAGAAGAACGTCGATGAGCAGATCGGCAAGGTGCTCGAGGCGATCGAAGCCGATCGGGCGCAGTACCGCAACACGGTGATCATCTACCTGTCCGACCATGGCGAGATGCTCGGCGCGCATGGTGGCATGTTCCAGAAGTGGCATTCCGCCTACGACGAGATGCTGCGCGTGCCGTTCATCTTCCACAACCCCGAGTTGTTCTCAGGTCACGAGAGCAGCGATGTGCTCACGAGTCACGCCGATCTCATTCCGACCATGCTCGGCCTGGCAGGACTCGATGAGGATGTGCTCAGCAAGGAGTTGCGCAAGACCCATACCCAGGTGCGACGCCTGGTCGGGCAGGACCTGTCCGGCTACCTGCTCGGCGACCAGGACACGGCGAAAGCGGCGAGCACCCCGGTCTACTTCATGACCGACGACCAGCCATTCAAGGGCGCGAACGCCGTGTCGATGCTGGGCCTGCAGTATCAGCCCGTCGCCCAGCCGAACTGCGTCGAGACCGTCGTGACCTACCTGCCAACTGGCCCAGCGGGGGCCAAGGAGCGTTGGAAGTACTCCCGATACTGGGACAACCCGCAGTTCTGGACCCAGCCGAACGTACAGGACGTGCAGACCTACATCCCTGGACCCGTCAACCAACCTGGAAGCAAGGTCGCCCAGACAACCGTCAAGGCGACCAGTCCGACTACCGGCCAGGTCGCACCGCCCGCAGATCAGTTCGAGCTCTACAACGCCACCCGTGATCCGGCTGAGCTCACCAATCTCTATGGCAACTCCGACTACGCCACGACCCAGCAGGTCATGGCGCAGCTCCTGTCGACACAGCGTTCGGCCAAGCGGCTCACGCCCGTGCAACAGCCATGGGCCGATGGCACGATGCAGCAGTTCCCGTTCACGCCGAGCTGACGCACTCCTCCTGCAGGGGCACCTTGTGTACGTCACGTACGTGACGTGCGGTCAGGTAGTGGCTCCGATCCTGGAATACGCGAAGATCACCGATGCCCGATCCAACCTCGGGGAGATCTACGACTCTGCGGAGCGCAGGGTGCCTTCCGTTGTGCATCGTGAGTACGCCAAGCTGGCTGAGTGCTCGCTACCGGGCAGTAGCGCTTGCGGTGAACGCTCGAACGGACGTCAGCTCAGTTGATCATCGAGCCAGTCGAAGACGATCTCCTCGGCCACCTGCGGTCCAACGGGCTGGTCATGCAGTGATGCGCCCTGCTTGGCGTTGAGGTGCACGAGCTCCTTCTGACTTCTCGGCAGTCGGGTGAGCATCGTGTAGGCCTTGTCCGGTTGCTCACCGAAGAACTCGTCACCCTCATTGGCAACGACCATGGTCGGGACGGTCATTGCGCGCAGGTCGGCTCCGTACTTGAACGGGAGCATCGTCTCCAGCAGTCCGTAGTAGTCGGAGATGGGGAGCCCTGCTCGGGCCTGCCTTTGCACCTGTGGGCTGAAGATCTCCCCGCGCTTGTAGATGTTGAACTGCTCGGTTCGCGGCAGGTGCGGCCAGGCTTGCAGGAAGCCCTCGTTGAGGCCCTGCTTTGCTCCTGCTTTCTCTGGAGCTGGAGCTCGGTAGGTCTCCTTGACCACTGCCATCGATTCCTGGTCGCTCCACATGGTGGTGAAGTCGTAGGCGCCTGGTTCGAGCACCAGGGCGTCGAGGTCCTTGAGTCGTGCTCCTGCCCGAATACAGAGCAGTCCGCCGAAGGAGATGCCGATGAGGGCGACCTTGCCGACATCGCTTCGTGCCTTGGTCCAGTCGAGCACTGGTCCGACGACGTCCTGCCAGTCTGGGGTGAAGGGTTGCTTGCGTTGGAACAGCAGCGACATCTGTCCGGGGCCTTCGAAGAGCACGACGTTGTAGCCGCGGGCCAGGCCGGCGGTGACGCCGAACTGCATGGTCTCGACATTCTGGCCGTCGCTGCCCTCGCTGATGATGACCGTCGGCCTGCGTCCGGATCCCTTGGGGCTTGGGAAGAAGGTGCCGGGGATGGCGCCGAACTTGGATGGCACGGTGAAGCGGATCGGCTTGGGCTCGAAGTTCTCGATGCCCTCGAGCCAGAGGGCTTGGGCTTGCCTGGCGATAACTGCTTCGCGTTCGCCGTCGGTGGTGCCCAGGACGAAGAAGAGCTGCTGGGCGGCGTACATCGATGCGCGCAGATAGCGGTTCTGGGCGGTGATGTCGTGGCCGTTGTCTGCTGCTTGCTTCGCCTGCTCGGCGAGCTGCTCGTGGTAGTCGCCGAAGATGTCGTAGTAGGCATCGAAGGCCGCGGCGCTTGGCGATGCCGGATTGGAGGTTCTTGCATTGATGGCGTTGGCGATCGCGAGCACCTCGCCGACCTCGGCAGTGTGTGAACTCGCGGCTCCCAGGGCGAAGAGCGCCTCGTCGTTGAAGGTCGGTGCAGCGAAGAGCGACAGGAGGGTCGGGGAAAGCGGAGTCGCCGGCGCCGGCAGGGCGCTGGCAGCCATTGCCGGCGGCGCGAGCATGTTGGCTCCCGCAGCAGTTCCAAGGGCGACAGTGGCAAGAAGCAGGCCTCGACGATCCAGTTCAACGGGAGAACGGTAACGGGCGATGGGGATGATTTCGTCACAAAACGTGAGGACTGGATCGACTGCTTTCGTTGAATATCTGAA
>JBAYUM010000105.1:0-7055 GCA_041675125.1 Candidatus Nanopelagicales bacterium
AGTGAGGGCAGAAGACTGACACAGTAGGCGCATGTTCGACAGCCATTCCCACCATTGGCGCAGGAACAGGCTCAGAGGCGCCAGCGTTCTACTCGATAACCGCCATCTCAATGCTCGTTGCCCTGCTCATCAATGCGTTGGGCGTGAGCCCATGAGATTCCTGTTTCTCGCCGCGATCCGAACAGGCTGACAGCTCCCCTGCTGATCTTCATCGTCTGGTGGCTGAGCAGAGACAGAGAGCTCATGGGTCAGTGGACCAGTCGCGCCTGGTCTCAGGCAACCATTCTGTGCACCGCTATCGCGATGATTGCGGTGCCGGTGCTGTGGTTCGCCGCTCCCTAACTGTGGGAGACATCGAAGCGCTCATCTCACTCGAGGCCTGCACGTGCTCGCGAATGACCCACTTCGGTGCTTCGAACAGGTACTTGCCGGGATTGTTCAGCGTGGCACGGTAGACGGCCAGCGCTATTGCGACGAAGGCTGTGGTCACGACTATCGGGAACACCAGCTGAACGAATGGATTGTGCATGAACTCAGGCTGGTTGTTGTGCAGGTATGACGAAAGGCCCATCAGCAAGGGGAACTGGACCACGAAGATCGGCAGGGTGTGAGCTCCGAAGAATGTTCCGAACCTGCGCGGTCCCTCGTATTGCACGAGCAGATGGGCGGCCATGACGCCGCCAACGATCCATGCGAGCGAGATTGGCAGGTACGTCTGCTCCCAGAGGGAAGGCATCGTGCTGCGCCAGATCCCGAAAGCGATCACCGCGGCCAGGATCACACTGACACGCAGCCATGACGCGTAGTCCGTGATCTTCGCCAGGAGCTCCTTGTAGTAGGCGCCAATCAAATAGAACACCAGATTGGTGGCGATCGAGGTCATCATCGAGCCACTGTCGATGTCGATGAGGTAGTCACGATTCCACTGGGCCACCGAAGCGCGAAGGAGGTTGGGGACGATGACGATCACTATGACGATCCATGCTGGCCAACGACTGAGGACCTTGGCCAGCACGAAGTAGATCAGCAGCGCATAGAGGTACCAGTAGCCACTGCTGCCGAGCAGCAGTTCCCTTGGGAACTGGGCAAGGGAGCTGAGCCAGGAGGAATTGATGTAGAAGGCCACCACGGTGAAGAAAATGGCGCTCCACATGACGTAGAGATAGGCCATGCCGTAGGTGCGTCGGCGCGAGAACCTCCATGGGCGACTGACTGCGCCTGCTGCCAGCATGCCTGACACCATGAAGAACAACGGCATGCGCATCGGCTCGAGCACCATCATGGCGGTGTGCCAGATCGTTGACACGTTGTCCTGCTTGGTCACCGCGGCCATGTGGACGACTGAGTGAAAGAGCACGACGACCAGGACAGTTGTGCCCTTGACGAGATCCATCCACTCAATGCGCGGACGATGGGCCTGTGGATGATGGTTCATGACTGGGGTTCGCGTGCCTGGGTCCCCGCGTCAGCCGCTCTTGCGGCGGTGCTCCCGCTTGCCACCGGCAGCTCGGTTCGAGGCATCCTTGGACGAGGCGTTCGTGCCCCCTCGGGCCTGATTGCCCTGGTGACTCTTGTTCTTCTTGGCCTCAAGTGCCTGCTTGAACTTCTCGCGCTGGTCGTCGATCTTCTCTTCCGGCATGGGGCAAGTGTCTCATCCCGCAGGCCTCTGCCTGCTCAGGCGATGCCCAGGTGAGCGGATTCGCATCCAAGAGCCTGGGAACTCAACCTCGCCTGAACCCTCGGGCCGGGCATGCGACAGGACACTGAGGGTCGTGCAAGCCCGTGTCGGCTACGCGCGACGAGGTCGTAGGCCGACTCACGAGCACGTTCGGGCACCAGGCGCAGCCATCGCCCGAGGATCGCCCAGCGCGGGAGCAACTCCAGGACAGTGGCCACAGCCAACGCCCCCTGCACTATCTCGCCCTTGTGCAGCAGCACCAAGGCGTCTCGACTCCGAGCCAGCGGAAACATCGTGAGCAGGTGCTGGCCTGCGGCGGAATTCAATGACGCGAACATCAATTCGACATCATCAGGAATTCGGTTGGCGATGAAGCCGACGCCCCGATTGCACATGGCACAGTCGCCATCGAAGAAGAGCACGGGCGGGGAACTGCAATCCACATTGCGAGCATAGACCGGCTTAGGATCATGGGAGATCGAGAAGGAGGCTCAGGTGAAGGTCGGAGTTCCGCGCGAGATCAAGAGCCAGGAATCCAGAGTGGCTATCACGCCTTCCGGCGTGCATGAGCTGGTCCGCAATGGCCATGACGTCGTCATCGAGACAGGCGCGGGCGCCGGTTCGGCAATCCCTGATCACGAGTTCGCCAGTGCAGGTGCATCGATTGCCCAACGGGCGCAGGACGTGTGGACGCAGGCCGATCTGCTCATGAAGGTCAAAGAGCCGATTGAGTCCGAGTACCAGTACCTTCGCCCGCACCAGATCGTGTTCACCTACCTCCACCTGGCCGCCTCACGAGCCTGCACTGACGCACTGATCGCCTCGGGATGCACAGCAGTCGCCTATGAGACTGTCGAACTGTCCAACCGGACCCTGCCCCTGCTCGCCCCGATGTCAGAGGTCGCCGGGCGCCTGGCACCACAGGTAGGCGCTCAGGCGCTGCTTGCCGTCAATGGCGGCCGCGGCGTACTGCTTGGCGGAGTCTCAGGCACGTATGCGGCCAAGGTCGTGGTTCTCGGAGCCGGCGTCGCGGGCATGAACGCAGCCGCGATAGCGCTGGGCATGCAGGCCGAAGTGCTCCTGTTCGACCGCAATATCGCGCGCCTGCGCGAGGTCGACGCGATCTATCAAGGACATATGCAGACCATCGCTTCCAACGCATTCGAGATCGAGCGCGCTGTCCACGATGCCGATCTCGTGATCGGCGCAGTCCTCGTCCATGGTGCCAAGGCTCCGAAATTGATCAGCAACGAACTCGTATCGCAGATGAAGCCCGGGTCAGTGCTGGTCGACATCGCCATCGACCAAGGCGGCTGCTTCGAGGATTCAAGGCCGACCACGCATGCTGCTCCAACCTTCAAGGTGCACGACAGCCTGTTCTATTGCGTGGCAAACATGCCTGCAGCCGTTCCGCACACCTCGACCTATGCCCTCACCAACGTGACACTGCCGTACGCCGTCGAACTGGCCAATAAGGGATGGCGCCAGGCGATGCGCGACGATCCCGCGCTTGCCCTGGGCCTCAACGTGCATGCCGGGGCGATCACCTATCCGGCCGTGGCCGAGGCATTCGGTCTCGAGAGCCGACCGCTCAGCGAGGTGCTGCAGTAGTCGGAGTCCTGCATTCGCATGGCCCGTGGAGAATTCTCACCGAGTTCCCACAGGATCGAACGACATTCTGCCTGCACAGCCGACATCGGCAACGAAGGAGGATCACACATGAATGCCCATAGGACCAAGGTCATCGCCGCTGCAGGACTCAGTTCGATCATGCTGGTCAGCACAGCTACGGCGGCCTTCGCCGCCGAAGCCACACCGACTCCGAGCCCGACGGCGACAGCAACCCCTCACCCATCAGGCACGGCGACACCGCGACCGGACAAGACAAAACTCACCCAGCGAATCGCGCGCGCTGAAGCGCGCCACGCCATCAATGAGACCTTCTACACAGCGATGCAGAAGGCCCGAACTGATGCGCAGGCCCAGCTGGCGGTCGCGACGACGAAGGAGGCTCGTCAGGCAGTACGAGCCACCCACAAGGCTGCGGTCGAGGCCGCAGTGGCAGCTCGTCAAGCAGCGATGACGGCGCTCATCCCAGGATGGACGCCGCACACCAAGCCAGTTGCTGGCTAGCCCAGCACCTCGTCAAGATCGGCGCTGATCTCCTCGGGCGTCACACTCGGCTCATAGCGACGAATGACCTTGCCGTCGCGGCCGACAAGGAACTTGGTGAAGTTCCACTTGATCTCGTCCGTGCCGATGACCTCGGGACGGGTGTTCTTGATGTGCTCGTAGATGCGACCGCTGTGCGGCCCGAAATCACCTGGATCCTCGGAGCGCAGGTGCACGAACAGTGGATCGGCCTCGGGACCGTTGACGTCGATCTTGCTCATGATCGGGAAGGTGACGTTGTAGGTCAGTGAGCAGAACTCCTGGATCTCCTCGTCGGTTCCCGGCTCCTGGCCACCGAACTGATTGCATGGGAAGCCGATGATCTCCAGCCCGAGTGCGGCCTTGTCCTCATAGAGCTTCTCCAGGCCCTCGTACTGCGGGGTCAGGCCGCACTTGCTCGCCACATTGACGAGGAGGAGGGCCTTGCCCTCAAAGGCATCGAGGCTGATCTTGCTGCCGTCTGTTGCGTCGACGGTGAAGTCATAGACACTGGTCATGGAGATCCTCGCTTGAAGTCGGGGTCGTCAGTGAAACAGGAGAACGCCACGGATAGCCCGGATATTCCCCGATCAGCGAAATTCCTGCGGTAATTCTCAGACCATGAGGAGATCTCCGATGCGTTGAGCGGGTCAGTCGGTCTTGAACAGGCCCAGCGAGTACGCGCCGACCGCAACTGCCCAGCCAACGGACATCAGCATGGATGCCGCATCACTGCTGACATCCCCCATGAACGAACTGCCACCGGCAAAGGCGATGACAATGCCCAAGGTTCCCAGGATGTTGATCCTGGTCCACGATTTCGCCTTGAGCCGGCTGGCGATCACGAAGATCCAGATGGCCAGGACGAGAATCGCAGCGCCCCACACCATATGAGAGATGAACAGCCACGCAGGAGTGGAACCGCTCCAGCCGCTGCCGGATTCAGGCGTCTCAAGCCAGAACGTGTTCGCCATGCCAAGCAGGAACTCGATGAGCAGCGAGCCAACCATCATCAGCGCCAGTCGGCGCAGTCGCATGGTTGATTCAGGTGCCGATGTACTGGTCATGTCCCGAGACTAACCGCTCAATGCCCACACAACCTGCATTTGCCGCCCCCTTCAACGTCACTTCGGCTGACGTGCCAGCCATTCCTGAAAATCCCGATCCTGCTCATCGCGCCAGCGTGCGATCTTGGCCGCCAACTCCTGGGCATCCGTCAATGAGATCTCCGGATAGGCGTCGACTTCGGCGAGGAAGATCCGGCCTGCCACCAGTGCATCCGCCTCAGCACCATGCCAGGCGTCCTCGCTCAATTCGATGCCATATCGCTCAGCTGTCGGCTTGAGGCGCCGCTGGTTCTTGCCCCGCACGTACTTGTTGAACTGCTTGTCGATGACATAGGCGCAGACATCGGTGATGGGCAGCGGCGCAAGAGCAACTCTCGCGAGATTCGCATTGAGGATCGGCAGATCGAAGTCGGACTTGAAGCACACCACCGGCAGGTTCCGCGCGGTCAGCACGCGTCTGATGTCAGCGAGCGCCTCCCCCTGGTCCAGTCCATCGCGCTGGCTCATCTCGTCAGTGATGCCATGAACTGCAGTGGTCACCTCTGGAATGGGCACATCGACCTTGATGAGCCACGAGTCCGTCTCTACCGGCTGCCGCCCAACGAACACGATGGCTGCCGCCGTCACGATGCGCGCCTCGGACACGTCGACACCCGTGGTCTCAGTGTCGAAGGCGATGAATCCCTCATCGACCCAGCTACTGGCCACCTCGCTACTCCATGCGCTCAAGGATGAATACAGGAATCTCGCGCTCTGTGCGCTTCTGGTAGTCGCCGTAGTTCGGGAAGGTCTCAACGGATCGCTGCCACCAGGCATCGCGCTCCTCGCCAACGACCATGCGCGCGTGGTAGTCATGCTTCTCGGGACCATCCTGCAGTTCCACGTGTGGATTGGCAGTGACGTTATAGACCCACACGGGGTTCTTTCGTGAACCGCCCTGCGACGCGACGATCGCGTAGACGCCATCATGCTCGACGCGCATCAACGCTGACTTGCGCAACTTGCCGGACTTGGCACCAACGGTGGTGAGCACGATGACCCCTCGTCCATCCTCGTTGGTGGTTCCCTGCGTTCCCCCTGAGGATTCGATCAGGGCGATCTGCTCACGCACGAAATCAACAGGGCTGGGCTCATATTCACCTTGAAGTGGCATGGGCTCACGATAGCCAGAATTTCGAGGGCGCGCAGACGCGCATTCACAAATGCCTATCGAAGATCTCGTCCGCATCCGCCAGCATCTTTTGATGCGTGCAAGATGCCAAGCAGAAGCACTAGGTTCAGGTTGCATGAAGGGCCTCATGCCGGTCTCGCTGCAGGGCTACAAACGCGCCTGGCTCACCACCGATGTGATCGCGGGTGCAACCCTCTCCGCCGTCGCGATCCCCGAGGTGATGGGCTACACCTCCATCGCCCAAACCCCTTTGGTCACTGGCCTTTACACCATCATCTTCCCGACGATGGTCTTCGCACTCCTTGGCTCATCAAGACTGCTCGTCGTTGGCGCGGACTCGGCTACTGCGGCGCTGCTCTCGGCCGGCCTATTGAGCGTCGGAATTGCCGGAGTCACCCCCAACTCACCGCAGTGGCTTGCCTACTGCGGCATCATCGCGCTGATCTGCGCAGGGATGCTCCTGATCGCGCGAGTCTTCAAGCTCGGCTTCCTCGGGGACTTCCTGAGCGCCTCAGTGCTCATCGGGTTCCTGACCGGCGTCGGCATCCAAGTGCTGTCCGGGCAGATCCCCGAGCTGCTCGGAGTGCCCAAGGGCAGCGGCAATTGGTTCGTCGTCCAGCTCGACTGGATCAAGATGATTCCTGACCTGTCATGGTCGACTCTCGCCTACGGGCTTGCCACCGTTGGCATCATTCTCGGATTCAAGAGGTTCGCCCCGAAGGTACCGGGTGCGATCGTCGCGGTCATCCTCCTCATTGCCATCTCGACCTTGACGCATGCGACGGACAACGGCGTTGACGTGGTCGGCTCGGTGCAAGGCGGGTTTCCACCGATTGGCCTGCCTCAGGGCATCAGCATGGGGAACATGGCTTCAATCGTCGGGATCGCATTCTCGTGCTTCATCCTGATCATTGCCCAGAGCGCGGCAACCTCCCGCAGCTTCGCGATGAAGCATGGTGACCGCGTCGACGTGAACCGCGACATCCTC
>JBAYUM010000106.1:0-7012 GCA_041675125.1 Candidatus Nanopelagicales bacterium
GGCTTGATCGAATCGGCTTGCTTCGAGGACAGCGCCGCCAACTGTGCGGGGGTCATCCCTGGCGCATCGGCGGGCTGCATTGCCGCCAGTTGTTCCGCCTTCATCGCAGCGAAGGTATCGGGTGCAAGATTGCTGAGTTGAGCCGCGTCCAACTTGGCGATCTTCGCGACCGCGAGCCCCTTGATCTGGCCTGGCTCCATGCCGGCCAGCGCAGCCGGGGCCAGATTGTCGATCTGCGGAAGGGTCATCGACTTCAGCGTTGCCGGGGTTAGGGCGCTGATTTGGTCAGCGGTCATCACGGCCATCACGGCAGGCTTCAGGCCCATGAACTGCTTGGGGTCGATGACCGACAGGATCGTCGGCTTGAGGTCCATGAACTGGTCGGGGCTGAATCCAGGAAACGCTGCAGGCGACAACTTGTCGAGCTGCCCGGCCTTCAATGCTGCGATGGCATCAGCTGGAATGCGTGACAACTGGTCCTTCGACAGGGCTCCCATCACTTGAGCCGAGAGTGCGGCGATCTGCTCAGGCGAGATCTGGGCCATCACCGCGGGCTTCAACGCCATCATCTGGTCGAAACTCAAGGACGAGAGTGCCTGTGCGGGTATCGAGTCGAACATCTGCGGGGTGATCGACTTGAACTGACTCGGCACCATGGCATCCAATTGTGAAGCGGTCATTCCAGCCATCGCCGATGCAGGCAGGGCACTGAACTGTGAGGTGCTGAGGGAGGCCAAACTGTCGGGCTTTATCTTGGCCAATTGCTCAGGCATCAGCCCACCTAGTGCTGAGGGCTTGAGGGCGTCCAACTGGGCTGGACTCAACCCAGCGAACTTCGATGGGTCGATACCGGAAATGCCACCAGCGGTGAGGGCTGCGAGATTGGTCGGCATCGCTCCCGTGGGAAGGACCGCTGGCGGTCCTCCGGTGGGAATGCTGGCGGGTGGCCCGCTGGGCAGCCCGGAAGGAATGGCCCCGGTGGGGATGGGCCCGGAGGGGATTCCGGCAGGCGCGCCGGTCGGGATGCCCGGTGGCGGTCCTCCGGTGGGGATGCTCGAAGGCGGTCCATCCTCAGCGTTCGCAGAGATAGGGAGGGCCAAGGCCAACGTCGTACATGAGAGTGCCAGTCCCGCCAAGACCCAACGCCGGATTCCATGCGCATGCCCATACACATTCATGGCTCAATCGTAGTTCCGGGAATTCCAGGTCACTAGGGACTTCGGTCACCTCGGGAAAGCAACCTCGCAGCCGAGTGGGATTCGTCCGGGCAATCATGGTCACGCCTCGATTCTCGACAGGTGGTTGAATAGCCCCGCCCGCGAGCTGGGCAAGGATTCTGATTCGTGATCTCCTGGAGGAACAGTGGCCATCGACCTGCGGCGCAACGACTACACCCTGAGCGATGAGCAGGGGCAGCTGATCGCGATGCTGCGCGAGCTGTTCGCCGAGCAGTCGCCGATGGATGTGGTCCGGGCAGCAGAGCCCCTGGGCTTCGATCCGCAACTGTGGACTGTTGCCCAGCACAATGGCCTGCTGACCATCGCACTGCCCGAGGCAGTCGGGGGTGATGGTGGCGGACTCGTGGAGCTCGCACTCACCGGATTCGAGATCGGACGCGCAGCCGCGCCGATTGCGCTGCTCGACCATGTCGTCACCTTGCGTGCCCTGGCCTCGCTGGTCTCCGCGAGCCAGCCGATCGGCTCAGTCGACTGGGAGTCGGCCTTGGCAGGCGACACGATCCTGAGCATGGCGCCGATCTCCTCATGGGAACTCGGCGCAGAGTTGGTGCCGAGCGGAGCCGTTGCCCGCGCTGTGCTCGCCTACAAGGGCGGCGAGCTCATCCTCATGACCCGTGACACCAATGCCCCGCAGGCGCAGAACGAGGGCTGTGCACCGGTCGCCTGGTGGAATCCTGCAGATCCCGAGGTGACCGTCGCGACCCTGGCTGCAGGAGCGCAGGCAGCCGAGATCTGGGATATGGCACACCGCGAATGGAGGATCGCCACGGCATCCTCGCTCGTGGGCCTGCTGGAGGCTTCGGGCGAGATCGCCCGCAACTACGCCATGGAGCGACAGGCATTCGGCGTCACGATTGCCAAGTTCCAGGCGATCTCACACGATCTGGTCAACATTCACATGGACGAGCGCACCTCGCGCAACCTGACGCTCAAGGCCGCCTGGCTCACCGAGCATGAGCCTGATTTCCGTCCTGAGCTTGCGGCGATGGCGATGGCGCAGGCGACGCGGTCGGTTCTGCGCAGCACGTCAAAGGCGGTGCACGTGCACGGCGGCATGGGCATCACTTTGGAAGCAGACATCAGCCTGTACTACCGAAAGGCGACATCGTGGTCCTTGGTGGGTGGCGGCGTGCGCCGCGATCTCGAGGAGATCGGTCGAGCAATCGACCGCCGTGCTCTTGAGCGATCACTGACCGATGCAAATCTCGCACTCGCTTCGACGAACCGATAGGTAGGACTGTCATGGACTTCAGCCGGCTTGAGCTCACATCAGAGCAGTCAGCGTTCGAGCAGGAGATTCGCGATCTCCTCGAAGCGCACTGGACACCGAACCCTGCGCATATTGCCCTCGATCACGATCGTTCACCGGAGGCCGTGCGCCTGGCGATGGCCAAGCGCGGATGGGTGCATCCCAAGCAGAAGCCTGAGGCTGGTGGCGCCGGTCTTGGCGAGGTTGAGGAAGAGATCATCACGGAGCTCTTCAATGAGTACTTCATCCCGAACAATGCAAGCTCGGACCTGCTGATCCCGACCCTCGAGCGCTTCGGCTCTGACTGGTTGAAGGCCAATGTGCTCCCCGGTATCCGCACTGGAGAATTGACCACTTGCCTGGGGTACTCGGAGCCGGACAATGGCTCGGACATCGCGGCTGCGAAGACTCGAGCCGTGCAGGACGGTGACGAATGGGTCATCAATGGGCAGAAGATGTGGACGACCTGGGGCAATGAGTCCGACTACGTGTTCCTGCTGGCGCGCACGGGACCAATCGAGCAGAAGCACCGTACGCTCACCATGTTCCTGGTACCGATGGATGCGCCGGGAGTCGAGGCGTCACCGGTGTGGATCCTGGGTGGCGGGCGCACCAACGTGACGTTCTACTCCGACGTGCGCATCTCCGATGACTACCGCATCGGCGGGATCAACGAGGGCTGGAGCGTGATGTCCGAGCCGCTGGCCACCGAGCACGGTGCTGGTGTCGTGACCGAGGGAGTGGTGCCCATCAACGGCTCAATGGGCGCAGGTTTCTCGCGGGTCTTCTCGAAGTTGATCGACGGCGCCATCGACTGGGCTGCGTCGCGCACGAGCGCTGATGGCCGTTCGCGACTCGAGGACCCGCTGGTGCGCATCGCGCTTGCCGAAGCCATGCTCGACCTTGAGGTCTGCTGGAATGCCGAGGGTGAACTTGGCAAGCCCATGGCGGCCGAGGCACTCATGGCCAACGCCGACCGGCTCGCGGACATGGCAGCACCTGAGGGCATTCTTGACTTCGGAGTCGACGGCAGCATCGCGGCAGGCATCATCGCCAGCGAACGTCAGCATGCGCCAGGCTCGGCGGTTTATGGCGGCACCACAGAGATCTATCGCAACAACATCGCTCGTGGACTGGGGCTGCCACGCCCATACTGAGCCGGTCAGGCGGTCGCGATCACGACGATGACATCGCCGGGTGCGAAGGTGATGGCCTTGTTCTTGGACGGATTGACGCGGATGCCATTGCCGATCGCCAGCGCATCGTCGACGGCACTCGCCGCGCGGTAGCCGATGGGCACGATGCCCCAGTCACGGGCAGCCTTGATGACATCGGTGAAAGTGTGTGAGCCGAATTCGAGGTAGCGCTCGACCGGATGCATGGCCACCACAGAACCGTCCGAGTCGAACAGATCGGCGAAGACATCGCGCAGATGCGGGCTCTCGCTCAACTGTGCCATCAGCAGGCCGATCAGACGCTGACTGACGATGAAGTCGTTGTTCTCGGTGGTGCCACCCAGCTCGACATCATTGGGATCCATGAGCTCGGCAACGATGTTCTCGGTGTCGGGATCGTCTTCGGTGCAGCGGCGCACGTGCATGAGTGCCAGCAGCGTGCGTGCATCTGCCTCGTCAGCGGAGTACGAGCCGCGCTCGCTGAGCAGCATGATGTGATCGAAGGGTCCATCATTGAGCACGCGCTCGACATCGCGACCGTTGATCGGGTTGCCATCGTGAATGATCAGTCGCTGGTGGGTCATCGCCATTGACGAGGCGACGACCTCCTCACTGATGGAGGCTGTGTCGATCAGCAAGTGCAGTTCGGACTCCGCAGCGACATGGGCCTCGATCTCCTGGGCGATCAGGGGAGCAAGATCGCTCCATCCCACGATGAGCGTGCGCTCGCGCTGCTGAGGTAGCGGCGTCCATTCACGCATGTCGGGCTGTGACCAGTCCTGCGGTGCCACATCGAGATGGAAGGTGGAGTCGTCCTCGGCGATGCCGATGGCGAAGTCGCCTGCGGCCAGCACGGTCTCAGGGCGTGGGTTGACCTGGACCGATCCTGCAGCAGTGCGCAGGCCGATGATGGTGCCGCCCGAACTGCCCAGGAGCAGTTCGCCGAACTTGCGCCCGACCCAGGGCCCGGTCACCGGAATGCTGTAGAGCTCATCGCCCTCGAAGTCGAGAAACTCCTGGTAGATCGCACCCAGGCCCGACGCACGCGAGACCTGTGCGCTGATGCGGGCGATGATGTCGCGCGGAGTGACAGTGATCAGGCTGGCACCGACGGCAGCCGTGAGCGCAGATGCAGTGTCCGCGTCCTCGAGTTCAGCAACAACGGTGACGGTGTCGAAGTCGGGGATGCATCGCGACAGGGCGAGCACGGTCTTCACGACCTGCGCGTCGGAACCATCCTCGGGGCGCAGCACGATGACGGACTTCGCCGATTGCGGATTGCCCTGCCGCAGATCGGTGATGCGGGTAGGGATCCCGCTGCGGACGACCAGGCGCGAGGTCTTCAGATCGGTGACGAGGCTGCGGATGCCATCGGTGACCTCGACAGTGTCCTCGGAGGTGAGCACCACGATGGCACGGTTCTTCTCACTGAGATTCGCCTCAACGAGCTCGGAGACGATGGACGTCAGCTTGTCGCTGAGACCGATGATGAGGGTGTGGCCCTGCTCTACGACGAGTGAGCGTCCACGCCGCAGGGTCTCCACACGGTTGTCGATGGCTGATGAGATCAAGCCGATGATGGTGGCCGCGAGGAAGATGCCCGCGAGCGTGACGAAAAGCATGACTAGTCGGAAGCGCAGGCCGGAGTCGCCGGAGAAGGTTCCTGGGTCGAGTGAACGGGTGAGCGCGAACCACACGCCCTCGAAGATCGTGGTGCTCTCGTCGTCGGGTCCGATGCCGGTGACCTTCAGGATGAGCGCGATGAGCACGAAGAACGAGGCCGCGACGACACCCAACCAGATGAGAACAGCCCAGATGCCGCGAGACAGCGTGTTGTCAAAGCGGTACCGGAGTTTCTGGCGCAGGGTGAAGTGTTGGTTCATGTGCACATCTGACCACATGACCCATTCGTCGAGCGTATTCGGGCAATTGACCTGATGCGCCGCGCGAATCGCATGCTCACCAGGCTGATGTGGCGCATTCGGGTCGGCGAACGCAGTAGTCTCCGGTTGATAGGTGCTTCATTCGGATGAATTGATCTGCTTGACCACTGTCACCCGTTGACTGATGAAGGAGTGCAGATGAACGTGAAGCGCCTGGCCACTGTGATTGCGGTCCTTAGCATGTCGATCGTGCCGCTGGCGGCATGCTCATCGACATCAACGCTCAACGTTGATTCACCTGAGCTCACCAAGTCGATCGAGACGGCGACCGGCGCATCCATGACCGTCACCTGTCCTGCGGATATTCCGATCCAGCAGGGCCTGGTCAGCGAGTGCACCGCCAATGATGGCACCAAGGACTACTCGCTGATGCTCACCCAGGACGACGATCAGGGTCACGTTTCATGGAAGATGCCTGACTACATCGTTCCTGCGCAGTAGCGCTCGCGAACGTCAGCGCACGCTATCGCTTGGGTGCGGACTACTCGAGGGGGAGCGGACGAGCCTTCCCGAAGTGCCAGCCCTGCCCGTAGGTCCACCCCTGGCCGAGCAGAACGTCAACCTGCTCGCGTGTCTCAACCCCCTCGGCGACGGTGGCAAGGCCCAGTCCATGCGCCAACCCGATGAGTCCATGGGCCAGCCGAGAAGCATGATCGTCGGTGAGGCTCAAATTGTTGGTGAACGACTTGTCCAGTTTGAGACCGGCAATCGGGAGGTCTCGCAGATGTGTGATGGACGAGTAGCCGGTGCCGAAGTCATCGACCCACCAGGAGATGCCCAACTCTGCGAGAGTGCTCATCGTGCTCTTGACGTCGTTGGTGACATGGAACAGTGCTGTTTCCGTCACCTCAAGATGGATGCGAGCGGGGTCGACCTGAGTCCTGCTGAGTTCCGATTGCACATGCGGCAGCAACCGACTCGACTGCAGTGATGCTGCAGAGACATTGATGCTGAAGGAGAGATTCGGGGCTGAGGCCGCCACCTCGAGCGTCCTTGAGAGCATGAACTGGTCGATCTCGGTGATCAGCCCGGACGACTCGGCTGCCTCGAGAAAGGCATCAGGAGCTCGTACTGAGCCATCGGGATGCTCCCAACGGACCAAGGATTCGTAGCCGATGACCTTGCCACTCTCCAGTGCGACGAGCGGCATGAACCACGGCACGAGTTCGCGGTTCGTGATTGCGTCACGAAGGGAACTACGCAACGCAAGGGCTTCTCGTGCCTGGGCTGCGATGTTTCCATCGAGGAAGTCGAATGACTCGGGCCCCCTGCCCGCGGCTCGTCTCATTGCCGCCGATGCGTCGCGAAGCAGGTCCTCGGCGTCCCTGGATGTCGAGCCAGGTTGCGTCAGTGCGATGCCAACGTATCCGCTGATCTCGATGCCCTCTCCCTCCCAGGGCACTCGAC
>JBAYUM010000107.1:0-6991 GCA_041675125.1 Candidatus Nanopelagicales bacterium
AGATGCCACGTGAGGTCTACTGGAGCCTGGCACTGTTCATGAGCTTCGTTGCCACCGAGTTCTCCATGACCTTCTGGAGTGCTGACCTCCTCCGCGAGCGGTGCGGATTCGACGCAGGTGCCGCCGCCGCCTCGATCGGTGCCATCACTGGAGGCATGCTTGTCGGCCGGCTCATTGGTGCCCGACTCGCTGAGCGGCATCCAGCCGATCTGCTCCTACGAGGTTCGGTCGTGCTCTCGCTCCTGGCCTTCGTGCTGGCATGGACCTTCACCTGGTGGCCAGCGGTCGTCCTGGGGCTGGCCATCGGTGGCATCGGGATCAGCGTTCAGACACCCCTTGGCATCGCTCGCGCCATGCAGGTGTCCAATGGCCTCACGGATCGCGCATCGGCCCTCGCACTTGTGTTCGCCAGCATCGCCGTAGCGTCGGCACCGATCGCACTCGGTGTGCTCGCCGACCACATTGGCTTCCATCTGGCCTTCCTGATGGTGCCGGTGTTCCTCGGCATCGCCCTGACCATCCTGCTGGTCCGGCCGGTTGCGGCACCTGAGCCCGAGACCAGCGTCCGTCAGTCCGCCTGAGGAATCTCCACCCGTAGCAGTCGGTTGTCGCGCTCCCCTGCGATCAGCAGCGCCTTCCCGTCTCCAGTCCAGGTCACAGCCTCGCCCTGGTACTGCCCCGGAAGGTCGAAGGTCACTCCCTGACGGCCCGGAGGCAGCCCCGTGAAGATCGTTGCATCGAAATAGGTCCGCAGCACATAGCGATCGCCCTGCGGCGATACCGAGCCATCGGTGATCAGCCCTGCCTCCCTGCGCAGAGGCGTCGCCTGATTCCTCGCGAGCAGCGGCGCAGGCAGCGCATACAGGCTGCCGCTTGCCAGCTGCTTGGTCACGATCCACAGTTGCGGCTTTGCCGGGTTGGCCAGGAGAGCCTCAGCATTGTGCGGCATATCCGGATAGGTGACCCGGTAATGATGCGCCGCGACCGTTTGCGAGCGCAGCGACGAAGGCTCGAGAATCCGCATCACTTCGACATATGGCCACGAGTCATTGTTGTCGCCGATGTCACCGAGCCAGATGACCGCGCGGCCGCGCGCATCCCGTCCCGTTGCGATGGCCTCATAGTCACGTGCTCGGCTGCCAGAGACGCGCAGGGTCGCAAGGGTCTTGCATGATCGCTCGTCGACTGCGAAGACATAGGGGCCGTCCGAGGAGTCATTGTTGAGGTAGAGGACACCTGGATACTGCTGTGATCGAGCCAGTCCACTGATCTCGGTGAACCTGCTGTCGTCGAACCTGCACTGAACTCGCGAGGAGGGGACCGACTGCACGGGGCCAGGCGTCAGGCCCAGAATCCCGATCAACGGCAGGAGCAGTAGGGCGAGAAGTCGTGTCATATGCCAGCGATCGCCGCGAGGACCACGACTGCGACCAGTGATGCAAGCACCACCAAGGTGATCACGCGACGGGCTTTAGGGCTCATGGCCCGACCCTACGACCTGGCCGTTCCAGGCCGAAAAGCACCTCGGATCCCGGCACGCCTGATGCCGGGGCAGTACCGTGTGACCCACTGCAGGAGTTGGATCTTCGGAGGGCACGGAAACATGAGTCGCACCAGCGCCTATCGCGCCGAGCCAGGTTCAGTCGCCTCAGCTCAAGTGGCCGTTCGCGTGGGAACAGTCTGCTGGCTCGCCGCAGCGGTTGTCGGTTCGGTCGTGATCGAACGCAACGACGGTGAGCTGTCGGATTGGCTGATGATGTGCGCGATCGGCACGATCAGCGGTCTGCTCGGGCTGGTCTTCCTGAGGCGCAAGGCTCGCGGCAACTAGGCCTACGAGTGGCCGAGATCTCCCGCTTCATCGATGGGCGGAACAGGCGCGTGATCGACAGCGGGTTCAACCATGACTTCCGAATGGGCCCCGCAGCCGAATTCCAGGCTCACGATCTTGCCATCGGCTGCGCCCATCGCATTGGCACACACCCCGAAGGCCTGTCCGACGATGCCGCCAAGGGTCACGAGAAATCCACACGTCGAGCATTCGAGGGCGGCATTGCGCGCCATCGTCGACGCGGGACCGGTATCGCCCTCATGCCAACGCTGGGTTGCCTCGTCACGCCCGATAGGTGACAGCACTCGAGCCCGACCGAGCCCCAATTCCCACTGCCCCGGAGTCAGGGGCGCAAGAGATGCAACGCCCTCGAGATCGTCCTCGCCCGTGAGCCCGGCAATGAGTCGGGCATCATCAGCAGCAGTCGGGAGGATGTCGCCTACGCCGAGGTCGCCGGGTTGCACGCGTTCGATCCAGGGCACCCAGCGCGGAGCGGTGAGTGCCTGCTCCCCAGGCATCAGCACGACGTCATTGACGGTGATGGTCTTGGCTCGTGGCGCACGCACGACGACGACTGCCCAGTTCCAGCCGACATAGGCCGGGTTCAGGCAGGCGAACAGATGCGTGGCAATGCGATCGGCATCCATGACCGCGCCCAGGTACTCGCCGACCATCGCCTCGCCCACATCGCCCACAACTGCGTCGCGTGCCAGGGCCTCAACGCCCAGGAGCGCCGGATCGGCCTTGATCACTGGCGCAGTATCGGTGTTCGTCACTGGGTGATTCTCGCGCACGGTCACGCGCAGTAGGACCCCCGGGGCCAATTCAACGGAATTCCCCCATAGGGTCACCTCGTGATCCACGACCTTCAGCTGCGAGATCCCTAGCATGTGGGGCCTGGATCTCGCAGTTGTCGTCTCGACATTCCCCGTCATCTTCCTGGCAGAGCTGCCCGACAAGACCTTCATCGCCGCGCTCGTGCTGGCCACGCGATTTCCGCACCTGCCGGTATGGATAGGCGTCAGTGCGGCGTTCTTCGTCCAATGCCTGATTGCAGTCGTCGCTGGCAGCTTCATCTCCTTGCTCCCTGTCACTCTCGTGCTCGCCGTCACCGGAGGCTTCTTCCTTGTCGGCTCGATCGTGCTGATCCGCACTGGCCTGCGGTCGCGCTCCGAGGAGTCCGACAGCGAGGCCAAGGAGGAGACCGAGGTGCTCGCCAAGGTCAGCGCTGCGCCCTCGAACTCAGCGATGCGCGCAATGCTCGCCAGCTTCGTCGTGCTGTTCGCGGCAGAGTGGGGTGATCTCACCCAGATCTTCACGGCGGCCCAGGCGGCCAAGACCGGTCAGCCGCTGTCAGTCTTCATCGGGTCCTGGCTGGCACTCATCACCGTTGGCGGGCTCGCTGTCGTGCTCGGCAGGTGGCTACAGCAGCGCATCGCCCTGTGGCGGGTGAGCATCGCCTCCGGCATTGTCCTGATGCTGCTTGCGGCCTACACGGCCTACGAGTTCGTCCAGGCGCTGTAGCAGCGCGAACTCAGATATCGAAGTCGTTGGCGACTGCTCGCAGCACTGCGGCAGTCTTCTGAGCCACCGCATCGGCCGGGTACTTGCCTCGCTGCAACTGGGTGGCAACGCCGTCGAGCATCTTGATGAGGTCTTCGACAATCCCAGCAAGGTCACCTGCAGGCTTGCGGCTGCTCTTCACGACCGAAGGCGTCGGTCCGATGACGGACACCGACAGCGCCTGCTTGCCCCGCTTGCCGTCGACAATGCCGAATTCGACCTTGGTGCCCTGCTTGAGCGCAGTGACACCTGCGGGCAGCGTGGAAACGTGTACGAAGACATCCTCGCCGTCATCCGACGCGATGAATCCGAACCCCTTTTCGGAGTCGTACCACTTCACAGTTCCCGTAGGCATGTGCGCAAGGGTACTAACCGGCCAAGGTCGCGGTGTCCTGCGGGTGAGCTAGGCCACTTTCCGCAGATCCAGCAAGGCATGAACCTCGAGAACAAGGTCGGTGAGTCGACCAATGCCAGGAATCGGCACCTCGACGTCCTCGAAGACCGCAGTACCGGTGACGGCAAGTCGAATGCCGTCCGAAGTGGTGGTGACGGTGGAGAGCTCCAGCTCCAGATCGACAGCAACGCGACCGGACGTGGCCACCCCGCCGACCTGCGCCGGTTCGAGATCACTTGGCCCACTGCCGACGTACAGCAGCTCATGGGCTCCCTGGCTGACCAGGAAGGCACGCACGGCCGTGTCGAGGAGGAAACTTCCTGACTTCACTTGATCGATCCCGATGCCCAGGGTCAGGACGACGCCGGCATCATCAATCGTCAGGTCTGCAGCATGGATGGGCGCCTTGAGTGCGAGGGCTTTGCCTTTGACCTCTGCCTTGAGCTCGAGAACTGGCGGGGCGCCTTGGAGCGACCACGAGCCTGGAGGAAGAGCCACTCCTGGACCCTATGCAAGGAGCGGCACCCGATCGGGGTGCCGCTCCTTGGAAGTGCTCTGGGCTTAGAAGCCCATGTCGCCCATGTCGCCGCCACCTGGCATTGCCGGTGCTGCCTTCTCAGGCTTGTCAGCAACCACGACCTCGGTGGTGAGGAACAGGCCAGCGATCGATGCCGCATTCTGCAATGCCGAACGCGTCACCTTGGCGGGATCGATGATGCCCATGGCGATCATGTCGACGTACTCGCCAGTTGATGCGTCAAGACCGTGGCCCGGAGTGAGCTCGCGAACCTTCTCGGCCACGACTCCGCCTTCAAGCCCTGCGTTCTCGGCAATCTGCTTCAGCGGAGCGCTGATGGCGACACGGACGATGTTCGAGCCGACCAACTGCTCATCTGCGAGTCCGAGTGCATCGATCTTGGCGGAGGCTGACGCCATGGCCTGGATCAATGCGACGCCGCCGCCAGGGACGATGCCCTCCTCGACTGCAGCCTTCGCGTTGCGCACGGCATCTTCGATGCGGTGCTTGCGCTCCTTGAGCTCGACCTCAGTCGCAGCTCCGACCTTGATGACTGCAACGCCACCGGCCAGCTTGGCCAGGCGCTCCTGCAGCTTCTCACGGTCATAGTCCGAATCCGAGTTGTCGATCTCTGCGCGAATCTGGTTGACGCGACCGTTGATCTGGTCGACATCGCCAGCGCCCTCGACGATCGTGGTCTCGTCCTTGCTGACCTGCACCTTGCGGGCGCGGCCGAGCAGTTCAAGTCCAGCAGTCTCAAGCTTGAGGCCGACCTCTTCGGAGATGACCTGGCCGCCAGTGAGGATTGCAATGTCCTGCAGCATCGCCTTGCGGCGATCGCCGAAGCCCGGAGCCTTGATGGCAACCGAGCGGAACGTGCCACGGATCTTGTTCACGACGAGGGTCGAAAGCGCTTCGCCTTCGACATCTTCGGCGATGATGACCAAGGGCTTGCCGGACTGCATGACCTTCTCGAGCAGGGGAAGGAGATCCTTCACCGCGGAGATCTTCGAGTTCATGATGAGGATGTAGGGGTCCTCGAGCTCTGCCTCCATGCGCTCAGGGTCAGTCATGAAGTAGGCGGAGATGTAGCCCTTGTCGAAGCGCATGCCCTCGGTGAGCTCAAGCTCGAGACCGAAGGTGTTGCTCTCCTCGACGGTGATGACGCCTTCCTTGCCGACCTTGTCCATTGCCTCGGCAATCAGGTTGCCGACCTCAGCGTCGCCACCAGCGGAGATGGCCGCGGTTGAGGCGATCTGCTCCTTGGTCTCAACATCCTTGGCCATGAGCAGCAGCTCATCGCAGATGACGCCGACGGTCTTGTCGATACCGCGCTTGAGGCCCATGGGGTTCGCGCCAGCGGCAACGTTGCGCAGGCCTTCACGGACCAGTGCCTGGGCAAGAACGGTTGCGGTGGTAGTGCCGTCACCAGCGACATCGTCAGTCTTCTTGGCGACCTCCTTGACGAGTTCGGCGCCGATCTTCTCGTAGGGATCCTCGAGATCGATTTCCTTTGCGATGGACACACCGTCGTTGGTGATCGTGGGTGCGCCCCACTTCTTCTCCAGGACAACGTTGCGACCCTTTGGTCCAAGGGTGACCTTGACTGCGTCTGCGAGCACGTTCATGCCGCGCTCAAGCGAGCGACGCGCCTCTTCATCAAATGCGATCATCTTTGCCATTGACGGGTTCCTCCAGGAACATTCGTGCGGGAGTTATCACTCTCAGGTGTCGAGTGCTAAGGCATTTTTAGCACTCTGCCCATGAGAGTGCAAATGGGATTTCACGGGTTTCGCGCTTGGCGAAGCGGCTATTGGCGCGCAGCAATGGCCGCGGCGACCGCCGCCTGCGCCTGGTTGAAGGCAGCCGCCGGAGGGCTCGCCCCCGAGCCCCTGGTCGAGGCAGCCCAGGCCGAGCCCAGGGGCGACCACACGTCCTGCATCTGGGGAATATTGGGGATCGGGACGCCCACCGCACTGGCGGCACCGAAGGCCTTCAACCGCTGGTCGCTGACATGGGCAGCGGCCTTGAGGTTGGCAGGCATGCGACGGGCGGCATTGCCGAAGGCCGCCTGGACCCCGGCCTTGGGCAGCCCTTCGGTCACGAACTGGTCAGCCAGATTCTTGACCTGATGGGCCTGCGCATAGATGGTCACCATGAAGCCCTTCATGCCAAGCAGCGGCGATGTCGCCTTGCCTTTCACTATCGAGGGAACCGTCGTGATCCGATAGCCGAATGGGAGACCCACGATGGTGTTGAGATCCCATGGCCCGGTGATCCAGAACGGCGCCTTGCCTGCGATGAAGGCATCCTTGGCAGCCTGCGTCGTCAACGACGAGGAGATCACCCGGGAGTCATTCCATTCCTTGATTGCCGACGCATTCTGGAGGAAGACCGGATTGGCGATCCCGATGTCGCTCGAATTGAAATTGCCAGCTACATCAGTGCCAATGGCATATCCGCCAAGGCCGCTGAAGAGCGGATACATGTTGTAGGCATTGCCTGCGTCACCCTGTCCGACGGCGATGCCGGTCGTCGCCTTGCCGTTCTTCATCAGCCGCTTGGCAACGGCAACCACCTTGGCGAAGGTATTGGGCTGTTTCGGCACCAATTTGACGTTGGTCACCAGGGCAAGGTTCTCGTACTGCACGGGTATGCCATAGACACGCGAGTTGAAGCGGAATCCGGC